>NZ_JBSFWB010000004.1:99485-514878 GCF_053592635.1 Streptomyces sp. NPDC002623 | reverse complement strand
ATTTTTGGCACGCTGTTGAGTTCTCAAGGAACGGACGCTTCCTTTGTACTCACCCGAGACACTCTCAGGCTTTCCTCCGGGCAGTTTCCCTTCGGTCTTGCGTTTCCGACTCTATCAGATCCTTTTCCGATCCGATTTCCTCGGTGCTTTCCAGGTTCCCGCTTTTGTTTCGCGGTTTCCCTTTCCGGCGGTTCCGACTCTATCAGATCCTTTCGGCGCTGATTCCCAGTCAGAGGGGGTTGTCCTCGCGGCCCTTGGGCCGTTCCGACGTCTCAAACCTTAGCGGATCCGATCGGCAGCTCCTAATCGAGCTGCCGGCCCCAAATCGAATTGAATTCGGGCACGCCGAATTCAACCCCGTGGGGAGATCGTGCTGATGGTTTGTGGTGTCGCCAGTGCGACGGAGGTGCTGCCGAAGAACCGTTACGGCTCCGTGGCAACCCGGAGAACTTTACTTACCTCGCAGGGCGGCGTCAAGCACCCCCTGTCAAGATCTTTTAATCGAGGTCGCTGAGCCGACCGCCGGCGTCCGGCTGGGCGTGCTCCACCCGGCGCAGAAGCCTGGTCAGGACCTCGCCGAGGCTCGTGCGCTCCTCCGCGGAGAGGTCCTGGAGGAGCTCCTCCTCGAAGACCGTCGCCATGCGCATCGCCTCCAGCCACTTCTCGCGGCCCTCGGGTGTCAGCTCCACGATCACCCGGACCCGGTTGGACTCGTCCCGCTCACGGGTCACCAGTCCCTCGGCGACCATGCGGTCGATCCGATGGGTCATCGCGGCCGGCGTCAGGCCCAGGCGCTTGGCCAGGTCGCTGGGGCCCAGGCGATAGGGAGCGCCGGAAAGGACGAGGGCCTTGAGGACCTCCCACTCGGCGTTGCTGATGCCGAGGTCCGCGGTCTGGCGGCCGTACGCGACGTTCATGCGGCGGTTGAGGCGGGACAGCGCCGAGACGATCTTCTCGATCTGCGGGTCGAGGTCCCGGAACTCGCGCTGGTAGGCCGCGATCTGCTCTTCGAGGGTCGGCTCGCCGCCGACGCCCGTGCCGGCGCTGCCGGGGGTGTCGCCCATGTGGCCACTATCGCACGTCGCTCGTTCGCATCGAAGTCCTTCGAGATGTACAGTTTAGCTTCGAACTTTAGCTTTGAAGTCTTCGGTTCTAAGTACTGAGGCAGTAGAAGTACTGACCCTCGCCAACCGCACTGCTTGAGAGATGAGAGAGGTGAACGTGACCAGGGCGATGGGCGCAGCGATGCGCCGGATCCACGTGGGCAACGCACTCAGCGCGTTCGGGCTCGGCTTCACCGTCCCCTACCTGTACGTCTATGTGGCGCAGGTACGCGGGCTGGGGGCCATGACGGCGGGGCTCGTCCTCGCCGTCTTCGCGGTGGCCGCGCTGATCGTGCTGCCGTTCGCCGGCCGGGCGATCGTGCACCGCGGCCCACTGCCGGTCCTGCTCGCCGCCCTGGTCACCGCCGCGCTCGGGGCGCTGAGCCTGGGACTGGCCGGGAACGCCACGGCCGTACTGGCCGCCGCGGCCGCGCTCGGGGCCGGGCAGGCCGTGATGCAGCCGGCGCTGGCCACGATGATCGTGGACTGCTCGACCGCGGAGACGCGGTCGCGGGCGTTCGCGACACAGTTCTTTCTGCAGAACCTCGGGCTGGGTGTGGGCGGGCTGATCGGCGGACATCTGGTCGACACCACGCGCGTCTCCTCCTTCACTCTGCTGTTCGGCATCGAGGCCGCGATGTTCCTGCTGCTGGCCGCGGTGCTGTCGACGGTGCGGCTGCCGCACGCTCCGAAGGTCGGGGACGCCCCGCGGTCCGCCAGGGGGAGCTGGAAGCAGCTGCTCGGCAATCGGGCCATGGTGCAGCTGTGCGTGCTGGGCTTCGTGCTGTTCTTCGCCTGCTACGGGCAGTTCGAGGCGGGGCTGAGCGCCTACGGGGTCGAGGCCGCCGGGATCTCGACGTCCGCCCTCGGCAGCGCCCTGGCCGCCAACACGGCGGTGATCGTGATCGCGCAGTTCGCAGTGCTGAAGTTCGTCGAGCGGCAGAAGCGGTCGCGGGTGATCGCGGCCGTCGGGCTGCTCTGGGCCGTGGCGTGGGCCGTGGCCGGGTACGCCGGGCTCGGGCACGGCAGTCAGACGATGGCGACGGCCGCGTTCGTGTCGACCTACGCGTTGTTCGGACTGGGCGAGGCGATGCTGTCGCCGACGGTCGCGCCGCTGGTCGCCGATCTCGCGCCGGAGGGGATGGCGGGGCAGTACAACTCGGCGTTCGCCCTGGTGAAGCAACTTGCGCTGGCGGTCGGGCCGGCGGTGGGCGGGCCGATGGGGGCCTCGCTGCACGCGCCGTACATCGTGACGTTCCTGCTGTTCTCGCTGGGGATCACCTACCTCGCGCTGCGGCTGGGACGGCAGCTGACCGCCGTCCAGGACCAGCCGTGGCTGGTGCGGAAGCGGGTGGTGGCCAGGGGTGGGGCCGCTGTGGAGCCGGTGGGCGCGGAGGCCTGACGCCCGAGGGTTCGCCGTGTGGAAGGCGGCCGTCGTCCGAAGGGACGGCGGCCGCCTTCCGCGTGTTCAGCGGACCGCTGTCACCAGGGTGGCCGTGAAGGGGAAGGTCGTCGTGTCGTCGGGGAGGTGGGTGCGGATCGTGTCGGCGACGCGGGTGAGGGCCGGCTCGCCGCCGGCTTCGACGAGCGTCTGGCCCCAGGGGATCGAGGAGAGGTGGCCGGTGACGTAGTCCTCCAGTGGGGGGAGGGTGATGGCGAAGGTGAGATCGCGGCGGGCGGTCGAGCGGAAGCCCGCGCGATCGAGGGCGGCGGTCAGGCGGTCCGCGGCCATGAAGGCCGTCCGGTAGCCCGCTGCCGCCTCCGGGGTGCCGTGCCACTCCAGTGCCCGGTACTGGGCCGTGAAGTACGGGGAGTCGTCCAGGCGGGCCCAGACCGTGGCGGCGAAGCGGCCGTCGGGGCGGGTGACGCGGGCCGTCTCGGTCAGGGCCGCGTCGAGGTCGGGGAAGAACTGGGCGCCCTGTTGGCAGAGGACGGCGTCGAAGGCCGCGTCGGGGTAGGGGAGGTCGTGGGCGGGGGCGGCCGTGAAGTCGATGTCCGGGTAGAGGCGCGGGTGGCACGCCACTGCGATCTTGAGCATGCCCTCGTTGACGTCCGCGCCGGCGACCCGGCCGGTGGGGCCCGCCTGTGCGGCGGCGGCGCGGGCCGCGAAGCCCGTGCCGCAGGCGAGGTCGAGGACGGTGGCGCCGGGGTAGAGGTCCGCGGCGTCCACGAGTGCGGTGACGAAGGGCGCCATGAGGGGCGCGACGTAGTGTTCGTAGCGCTGGGGGGCGCTTCCCGTGAGATGAAAGCCCGTTGCGTCTGCCATGGGGAGCTACTAGCACCGGGGGGCGTGTTCGCCTAGGTGCCGCGCGCGGGGGAGCTCGTTCCGTCGGGCTTCGGGAGGACGAACTCGCACCACACCGCCTTTCCGCCGCCCGGGGTGCGCCTGCTGCCCCAGCTGGAGGCGATCGTGGCGACGATGGCGATGCCGCGGCCCGATTCGTCGCCCGGTTCCGCGCGGCGGCGGCGCGGGAGGTGGTCGTCGCCGTCGGTGACCTCGATGATCAGGCGGCGGTCGGTGCGGCGCAGGCGCAGCCGCATGGGCGGGGTGCCGTGCTGGAGTGAGTTGGCGACGAGTTCGCTGGTGGCGAGGACGCCCAGGTCGTGCAGGTCGGCCGGGAAGCGCCAGCTGGTGAGGACGCCGGAGGCGAAGGCACGCGCGCGTGGGGCCGCTTCGACCCCGCCGAGGAGCTCCAGGGCCGCGTTGCGGAACAGCTCGCCGTCGGGGCCGGTGCGGGCCGGGTGCTGGAGGACGAGGACGGCGACGTCGTCGTCGTGGTCGGCGGTGACGCCGGCCGAGCGGACCAGGCGGTCGCAGACGACCTGGGGGGTGCCGGTCGCGCCGGCCAGGGCGCGCTCCAGGGAGGCGATGCCTTCGTCCAGGTCTTCGTCCCTGCGTTCCACCAGGCCGTCCGTGTAGAGGACTGCCGTCGAGCCGGGGCCCAGGGGGATCGAGCCGGAGGCGTGCATCCAGCCGCCGGTGCCCAGGGGCGGGCCGGTGGGCTCGGCCGCGCGCAGGACGGTGCCGTTCTCGTCGCGGACCAGGATGGGCAGGTGGCCTGCGGAGGCGTACACCAGCCGGCCCTCGTTCGGGTCGTGGATGGCGTACACGCAGGTGGCGATCTGGTTGGCGTCGATCTCCATGGCGAGGCCGTCGAGGAGCTGGAGGACCTCGTGCGGGGGCAGGTCGAGGCGGGCGTACGCGCGGACCGCGGTGCGGAGCTGGCCCATGACGGCTGCCGCGCGCACGCCTCGGCCCATGACGTCGCCGATGACGAGGGCGGTGCGGCCGCCGCCGAGGGTGATGACGTCGTACCAGTCGCCGCCGACCGCGGCCTCGGTGCCGCCGGGCTGGTAGGTGGCGGCGATGCGCAGGTCGTCGGGCTCTTCGAGCTCCTGGGGGAGGAGGGAGCGCTGGAGGGTGACGGCCGTCTCGCGTTGGCGGCGTTCGCTGGTTCTGAGGCGTTCGGCGGCTTCGGCGTGGTCGGTGACGTCGGTGGCGAAGATCAGGACGGTGCCCTTGCCGTTGTCCTCGGCGGCCGGGGTGCAGGTGAACGTGTAGGAGCGGCCGTCGGGTGCCTTGCGGGACTTCAGGGTGCGGGGCTTACCGCTGCGCAGGGCCTGGTCGAGGAGGGGCAGAAGCCCGAGGTCGCGGAGTTCGGGGAGGGCTTCGGCGGCCGGTTCGCCGCAGGGGCGTACGCCGAAGGCCGCCGCGTAGGCGTCGTTGACGTAGGCGAGGCGGTGGTCGGGGCCGTGGACGAGGGCGACGAGGGCCGGGACGCGGTCGAGGACCTCACGGACCGGGAGTTCGTCGACCGCGGGCACCGGGGGCGGCTCGTCGGTGAGTTGTTCGGCGCGGGCCGCGGGGACCGAGCCCTCGCTCCGCCGGTCCGTGGTGGTGACCGGGTGCTCGGCTCGCGCGGCGGCGCGGCGCTGCGTTCCGGGGAGCCGGGCGCTCCAGCGCGTGAAGTTCACGAATCCTTGCCTCGTGTAGTCGTCGTCGGCCGACTCCGGGCCCGGCCTGGGCTCCGGGGGCCGCGCGGCGGTGGCCGCACATTGTTACAGCACCCGGGGTGTGGAGCACGGGGAAACAGCCTCGTGGGTCGTGGGGCGGGCGGTGGCCCGCCGGGTGGGGCTCGGGAGGGACTCGAAAAGGTGGCTCGGAGAGGGCTCGGGGAGGGCTCGGGGAGGGCTCGGGAGGGGTTATGAGCAGGGAGCAGTCTGGCAGTGTGGCCGCCGTCCGGGCCGACATTCGTCATACGTGGGGGCGGCCGGTGGAGTTCCTGGATCCGTCAGGACGACCCCTTCGGGTCGTCGGAAGACTCCTCAGAAGGCTTTCCACCGGCAGCGAGTTCGAACTCCGCGCGGGGATGTTCGAGTGATCCCAGGGAGACGATCTCCCGTTTGAAGAGGCCGGAGAGGGTCCATTCGGCGAGCACGCGTGCCTTGCGGTTGAAGGTGGGCACGCGGCTGAGGTGGTACGCGCGGTGCATGAACCAGGCCGGGTAGCCCTTGAGCTTGCGTCCGTAGACGAAGGCGACGCCTTTGTGGAGGCCTAGCGAGGCGACCGAGCCGACGTATTTGTGGGAGTACGTCTGGAGGGGTTCGCCGTGCAGGGAGCGCGTGATGTTGTCGGCGAGGACCTTGGCCTGGCGGACGGCGTGCTGGGCGTTGGGGGCGGTCTCCGTGCCGGGCTCGTCGGCCGTCACGTCGGGGACCGCGGCGGCGTCTCCGGCCGCCCACGCGTGCGTGACGCCGTCGACGGTCAGCTCGGGGGTGCATTTCAGCCGACCTCGTTCGTTGAGCGGGAGGTCGGTGGCGGCGAGCAGCGGGTGGGGTTTGACGCCGGCGGTCCACACGACGGTGCGGGTCGGGAAGCGGGCGCCGTCGCTGAGGACGGCGATGCGGTCGGCGCAGGACTCCAGGCGGGTGTTCAGCCGGACGTCGATGTTGCGGCGGCGCAGTTCGCTGACCGTGTAGCGGCCCATGTCGGCGCCGACCTCCGGCAGGATCCGGTCGGAGGCCTCGACCAGGATCCACTTCATGTCCTCGGGCTTGACGTTGTGGTAGTAGCGCGTGGTGTAGCGCGCCATGTCCTCCAGTTCGCCGAGTGCCTCCACGCCCGCGTAGCCGCCGCCGACGAAGACGAAGGTGAGGGCCGCGTCGCGGATGGCGGGGTCGCGGGTGGAGGAGGCGATGTCCATCTGCTCGATGACGTGGTTGCGCAGCCCGATGGCCTCCTCGACGGTCTTGAAGCCGATGGCGTGGTCGGCCAGGCCCGGGACGGGGAGCGTGCGGGAGACGGAGCCAGGCGCGAGGACGAGTTCGTCGTACGCCAGCTGCTGGGGGCCGGTGCCCTCTTCGTCGGTGGCGAGGGTGGTGAGGGTGGCGGTGCGCTTGGCGTGGTCGACGGCGGTGACCTCGCCGACCACGACCCGGCAGTGCGGCAGGACGCGGCGCAGGGGCACGACGACGTGCCGGGGGGAGATGGACCCCGCGGCCGCCTCGGGCAGGAAGGGCTGGTAGGTCATGTACGGGTCGGGTGTGACGACCGTGATCTCGGCCTCGCCCCGGCCGAGTTCCTGTTGCAGCTTCCGCTGGAGCCGCAGGGCCGTGTACATCCCGACGTAGCCACCGCCGACAACGAGAATGCGCGCACGTTCCTTCACTCCCCCATGACGCACCGGCCGCCGGAGTTTGTCCACAGCCTCGACAATTTGTGTGACCGCGAGTCGGCCCCGCCCCGGGTTGGCCGAAACACCCGAGTACGGATCAGGAGCGCAGGTCAGCGGGTGTGCACCGGGGTGGGGGATGGGGCTCAATCGGGACGTATACGGCCCGTACTCCGATCGGGGGGCGCTCCGTGCGGAACCTGCCCCTTCTGAATTGACTGCCTCTCAACTATGTTCGTATGTCGACGGGGTGTCAGGGGGAAGCGCTCTGCGGGTCTGCGACGGGCGGGCCCGAGGAGGCCGCCGTCCCCTGTGTTCCACGCCCCGGATTTCTATGGCGGGGAAAGTCTCCGGGGGGAGACGTCATTACCGGGGGATCATTCATGCACATTCAGAACTCGCATTGGTCGTCCGCGCCGACGCTCGCAACCGGCGGCGCGGTCGGTGCGGTCGGCACGGCAATGGGCAACGGACGCGGAGAGGGCGCGCGCACAGCGCCGCTCCGCGTGGACGCACAGCGCAATCTGGAACACGTACTGCGGGCCGCGCGGGAGGTGTTCGGCGAGCTGGGGTACGGCGCGCCGATGGAGGACGTGGCGCGGCGCGCGCGGGTCGGGGTCGGCACGGTGTACCGGCGTTTCCCGAGCAAGGACGTCCTGGTGCGGCGCATAGCCGAGGAGGAGACCTCTCGGCTGACCGACCAGGCCCGGACGGCGCTCGGCCAGGAGGACGAACCGTGGTCGGCGCTGTCGCGCTTCCTGCGGACGTCCGTGGCGTCCGGCGCCGGGCGGCTGCTGCCGCCGCAGGTGCTGCGCGTCGGGGTCGCGGAGGACGGCACCGAGGGCGGGTCGACCGAAGAGGCGCGGGTGCCGCAGCAGCGGACCCAGCCGGGCGGCGGCGAACTGCGGCTCGTCCCGGAGGACGGCACGACGGCCGCTGTCGACGACACCGGTGCCGCGGCGCTCCTCGAGGTCGTGGGCCGGCTCGTGGAGCGGGCGCGGGAGGCGGGCGAACTGCGCGTCGACGTGTCGGTGTCGGATGTGCTGCTGGTCATCGCGACGGCGGCGCCCTCGCTGCCGGACCCGGCCCAGCAGGCGGCGGCCTCGGCTCGACTGCTGGACATCCTGCTGGAGGGCCTGCGGTCCCGGTCCTCGTGAGCTCGAAAGGGTGACTGTGGGTGGGGGTGCCGCGCCGCCCCCACCTCCCGTCCACCGCACCGGACAGGGGTCGGACATTCGGGATATTTCGAGCGCTCGGCTCAACTCCTGCCCACAGAAGGACAGTTGAACCTTCCCCGTATGGGTGAACCTTAGTACTGGACTGCGACAAGTCCCCACGGACGAGTGGACGGCCCGTCCGACGGGGTACTGACCAAAAGCCAATATGGCACTCTGACCCGGTGGTCGGGACTGGTTGTTGGGCAGGCGGCGGGGGCTTTCCGCGATGAGCGTTGACGGTCAGGACGAGTCAGTCGGTTCACCCGGTGACGGTGACGCGAAGGCCGACGGCCCGACCTCGCCACAGGTGCCGAACCAGGGCAGACGCGTGAGCGGTCGGGAGGGTCCTCGGGCCGATCCGTCGGAGGGCACCGTTCCGGCGCAGCGCGAGTGGCGTGCGGACGGGATCCTGCCGCCGCCGCGGGACGTGCCGCCCGCCGACACCGATCTGATCGGCCGGATGCGCTCGGGCGACGACACGGCGTACGAGGAGCTGTACCGGCGTCATGCCGACGCCGTGCGCCGCTACGCCCGCACCTGCTGCCGGGACGCCCACACCGCCGACGACCTCACCGCCGAGGTCTTCGCCCGCATGCTCCAGGCGGTGCGCGGGGGCTCTGGACCCGAGTACGCCGTCCGCGCTTATCTCCTCACCTCCGTGCGACGGGTGGCCGCGGGCTGGACACGGTCGGCGAAGCGGGAGCAGCTCGTCGACGACTTCGCGGTGTTCTCGGCGCAGTCCGCCCGCCCCGCGGAGGTGTCCGACGACGACACGCTGGACCTGGGCGCGGATGTGCGCGCCATGCACGAGGCCGAGCAGTCCATGGCCATGCAGGCCTTCCGCTCGCTGCCCGAGCGCTGGCAGGCGGTGCTGTGGCACACGGAGGTCGAGGACGAGTCGCCGAGCGAGGTCGCCATACTGTTCGGCCTCGACGCCAACGGCACGCGCGTGCTCGCCAGCCGGGCCCGCGAGGGCCTCAAGCAGGCCTACCTCCAGGCCCATGTCAGCGCCACCCTCACCAGCGACGAGGAGTGCGCCCGCTACGCCGACCAGCTCGGCACCTACGCCCGTCGCCGGCTGCGCACCCGCGCGGAACGGGGGCTGCGCAAGCACCTGGAGGAGTGTGCCAAGTGCCGGCTGGCCGCCCTGCAGATCGAGGAGGTCGCCAGTAGCATCCCGGCCGTCGTACCGATCGCGGTCATCGGCTGGTTCGGCGCCGCCGGGTACGCCAAGGCGCTCGCGCTCATCGCCGGGGGCGCCGGAGCGGGGGCCGCAGGTGCTGCGGGGGCGGCCACCGCGGCGAGCGGTTCCTCCGGCGGGGCGGGCTCCGGAGGCGGGGCGGCGGCCTCCGAGGGGCTGGGCGCGCCCGTGAAGGCCGGTATCGCGGCAGGTGTGGTGTCGGTGGCGGCCGCCGTGGTGGCCCTCGCGCTCGTCGGCAACGACAGCCCGGCCGAGCAGCCCGAGGCCAGAACGCCCGCCTCCGCACCGGCGCCGGTCGCTCGGCCCGAGGAGCCGACACCCACACCCACGCCCACCCCGACGCCTGCGCCGGCTGAGGAACCTGAGCCGGAGCCGCCCGCGATCGTCCCGGTAGCGGCCCCGACGCCGACCCCCACGCCCAGGTCGACGCCCACACCGACCCCGACACCGACACCCACGCCCACCCCGACGCCCGCTCCGGCTCCGAGGCCCAGCCCTACGCCCACTCCGACTCCGACGCCTCCGCCCGCCCCGGTCGTCTACCAGCTGAGCGAGCTCGCCTTCGACGTCCACGGCGACGGCACCGAGCCCGAGATCCGGCTCCGCGACAGCAGTTGGGTGTGGCAGCGCAACGCGCTGTCCATCGCGGACCGGCAGTACGCGCCCGGGGTGACCGTGCACGGCCACTCCTCCGTCACCGTCGACCTCAACCGGAAGTGCACCTCCTACGACGCGTTCGTCGGCGTCGACGACCTGACGATGAAGCTCGGCAAGGTCTCCTTCTCCGTCTACGCCGACGACAACCGGCTCTGGTCGTCCGGGGTGATCAAGGGCGGCGACCCGGCCGTGCCCGTGCATGTGAACCTCAGCGGTCGCACGAGCGTGCGTCTGGTGGTCGAGCCGCACAGTCACCTGGACTCGGTGGCGCTCGCGGACTGGGCGGAGTCCAGGTTCACCTGCTCCTAGGGGCTGAGTGCCGGGGAGCGTGCGGCTGCTCGGCCGTCGAGGGGTGGCGGCGCATGGCCTCCATGAGCTCGTGCAGGGCGTCGGTCGCGGTCAGGGGCTTGCCCAGGGCGCGCTCGGCCGCGTAGCGCTCGGCGCCCAGGGCCTCGCGGGCCGCGGCCTCGGTCCGCTCGGCCCGGGTGTGCTCCGGTGCGGGACGCGGATAGGGGCCGCGCAGTCCGTCGGCCGCCGCGAGGAGACGGGCCGCGCACGGGAAGTCGCCGAGCCGGGCCAGCAGGTCCGCCGCGGTGTCCACGATCGACGCCGTGATCGCCTCCGCGCACTGGTCGGCCACCGCTTGCCGCAGCGTGTCGGCGAGCACCGGCAGTCCGTGCTCCGGCCCGGACTCGACGGCTGTGAGGTCGCCGTCGAGCATGCCCAGCGCCGCCGTGAACTGGGGCGGCGGTGTGCCCTCCCCGATCGCCGCGCGGGTCTCTTCGACCAGCACACGCGCGTGCGCGACATCGCCCTGCTGCAGCGCGATGTAGCCCCGCATCAGCAGGACGAACGCCCGGACGTCCGGCAGGCCGTGGCGGTCGGCGGCGCTGCTCGCCTCGTCCAGCGCCTCCATGGCGCCCTCGACATGACCCGACCGGAAGGCGATCTCCCCGAGCCGGGCGATGAGGAACGGCGCTTCGGTGTACGCCCCGACCTCATGGGCGAGCCGCAGCGCCTCGCGGTACTCCTGCTCCGCCTCCGCGAAGCGGCCGCGCGCCATCGCCGCCTCGCCCGCAGCGCCGCACACCTGGGCCCGCATCCAGCGGTCGCCGACGCGCAGGCTGAGCAGCCGCAGCTCCGCCAGGTCGTCGTCCACCCCGTGCAGTCCGCCGGGCGAGTCGACGACCATGTGCGTGCGGAACATCAGGGTGCAGCCGAGCTCCCAGTCGCCGCCGTGGGCACGGCAGTTGGCGACGGCCGCGTCCAGGACGCCCCGGGCGTCCACCCTGTCCCGCAGTTGGAAGGACGTCAGCGGCCAGAGCATGCCGGGCATCCGCGCCGACTGCGGGCCGCCCGGCTCGTAGGCGGCGCGCAGGCGGGCGAGGTACTCCCGGCGGCGCGGGCTCTCCGCCACGTCCTTCGGCCCCTCGGACAACAGGAACAGGTGCTGCATCCGCAGGTTCATGCGGTGCGGGTGCCGGTGATCGCTCGGGCGCCGGTGGCCCTGCTCGGGGCGGGCGTCGTCGGCCGTCGTGGTGGGCTCGTCGAGGAAGGCGTCGACCGGGTCCACGGCGGCCATGCGGGCGGCGAGGTCGGCGGGGACAGAAAGGTCGGGGACGGGAAGGTCGGGGACGACGGCGTCGCCCCCGCGCGTGGGCTGGAGTGTGTCCAGGACCGCGCCCAGGCGCAGGCTGCGGTCGGTCCACTCGGCGCCCTCGATGCGGTAGTTGCGGAGCCACCAGAACCAGCCCATGGCCAGGCAGAGGGCGGCGGCCTCCTCCTCCGCGCCCGCCATGAGCGCACGCCGCAGGCCCACGCGGATGTTGTCCAGCTCGGTCTCCAGGCGGGAGATCCAGGGGAGTTGCTCGGCGGAGCGCAGCAGTGGGTCGGCCCGCTCGACGAGCGCGCGCACCCACGCCCGGTGTCGCCGTTCGGCCGCCGCGCGGTGGTGCGGGAGTTCGGCGGCGCGCTCGGTGGCGTACTCGTGGATCGTCTCCAGCATGCGGTAGCGCATGTCGTCGCCGCCGTGCCGCCGGCAGGGGGCGGCCACGACGAGGGACTTGTCGACGAGCGCTCCGACCAGGTCGGCGACCGGGCCGGAGCACACGGCCTCCGCGGCTTCCAGGTCCCAGCCGCCCGCGAACACGGACAGCTCGCGCAGCAGGGTGCGCTCCGGTTCGTCGAGCAGGTCCCAGGACCAGTCGACGACGGCTCGCAGGGTCTGCTGGCGGGGCAGGACCGTACGGCTGCCCGAGGTGAGGAGGCGGAAGCGGTCGTCGAGGCGGTCGGCAATCTGGCGTGGGGTGAGCAGCCGGAGCCGGGCGGCGGCGAGTTCGATGGCGAGCGGCAGCCCGTCCAGCCGTCGGCAGATCTCCGCGATCGCCGCCTCGTCCCGCAGGAGGACGGCCGCGTCGGGGCGGACGGCGGTCGCGCGCTCGGTGAAGAGGCGGCGCGCCTGGTCGGGGAGGAGGGGTTCGACCGGGCGGACCGACTCGCCGGGCACGCCCAGGGGTTCACGGCTGGTGGCGAGGATCGTGAGCTCCGGGCAGCGGGTGAGGAGCGTCTCGGCGAGGGCGGCGGCCGCGCCGATGACATGTTCGCAGTTGTCAAGGATCAGGAGTTGGCTGCGCGGGGCGCAGTACTCGACGAGCAGGGCGACCGGGTCGTCCCGCGGGGTCGCCGGCTCGGTGGTCATCAATGCGGTCTCGCGCAGACCGAGGGCACTGACCACCGCGCCGGGCACCGCCTCCGGCCGGTCGAGCGGCGCCAGCTCGACCAGCCACGCCTGCGGGAGCCCGGCGGCGGCTTCCTCGGCGAGACGGGTCTTTCCAGAGCCGCCCGGTCCGGTGAGCGTGACCAGACGGGCCCTGTGCAATTCGGAACGGATGGCGTCGAGCTCGGGTTCCCGGCCCACGAAAGAGGTAAGACGCGGACGGATGTTGCCGGTCCGTCGGGGGAGTCGGAGCGGGGGGAGACCGGTGAGGGAGGTCGTCCGGGGGCGGCTCTCGGGGCGGTTCAGCAGCTCGGCGTGGAGGGCGCGCAGGTCCGGGCCCGGGTCGGCGCCGAGGCCGTCGGCGAGGGTGCGGCGGGCGGTCTCGTACGCGGCGAGGGCGTCGGCGTCACGGCCGGTGTCGCGCAGGGCGCGGATGAGGAGGGCGTGCAGCGGTTCGTCGTAGGGGTGCGTGGCGGCCAGTTCCGTCAGGCGCGGCAGGACTTCGCGGGCGCGGCCGAGGAGGAGGTCCGCCTCGGCGCGGGCGCGGGCCGCCTCCAGGTGGAGGGCCTCGGGGCGGGCGGCCGGGGTGCGGTCGGGGAGGTCGGCGAGGGCCGGGCCGCGCCAGAGCGCGAGGGCGTCGTCGAGGGTGCGCGCGGCAGTGGCCGGGTCGCCTTGCCGCAGGGCCTCGGTGCCCTGGCGTACGAGCCGCTCGAAGACGAACAGGTCGACGTCGTCCTCGGTCGCGGCGAGCCGGTAGCCGCCCGGGGCGGAGACGACGGCGTCCTTGCCGACGACACGGCGGAGACGGCCGATCAACGCTTGGAGGGCGGCGGGGGCGTCCTGGGGCGGGTCGGCGGCCCAGACCTCGTCGATGAGGGCTCCCGGGGCGGTGAGCCGGCCCGGGCGCAGGGCCAGAGCGGTGAGCAGGGCGCGGAGCCGGGCGCCGGGGAGGGATACGGCGATGCCCTGGTCGTCCGCTGTCTGGGTGACGCCCAGGATTCTGTACCGCACCCGGTCATTGTCGCCGGGGCACGGACGCGGGGCATCAGGTTTGCCGTCGGGTTGCCGGGCAGGGGCGGCGGAGGCAGGCGTGAGCCGGGCAGGGGCGGCGGAGGCGGGCACGTGGGCGGGGCAGGACCGACCGCCTCGCGGCAGCAGGCGATGCGGGGGCCGGGCATGGCCGTTGCCGACCCCGCCCTCACCCTCCGGAGGAGACCGCCCGTCTCTGTGGGGCGATGCCTGCCGGTACCGCGCGGGCGCGGGCCGGGGTGCCTGTCCAGCAGGTGCCTCTGCGGGAGAGGAGGCGGCGGAGCCAGAGTTCCAGGGAGATCAGGTCGGCGAGGCCGTCCAGGGGGAGGGGTTCGCCTGCCGCTGCGGCTCTGAGGGCCTTGCGGACGACTCTCGCCTCGATCAGGCCCGCCTCCGCGAGGAGCGGTGCTTCGAAGAGGGTGAGCAGCGGGTCCATTGCCATGCGGAGGCCGGCCCGGGCGGCCGCGTCGGCGGACGCCTGGGAGGGGGCGCCCCAGCCGTGCGGGAGGTCGGTGACGCCGGCGCCCTTGAGGACGGTGCGCAGGATCGCCGCACGCGCCCCCGGTTGCACACGAAGGGTCTCGGGGAGCGCACGGCACGCGCGGACGACCTGGTTGTCGAGGAACGGGGCGTGCAGTCGCTGGGAGCGGATCTCGACGGCCTGTTCCAGGACGCGCAGGTCCATGGCGTGCCGGGTGAGGGCCGCACGCGCGCGATAGTCGCCCGGACGCTGGCCCGGTCCCACGCCGGTGCGATGCGTGGCCCCTTGTAGGCGAACCGATACTTCAGCCAGCGCCTCCCCCGTGAGCCAGCGCGCGGCCGGGCCCGCTCCGCCCCAGGTCAGGGCCGCGAGGGAGGCCCCTACGGCGCCTGAGGGGTCGTCGAAACTGAAGCTGCGGTGCAGGAGTCTTTCGGCGAGACCCTCCACACCCGCGCGGTACGGCGTACGGGCCAGCCGGCGGGCGGCGCCGTACACGCGCGCGGGGACGAGCACGGAGCCGTCCGCCTTGGTGAGCGCGGCCACCGGGCGCACGAGGTGGCGGCGCTTGCGGTCCATCAGCAGGTCCGCCAGGCGGGCCGGGTGGGCGTCCAGGACCTGGCGGGCGCCGTAACCCGTGAAGTGGTCCGCGCTGCCCGCTGCGAGACGCGCGCGGTGGCGGGCGGCCAGGACCAGGCTGGGGCCGGGTTCGTCGGTCAGCGGGCCGTCCAGGTCGGCGTACGGCAGCGTCTCCTCGCCGCCGGCCACGACGACGTGGTGCAGGCGCGGGTTGGCCGCGAGGGCGCCGGCCCGTTCCAGTTCGGCCTCGCGGCCCCCGACGGCCAGGTCGTTGAAGGTGACGGCCACCAGCCGCTCCCCCGCGCCCGTGCCGTGGCCGAGCAGGGTGCCCGGCATGCCGGGCAGGCCCGCCGCGAGAAGCGCCAGCGTGCCGGAGGCCGGGCCGCCGGACAGGTCGGCGCCGATGCCGGGAACGGGCATCCCGCGCGCGGCGCGCCGTTCGGCGGGTCCCATGCCGGGCACCGGGCCGGGGTCGATGTCGGGGACGTGCCGGGGCGCGGACAGACGCGCGCGTACCGCCTCGATGAGCGCGTCGCGCACGGCGTCGACCGCGCTGTCCGGGTCGGCCGGGGGCGCCGCCACGGCGAGCGAGGCGACCGGCTCGTACCCGGCGACCTCGCGCGCCCCGGCGCGAAGGATCAGCGCATGCCCCGGCGGAATGCGACGCACGCCGTCGTACGGGGTGGAGTCGTGCAGCGCGGCCGGCACGTCGGGGGCGGCGAGCAGGGCCGCCAGGTGGCCGAAGTCGAGGTTGGCCTCGACGAGGTCGGCCAGCGGCAGCGCGGCCGTCGCGTACGCCGTGCCGCCCGCCCAGGGGGTGTGGAACACCGGGCGCGCGCCCGCCAGATCGCCGCAGACGGTGATGCGCCGGCCGACCTGGGCGATCGCCGTGTAGCTGCCCGGCCAGGCCGTCAGGTGCCGAAGTGCCCCTCCGCGCGCGGCGAACAGTCCGACACGCAGCTGTTCGTCGGTCGCCCCGCACGTGCCGAGGACCGCGATCCGGGTCTGGGCGTCGACCTTCACCACCCGCACCTCGTCGGGACGCCAGTCGCCGACCGCCCACAGCGGATCGGGGTCTCCCCACAGGAGTTGGGAGCCGACCGGCTGCAAGGTCTCGCCCTCGTAGCCGACTTGGCCTCCCTGGGCCTCTCGGCCCTCCTGGCCCCCGTACGCCGCGCCGCTGTCGTGCCGACCGTCGTAGCCGACGGACCCGCCCAACGCGCCCGCGGCGGTGCTGCTCCAACCCACCAACCACCGCATCGACGCCTCCACAGGCTGTGGACAACCGAGTGCACCGTACGAACGGTTCACCATGCTGCCACGAAGAACGCGCTGCAGAAGGAGGCTGCGCCGCTTGTGATCCGGAGAGTGCGCCCGTGTGAACGAGTCGGCGCCGCCCGGGACGGCGGTGCGCACCCCGGTGTCCGCGACCTGAATGCGCCCCCGGTACGCTCCCCCAGGACGCCCTGCGCGCCCTCGATTTCCATGGTGGGAGGCGTTGTCACTCATGGAACACAGGGTCGCTTTTCGGCCAAATCCCCGGCGTACGTCCGGTGTTGGAAACGCGCCGAGCAGGCTCCGCACACGCTCCGTACACACGCGCGTGCCTCGAAGGCGCGCGCCGGTCCGGGAGACGGAGTTCGCCCCCCGGACCGTTCCGCCGCCCGCGGGGATGAAGGCGGCGGTGTCCCCCAGCCCACTGGATCCAGTACAGCGGGCCGACCCACGCACGGCCCATGGAACCGCTCCCGCGGTGGCCGGAGAAGAGCGCACGGCCGGGCGCACGGCCACACAGCGGGAGCACACCGCAACGGTCCGTACCTGAGCCGACACTTTCGTACGGACCACAATCCCGCCAACCGGAAGAATGCCCCTTAACGCTTGGGATGCGGCGAACTACGCTGGGTTTACGAATGCCGCATGGTTATGCCAGCGCGGCAGCCGTCTGTGTCGAGGGGTGGCGCAATGTCCAGGGAGCAACGCGGGCCGAACGAAAAACTCGGCGCCGTTCTCGCCCTCGCGGGAATCAGCAACGCAGGACTCGCGCGACGCGTCAACGATCTTGGCGCTCAACGCGGGTTGACTCTTCGCTACGACAAGACGTCCGTGGCGCGCTGGGTGTCGAAGGGCATGGTGCCGCAGGGCGCCGCGCCGCACCTCATCGCGGCCGCCATCGGGCAGAAGCTCGGCCGCCCGGTGCCGCTCCATGAGATCGGCCTGGCGGACGCGGATCCCGCGCCCGAAGTGGGCCTCGCCTTCCCCAGAGACGTCGGCCAGGCCGTCCGCTCGGCCACCGACCTCTATCGCCTCGATCTCGCGGGCCGCCGGGCCGGCTCGGGGGGCATCTGGCAGTCGCTGGCCGGATCGTTCGCAGTAAGCGCGTACGCAACGCCCGCCTCACGGTGGCTGATAACCCCGGCCGACAGTTCGGTGGCGCGCGACATCCACCTCCTGGAGGGGTCCGGCGCACCGCTCAAAGTCGGCCACAGCGATGTGCAGAAGCTGCGGGAGGCCGCCGAGGACGCCAGGCGCTGGGACTCCAAGTACGGAGGCGGCGACTGGCGTTCCTCCATGGTCCCGGAGTGCCTGCGGGTCGAGGCGGCGCCGCTGCTGCTCGGCTCGTACTCGGACGAAGTGGGGCGCGCCCTGTTCGGGGCGAGCGCCGAACTGACCCGGCTGGCGGGCTGGATGGCCTTCGACACCGGTCAGCAGGAGGCCGCGCAGCGGTACTACATCCAGGCGCTGCGGCTCGCGCGTGCCGCGGCGGACGTCCCTCTCGGGGGCTACGTCCTGGCCTCCATGTCCCTGCAGGCGACATACCGCGGGTTCGGCGACGAGGGCGTCGATCTCGCGCAGGCCGCCCTGGAACGCAACCGAGGGCTGGCCACCGCCCGCACCATGAGCTTCTTCCGGCTCGTCGAGGCACGTGCGCATGCCCGCGCGGGGGACGCGCATGCCGCCGGAGCGGCGCTGAAGGCCGCCGAGGGATGGCTGGAGCGGTCCCGTGACGGCGATCACGACCCGTCCTGGCTCGGTTTCTACTCCTACGACCGCTTCGCCGCGGACGCCGCCGAGTGCTACCGGGATCTGAAGGCGCCACGTCAGGTGCGGAGGTTCACCGAGCAGGCGCTGTCGCAGCCGACGGAGGAGTTCGTGCGGTCGCACGGGCTGCGGCTCGTCGTCTCCGCGGTCGCCGAACTGGAGTCGGGGAACCTCGACGCGGCCTGCGAGCAGGGGGTGCGGGCGGTGGAGGTCGCCGGGCGCATCTCCTCCGCCCGCACCACGGAGTACGTCAAGGATCTGCTCCACCGGCTGGAGCCGTACGGCGACGAACCGCGGGTGGTGGAGCTGCGGGAGCGGGCGCGGCCGCTGCTGATGACTCCGGCGTAGTCACTCCGCTCGGTACAGGTACCGGTGCGGGTACCGGTACGGCCGTTCGGTCGGCCGTTTCGGTCTGCCCGGCTGATGCCGGTTTGGGAGCGCTGGTCGACCGTGGCCGGTCGCGCGGTTCCCCGCGCCCCTCGGGGGTGCCGGCGTCACCCGGGTTTGAAGGCGTTGTCAGTGGCGCAGTGCACTATCGAAGCCGGGAGGTGGTGCACGTGCCGAAGATCGCTTACGACTGTGATGTGCTCGTGGTCGGCGGGGGCATCGTCGGGCTGTCGACGGCGTATGCGATCACGCGTGCCGCCCCGGGCACCCGGGTCACGGTGCTGGAGAAGGAGCCCGGCGTCGCCCGGCATCAGACGGGGCGCAACAGCGGGGTCATCCACAGCGGGATCTACTACCGGCCGGGGTCGCTGAAGGCCCGGTACGCGGTGCGGGGCGCCGCCGAGATGACGAAGTTCTGCGCGGAGTACGGCATCCCGCACTCGGTGACCGGCAAGCTGATCGTCGCCACGGCGCGGGCCGAGCTGCCCCGGCTGCACGCGCTCGTGCAGCGCGGTCGGGAGAACGGGATCCCGGTGCGGGAGCTGGGCGCCGCCCAGATCGCGCAGTACGAGCCCGAGGTGCGCGGGCTCGCCGCCATACGCGTACGGACGACCGGGATCTGCGACTACACGGCCGTGGCGCGGCGGCTGGGGGAGGCCTCCGGGGCGGAGATCCGGTACGGCGCGCGGGTCGTGCAGGTCGATCGGCGACCGGAGCGCGGGGTCGCCGTGCGCACCGCGCGCGGGGACGTCGTACGGGGGCGGGTGCTGGTGAACTGCGCCGGGCTGTACTGCGACGAGGTCGCCCGGCTCACGGGGGACGAGCCCGAGGTGCGGATCGTGCCGTTCCGGGGCGAGTACTACGAGCTGGCACGGCCGGAGCTGGTGCGCGGGCTGGTGTATCCGGTGCCCGATCCGGCGTTCCCGTTCCTCGGCGTGCATCTGACCAGGGGGATCGACGGGGGCGTGCACATCGGCCCCAATGCCGTGCCGGCGCTGGCCCGCGAGGGGTACGGATGGGGCGTCGTACGGCCCGGGGAGGCCGTGGCCACGGCGGCGTGGCCCGGGGTGTGGCGGCTGGGGCGGCGGCACTGGCGGTACGGCATCGGGGAGCTGCGGCGGTCGGTGTCGAAGGGGGCGTTCGTGGACGCGGTGCGTCGGCTGCTGCCGGCGGTGGAGGAGGGGGATCTGGTGCGGGCGGCGGCCGGAGTACGAGCGCAGGCGGTCCTGCGGGACGGCAGTCTGGTGGACGACTTCCTGATCCGGGAGGGGCCGCGCGCGGTACACGTCCTGAACGCCCCCTCTCCGGCGGCAACGGCCTCACTGCCGATCGGACGGGAGGTGGCCCGCAGAACGCTGAGCGCACTGGCGAGCGCCTGAGCGACCGAGTGCCTGAGCGGCCGATTCTCTGAGCGGCCGAGTGCCTGCGGGCCCGCCCGCGCGCGGGGCCACCCCACCTGCAAGGCACCCCACGTGCGAGGCAGCCCACACGCAAGGCAGCCCACGCGCGGGGCACCCCACACGCAAGGCAGCCCACGACTGCCGGAGCTCCCGGCCGCCCCCACGACTGCGCCGGTGCCGTGCCATGGCCGGCCGTCCGCCGTACCCACTTGTCCTCTCGCCGTAAAATCGTTCGCACTGTGTCTGATTCCGTGAATACCCCCGAATTCCCCCAGGCCTCTCCCGGCGGCGAGCACCATCCGGGTGAGTCCGTTCGGCATACCCGCGCCAAGGGGGAGCCCCGGTTCCCCGACGGGCCCAGGGCCGATCCCGCCGGGTCGCACTTCGAGCGGCGGATCCGGAGCTTCCAGCCCCGGCGCAGTCGGGTGACGGCCGGGCAGGCGGACGCCCTGCAGCGGCTGTGGGCCAAGTGGGGGCTCGACATCGACGGGCATCCCGTCGATCTCGCCGAGTTGTTCGGCAACGACCGTGCCGTCGTGCTGGAGATCGGCTTCGGCATGGGCGAGGCGACCGCGCAGATGGCGGCCGCCGACCCGGACACCGACATCCTCGCGGTGGACGTGCACACGCCCGGGCAGGGCAACCTGCTCAACCTCGCGGATCACAACGGCCTGACCAACGTCCGGGTCGCCAACGGCGACGCGATCATCCTGCTGCGCGAGATGCTGCCGGCGGACTCGCTCGACGGACTGCGCGTCTATTTCCCCGACCCCTGGCCCAAGAAGCGCCACCACAAGCGGCGCCTCATCCAGCCGGAGTTCCTCGACCTGGCCGCGACCCGGCTGAAGCCCGGTGCGATCGTGCACTGCGCCACGGACTGGGAGCCGTACGCGGAGCAGATGCTGGAGGTGCTCACCGCGCACCCCGACTTCGAGAACACCCAGGCCGACGGCGGGTTCGCGCCCCGGCCCGAGTTCCGGCCGCTGACCCGTTTCGAGGGGCAGGGGCTGGACAAGGGTCATGTGGTGAACGATCTGCTCTTCCGGCGCGTACAGCATCGCGTCCCGCAGGGAAGCCCACAGGACGTCCGGCGCGGGGATCACTGACCTACCGACGCCGTCCACCACAGTCCCCTCCCTCGTTAGGGTCGATGCCGTGGCCATCAGTCCCCCGTTCCCGCCCTACCCGCCGCATCCGCCGTATCCCGGCGGGGCGCCCGAGGACGGCGTCCTCCGGCACGCGCACTGGTGGCAGCACAGAGGGGTGCGGTACGGGGCGCTGATCACGCTGCTCGCGCTGTCCGGCCTGGTCATCCTGGCGCTGGTACGCGAACAGACCGGCACGGAGGGCTTCCTGGTCGGGCTCGGGCTCGCCGTGCTGCCGGTGCCGTTGCTCGTCGCCGTGTTCCGGTGGCTCGACCGGGTCGAGCCCGGACCCTGGCGGAACCTGGTCTTCGCCTTCGCCTGGGGTGCGTGCGCGGCGGCGCTGATAGCCATCGTCGCCAACAGCTTCGCGACGAGATGGATAGCGATGGCGACCGCCGACCCGTCCGGTGCCGACACCCTGGGGGCGACGGTCATAGCGCCGGTCGTGGAGGAGTCCGCCAAGGCCGCCGCCGTCCTGCTCGTCTTCCTCTTCCGCAGGCGGGACTTCACCGGGATCGTCGACGGCGTGGTCATCGCCGGGATCACCGCCACCGGCTTCGCGTTCACCGAGAACATCCTCTATCTCGGCACCGCCTTCGGCACCGACCAGCTCACCGGCGACAGCGGGATCTCCTCCGTCACCGCCGCGACCTTCTTCGTGCGCGTCGTCATGTCACCGTTCGCGCACCCCCTGTTCACGGTCCTGACCGGCATCGGCTTCGGCATCGCCGCGCTCTCCGGGGAGGGCCGGCCACTGCGTCGCGCGCTGCTCCCGCTGGCCGGGCTGCTCCTCGCCATGGGCATGCACGCCCTGTGGAACGGCTCCTCGTCGTTCGGCGAGTTCGGCTTCTTCGCGGTGTACGTGGCGATCATGGTGCCCGCGTTCGGGCTGCTCACCTGGCTGGTGGTGTGGACCCGCCAACGCGAGCTGCGCACGGTGCGCGAGGAACTGCCCGCCTACGCGGCGGCCGGCTGGCTCACCCCGGCCGAGCCGTTCGCGCTCGGCTCGATGCGGGCCCGGCGGCTGGCCCGGGTGTACGCGGGCCGCCACCTGGGCCGGCCGGCGGCGCGGGAGGTGGCCCGGTACGAGGCGTACGCGACGTCCCTCGCGTTCCTGCGGCATCGCGGCCGGCGGGGGCGGGCGAACGCCGACTTCGTCGTCCGGGAACGGGAGCTGCTGAACGAGCTGTGGCGCCGCAAGGACGTCGCCCGGCCCGCGCTGGACCACGCGGCCCGGATGACGGCCCCTCCGGTACCCGTACCGATGGCTGCGCCGCCCTGGCCGATGTACGGGGCCTACGGGTCGCACGGGTCGTCGTACGGGTCGTCGTACGGGTCGTACGGGTCGTCGTACGGGCACCCCCAGGCGTACGGGCACCCCCAGGCGTACGGGTACCCCCAGGGGCACAGCTCCGGGTACCCGGCAGGGCAGGCCTACGGGTATCCCGGAGGGCCGTACCCCGCCCCCAACCCCTACCGATAGCAGGAGGTCAGGCCGAGGCCCGGGTCAGGCTCGTGATCTCCGTGTCCGTCAGTTCCAGCTCCGCCACCCCCAGCAGCGCCGGCAGCTGCTCGACCGTCCGCGCGGACGCGATCGGCGCGGCCACGGTCGGCTGTGCGGCGAGCCACGCCAGGGCGACCGTGGCGACCTGGGCGTCGTGGGCCTGTGCGATCTCGTCCAGGGCGACGAGGACCCGTCGGCCCCGCTCCGTGTCGAGGTGCTGGGCGGCGCGGGGGGCGCGGGCGCTGTCCACCGTCGTACCGGGCCGGTACTTGCCGGTGAGGAAGCCGGACGCCAGCGCGAAGTACGGGACGGCGGCGAGGCCGAAGCGGGCGGCGAGGTCCTGGAGACCGCCCTCGTAGGTGTCGCGCGAGACCAGGTTGTAGTGGGGCTGGAGGGCGACGTACCGGGCCAGGCCCTCGCGGTCGGAGAACTCCACGGACTCCTGGAGGCGCTCGGGCGAGATGTTGGAGGCGGCGATGTGCCGCACCTTCCCCGCCTTCACCAGCTCGTCCAGCGCGCCGACGATCTCCTCGACGGGCACCTCGGTCTTGTCGAAGTGCGTGAAGTAGAGGTCGATGTGGTCGGTGCCCAGCCGGCGCAGGGAGGCGTCGGCGGCGGCCTTGATGTTGGCGGCGGACAGGCCCGGGAACTCGGGGTGCTGGCTGACCTTGGTGGCGATCACGATGTCATCGCGGTTGCCGCGGGCCTTGACCCAGCGGCCGATGATCGTCTCGGACTCGCCCCCGCTGTTGCCCTCGATCCACGCCGAGTAGGAGTCGGCGGTGTCGAGGAAGTTGCCGCCCGCGGCGGCGTAGGCGTCGAGCACGGCGAAGGCGGCGGGTTCGTCGACGGTCCAGCCGAAGACGTTGCCGCCGAGGGCGAGCGGGAAGACCTCGAGGTCGGAGGAGCCGAGTTTGCGAAGAGAAGTCATGCTTCGTCAACGGGCGCCGACCGCGTGCCGATTCCACGCTCAACGCGAAGAACACGTGAACGCCCTGCCGCCCTGACGTCGGGGGTGGCCGTCAGGGCTGCAGGGCGTCGAGCAGAAGAAGCAAACAGAAATCGATCAGGGTTCCCGGAGGGAGACCTCAGGGGTTGAGGCCCTTGCTGCGCAGCCAGGCCCCCGGGTCGATGCCGTCGGAGCTGCCGCCGGGGTGGACCTCGAGGTGGAGGTGGGCCCCGGTGACGTTGCCGGTGGCGCCCACGCGGCCGATCACATCGCCGGTGCCGACCTTCTGGCCGACACTGACGCTGATCGACGACTGGTGGGCGAACCAGACCTCGGTGCCGTCGTCCAGCGTGAGGATGGTGCGGTAGCCGTAGGAACCGGCCCAGCCCGCCTCGGTGATGGTGCCGCTGTGGACGGCCTTGATGAGCGTGCCGGTCGGCGCGGCGAAGTCGAGACCCGTGTGGTAGCCGGAGGACCAGAGGGAACCGGCCTGGCCGAAGGTCGAGGTGATGGTGTACGAGGAGGTCGGCAGCGTGTACTGCGTGGCCAGCTCGGCCAGGCGCGCGGTCTCGGCCTTCGCGGCGGCCTCGTCGGCGGCCTTCTTCTTCGCGGCGGCGGCCTTGGCCTCCGCCTCCTTCTCGGCCTTGGCGACGGCGTCGGCCTGGGCCTTGGCCGCGGCGGCCACGGCGGCTGCCTGGGCCTTGGTCTCGAGCTGGGTCTGCTGCGACTCGGCCTGCGCCATGATCCGGCTGCGCAGGGCCTCGCCGGCGTCGGTGGCGCTCTCGCCGGTCTCCTCGGCGGCCTCGGAGCCGAAGCCGGCGAGGGCGGGCGCGGCGTCCGCGGCGGGCTCGTCGTCGGAGATGAGGGAGCCCACGTTGGGCAGGTCCGGCATGGAGATGGAGACCGGGGCCTTGCCGGTGTTGGCGCTGGCCATGCCGCCCGCGCTGACGGCGGCTATGACGCCGACGCCGAGGACGGTGGAGCTGCGGGCGAACCCGCCGCCGCGCTGCTTGGCGACGCGGTGCTTGCCGCGTACCGGGCGAATGGAATCCGCGGTGGGGTTCCACTCCTCCCAGGGGCCCTCGTCGGTGCGGACGCTGCCATAGGCCAAGGTCTCTGCGGACCGCTGGCTCGGCACGAACGGGGCTTCTGGGACAGGCCGGTTGGACGCCACGCGGGCGTACTCCTTTCCTTCCGTCGCCTACCGGGTTAGCTGACGGGTTCGGAGCGGGAAGGTCTCCTACGCGCGTAAACCGGTCGTGGACTCTGCGAGTTCACGACGGCTTCCGCGAGATTCACCCCAAGGTGGTGGTTCCCCGGTTCCCTTGCGGGATTCGGCAGTGCGCACGGAGCCGACTCTTGTGCCGGCTGGGACGACCGCGCTGCGTTATCGAACGTTAATAGACCCGGGGTCAGGTTTCCAAGCTCTTCCGCTTGATCAACAACATTTCTGGCCTGGACTTTCGACCCATGACCGATGAAAAACGGGCGAGTTGGCCAGACTCAGCGATCACACAGGCATTGACAGGATGTCAGCCGTTACGCGGAGGGGGATCACTCGCTCACCTGCAGTGACGGCAGACGGCACACAGAGAAGAACGGGGAAAACACCGAGGGCCGGAATCCATGTTCTGGATTCCGGCCCTCGGCCTTGAGTAGCGGGGACAGGATTTGAACCTGCGACCTCTGGGTTATGAGCCCAGCGAGCTACCGAGCTGCTCCACCCCGCGCCGTTGAACACAACTGTACGCCATCTGCGGGGCCGCAAACACCACGGTCGAGCAGGGGGTCACAGGAGGTGGCGATTCGGGGCCTTCGCCCGCTCCTCGTACTCCGGGAGGCCGAGGACGTCGACGCCCTCGGCCGTCAGCAGTCCGGTCCCGTCCGCCTCCGTCACGAAGGTGTCCGGCTCACGCCAGGCCGTGACCACCCGGCGCACCCCCGCGTCGAGGATGAGGCGGGCACAGGGCGCCGGGCGCGAGGACCGGCGGGCGCACGGTTCGAGGCTGCTGTAGACGGTGGCCGTGGGCAGCCGGGGATCGGCGGGGTCGAGCTTGGCGAGGGCCGCCTCCTCGGCGTGCACGACCGGGTCGCCGGCCTCACGGGAGTGGCCGCGCGCGAGTTCCGTGCCGTCGGCGGCGACGATCACCGCGCCGACGCTGAACGCGGTCCGCGACGGCGGGCACCGCTCCGCGAGCTCGCAGGCGAGGGCCAGCCAGTGCCGGTCGGCGGCGGCGGGCAGCGGTCCGGCGCCGGGGGCGGTGGGCTCGTAGCGGTGCAGGACGACGTCCTCGATGCGCCGGGTCTCCAGCAGGCGCAGGCGGCCGCCCTGGTAGCCGCCCGGCCCGAAGAGGCGGGGAGCGCCCGGGTCGCCCACGAAGAGCGGGGCGAGGACGAGCTGGAGTTCGTCGGCGAGGCCCTGCTGGAGCAGCTGGGTGTGGACGGTTCCGCCGCCCTCGACCATGAGCCGCCGCACGCCCCGCACATCGTTCAGGTGTTCGAGCAGGTGGCGCCAGTCCAGTTCGGGGCCGAGCGCCACGACGTCCGCGGCGAGGCCGAGCGCGCGGGCCCGCTCGGCGCCCTTCTCCGTCGTGTACACGACCTTCTCGCCGCCCGTGTGCCAGAAGTTCGCGGCCGGGTCGAGGTCGCCGGAGCCGCTGACGGTGACCTTGAGGGGGTACTCGGGCAGTCCGGCGGCGACCCGGGCGGCGCGGCGCTCGGGGGAGTTCACGAGGAGCCGCGGATTGTCGGCGCGGATCGTGCCGGCCCCGATGAGGATGGCGTCCACGGAGGCCCGTACGTCGTCGACGCGGTCGAAGTCGGCGGGGCCGGAGAGGAGCAGGCGCTCGGGCGTGGTGTCGTCCAGGTAGCCGTCGAGGGAGACGGCGGCGGACAGCAGGACGTACGGGTACGGCATCGACGCACTCCCCGGGATGGGTCCGACGGCGGTCCCGGCGGGACCGGGCCTTGGTTCAAGTTTGAAACAAACCTACACTGGCCGTATGACGACTCGCTGGCTGTCCCCCGCGGAGCAGCGCGCCTGGCGCGCGTACGTTGCCGGCTACCTCCTGCTGGAGGACGCGATCGACCGGCAGCTCCAGCAGGAGGCCGGCATGCCCCATCTGTACTACTCCATCCTCGCCAACCTCTCCGAGACTCCGGAGCGACGGCTGCGGATGACCGACCTCGCGGAGCAGCTGAAGATCACCCGCAGCAGGCTGACGTACGCGGTGACGCGCCTGGAGAAGGACGGGCTGCTGCGGCGCGAGGAGTGTCGCTGGGACAAGCGCGGGACCGTCGCGGCCCTGACGGACGAGGGCATGGCGGCCCTGGAGAGCCTGGCCCCCGGCCATGTCGAGACGGTCCGCTCGGCCCTCTTCGACCGGCTCACCCCTGAGCAGGTGGGACAGCTGGAGGAGATCTTCACGCAGGTCGTGCTGGGGTTCCAGGACGGCGACGAGGCCGCCCCGGAGGAACTGCCGTGGCGGCGCCGCTCATCGCCCTGCTCGGGAACCTGACGGCCGAACCTGACGACCGAACCGCATGACCGGAACCCGATGGTCGCGAGCACATGAGGTGCGCGTCACCATCCCGTTGCTTCAAATTTAAAGCATGAGGTAGGGTCGCTCTCGGCACTCTGCTTCAAATCTGAAACAGGTAGACGCAGGTGGACGCAGGTGCCCGCACAGACCCCACTCGCACCGGGAGACCCGCATGCCTGACACCCCCGCCGCCGCCACCCCGCGCGCCCGCGTCCGGGTACCGCTGCGCTTCCAGGACGGCTACTCCGTCGACGCCGAACTGGTCACCTTCCACGGCCTGACCGACGGCCAGGAGCACGTCGCCGTCGTCCTCGGCGAGCCGGTGCCCGGCACCACCCCGCTGGTCCGGCTGCACTCCGAGTGCCTCACCGGCGACGTCTTCGGCTCCGCCCGCTGCGACTGCGGGCCGCAGCTGCGCGAGGCCGTCGAGCGGATAGCCGGGACGGGCGGCGTCCTGCTCTACCTCCGCCAGGAGGGCCGCGGCATCGGCCTCTACAACAAGCTCGACGCGTACGCCCTCCAGGACCAGGGCCTGGACACCTACGAGGCGAACGCGGCGCTCGGCCTGCCCGAGGACGGCCGCGACTACACCGCCGCCGCCCAGATGCTGCGCGCCCTGGGCATCACGAGCCTGGACCTCCTGTCCAACAACCCCGACAAGGCCGACCAGCTGCGAGGCCTCGGCATCGACGTCCAGGACCGTGTCCCGACGGGCGTGTTCACGACCCCGCACAACGTCCGCTACCTGCGCGCGAAGGTCCTGCAGACCCAGCACACGCTGCCGCTGGCGGATCTCAACGGGCTCACCGGGCTCCACGTGGGCTGACCTAAGATGCCCCGAACGGCCCGTCCAGCGCGGCCCATTGGAGCAGCATGATGGTCTTCGCGTCCGCGATGGCACCGCTGCGGACGAGGTCGAGGGCCTCGACGAAGGGCACTTCGACGACGGCGATGTCCTCGCCCTCGGCCGCCACGCCCGCCGTCTCGACGCCGGAGGCGGAGGCGTCGTAGGGGGCGGCGAAGAAGCTCAGCCGTTCCGTGACCGAGCCGGGGCCCATAAAGGCATCGAACACGTGCTCGACATCGTGGACTGTGCGTCCAGTCTCCTCGGCCGCCTCGCGACGGATCGCCTCCTGCGGATCGTCGCCGTCCAGCAGCCCTGCGGCGGTCTCCAGCAGCATGCCGTCGGGGTGCCCGTTGACATACGCGGGCAGCCGGAACTGACGGGTCAGCAGGACCGTCCGCCGGTCGGGGTCGTAGAGCAGGATCGTCGCGCCGTCGCCCCGGTCGTAGGTCTCGCGCCGCTCGCGGCTGACGTGGCCGTCGCTGTGCCGGTAGTCGAAGGTGGTGCGGCGCAGCACCGCCCAGTCGCAGGCGAGGACCTCCACGTCGAGGATGCGGACCCGGTCGTTGCCGGTGAGGTCGCGCCCCTGCCGGTCGAGCCCGGTACGGCCGCGGGGGTCGGGGGTGTCGATGCCGACGGTCATGCGGGGCTCCCTGCGAGGCGTTGGGTGGGGGCGGGGACGTCGGCGAGCGCGCCGTAGATCCGCTTGCCGTCGGCGCGGGCCCGCTCGACCATCCGGTCCGCGCCCTCCGACGGGCCGCCTATGCGCAGCACCGCGTCGCAGCGGTCCAGCAGGCGTTCGGCGACGGGATGGAAGAGCTCGTCGAAGAGCGCGCTTCCGGGGGCCGGGTCGCCGCCCGCCGTCTCCAGCAGGGGCAGCGCCAGCGCCTCGCCCGTGACGGGCAGATGCCCGGCGCGGAACAGCACGAGCGCGGTCTCGTTCATGGCCCGCACGTTGGCCGCGAGCTTCGCGGGGTCGTCGCCGGTGCCCGAGCGGTACGGGCCGGCGACCAGGATCATCAGCGGTGACATGTACGTCTGCGTCTCCTCAGGCGAGGCGGGTGTCGACGCCGGCCTTGCGCAGGGCGTCCAGGGTTCCGGGGCCGCCGGGGTGGGTGGCGGGGTCGGCCGCGGCGGTGTCGGTGACGAAGGTGTGCACGGCGTCGAGCGGAGCGACCTGGCTGAACGCGCGCACGCCCAGCTTCGTCGCGTCGGCCACCGCGACCGTACGGCCGGCCTGGCCGAGCCCCGCCTGCTTGACGGCCGCGTCCTCGAGGGAGAACTCCGACCAGCCGTGCTCGGCGTGCACTCCGCCGATCGACATCACGAACACGTCGAAGGCCAGGGACTCCAGGGTGCGCAGCGCCAGCGGCCCGACGAGGGAGCGCTCACCGGGACGCGAGCGGCCGCCCACGACCAGCAGCTCGATGCCGGGCCGGTCGGCCAGCGGCAGCGCCGCCTGCAGACTGAGCACGGCGACGGTCAACGGCCCCCGAGCGGCGAGATGTTCCGCCACGTGCACGGTCGTCGTCCCCGCGTCCAGCAGCACCCGCGCGCCCGGCTCGACGAGCCCGGCGACGGCCGCCCCGAGCCGGTCCTTCGTCGCCGTCTGCCACGCCTGCCGCGCCTCGAACCCGCCGCCCTCCTCGCGGGCCCGCCCGGCGACAGCCCCACCGTGCACCCGCCGCACCAGCCCCTGCCGCTCCAGCGCGTCCAGGTCCCGGCGCACGGTCATCTCCGACACCCCGAGCCGCTGAGCGAGTTCGGTGACGGAGACGCGCTCCTGTTCTGCGCCCTGCACGAGACGCAGGGTCAGATCGAGACGATCGGCGACATCCATACGCCATTTCTACCATGCCGATGTTCGAACGAACATCCACTTGTGAACCCGCGGGATGAAAGCGGAATGCAAGAAGCCCCCAGCCCGAGGTACCGCGAAGTACCTCTGAGCTGGGGGCGTTTCGGTAGGCCCTGTGGGACTCGAACCCACAACCAATGGATTAAAAGTCTGTTGAGTGGCCAACCCGGTGCGTACCGCGCTGTACCGCCGGGGGTTGATGCACCCCGTAACGCCCAGGTCAGACGCGCATTCCGGCCGACCGCTGCTCGCTCTTCACCTTGTCTCGTACCGCCCCGTACCGCATAGCAGCGGGGCTTCCGGGCCAGCACGGGGCCAGCAGTAAGGGCCTCCGACCCGCAGGTCAGAGGCCCTTTGCCTGTGCCTCGATTCTACGCCGAGACCCTGTCCGTTGTCAGTGCTGGCCCGTACCGTGAGGGCTGTCATCAGAAGCGTCTGCTGGCTGCGACGCGCCAGGCCCCTGCACCGGAACAGCGCCCGGAGCGGGGGCCTCGTCGCGCGGCTTCCTGGCCCGCGGCACTACCGCCGCCGCGCGCTCCGTCAGCTCCTCCTCGTACTCCTCGAACAGCTCCATGTACGTGTCCGAGGTCAGGACGATCGTGCTGTGGCGGAGCTTCACCTTCGCATCGTGCAGCTCACCGCCGGCCGCCTTCACCAGAGCAGCGGCCCCATGCCTGAGGTCCCTCAAGTTGATGGGCGGCAGGCCCGCCCCGTCCGCGATCCGGCGGAACGTCTTGCTGACGACGTCCGGGTGCAGCCAGCTGCCGTCCTCCGACACGAAGACTTTCCCCGTGTCGGCCCAGTCCTGGGTGTCCTTGCCCTGCTCCCGCTCGGCGGCGGCCTGCTCGTTCCATGCTGCGCGCTCGGACTCCTGCCGCTCACGGTGCGCCTGAAGAACAGCCACGGTGCCCGCGTCCACCTTCACGATGCCGACAGAGCCGTCCGTCTTCGGGGCCGTCTCGATGGGCGTCCATCCATCGACCACGATCTCGGCACTCACCCTGATCTCCTTGCGCTCCGGCGAGAAGTCAGCCCAGTTCTGGCCGACCCCTTCCCCACGGCGCAGGCCATGATGAGAGATCAGGTGGAACAGTGCGTAAAGCCGATCGCCCTCTGCAGCGTCGAGGAACTGGCCGAGCAGGGCGGGCGTCCAGACCATGACAGGACCTGGCTTCACCCCGGTCTCCCGCCACCGCTCCACGCGCTCGGTGGTCCACAGCAGCCCCTTCGGCCGGGTGCCGGCCGCCAACTCGACGTACTGCGCGGCATTGAACGTGATGTGCTGCGCAGCGATCGCCTTGTTCAGCGCCATGCGGAGCGTGCGGCGGATGGCCTGCTTCGTGGCGGGTCCCGTGACCTTCCGGAACGGTGGCATCCCGGCGAGCTTCTCCCGCTCGGCGGCGAGCTGCGCCCGCTCGGCGGCCTTCGGCGCCCCCGGCTTGCCTCGCTTGCAGCGGGCGGCCTGCTCGTGCCGTGCCGCGTTCTCCGCGCGGATGACGTCGTTGCGGTCGTCGATCGCGTTGAACATGTCCTGGACGTGCCCGACGCCGAGGCGGTCCAGGCGCAGGTGCCCGAGCGCAGGCCTCAGGTGGACACGGATGTGGCTGTCGTAGCTGTGGTTCGTTGTGGCCCGGGTCGCCTTGTTGGCCATGACGTGGTCGAGCCAGTCGGCGACGGTCATCTTGCCATCGAGGGAGACGCCGACCCCGAGTCGGCGCTGCACCTCGGAAGTCTCGGGGATGTCTGCGCGGCGCCGGGAGATGTCGGCGAGTAGATCTCCCACGCGCTGCTGGTCGTTCAGGTCGTCACCGGGGAGCGCGAGGATGGCCTGTAGGCGGGAGAGGTCGCCCTCGGCCTTCGTTACGCTGCTGTACCCGGTGCGCCGGAAGATCCGGCGGGTTCCTTCGGCATCCGGTGGCAACTCCAGACGGATTGCGGGAGCGCCGTGGTTCTTGCGCTTCAGCTTGGGGCAGGACTGCCCCACCAACTTGCCGTCGTCACCGCGGCACTCGCAGCGTCGCGTGATGCTTCCTGCACGGCGGTTTGACGGCATCGCGCTACTCCTTCTGCGCCGTCTGGTCGGGCGGCTTCTCAGTGTGGCCGATATGGGCCAGCCCCACGCCGAGTACGAACCGTGCGGTCCGGTTCAGCGCATCGAGGGTCTCGTCCGGCATTGCTCCTGTCCGGACGCCGAAGGCCAGCCCATGCTCTGTCTTAAAAGGTACGATCACCTCTCCTTCTGGCAGCTCGTTGCTGAAGAAGTACCAGGCTTGCTGTGGTGACTCCACGCAGCCTCCCCCATCTTCCGCTCACGCGTTCGATTCGCGCCTTGGACCAGCACCCTTTCTGCCTGTGGGTGTCGGCACATGATCGCACCAGGCATCACGCTGGTCTACAGGCTGCGGCGAACCGTCACTGGGAGTGAGGCATGAGGGAACGCATGATTCATTCGCCCTCACCCGGACGCGGTGGAACCAATGTGTCGATCAGGTGCAGGAGACGCTCCCGCTGATCGGGCGGCAGAGAGTCGAGCTTGTGCACGTACGCGACCGCTTCGCTTGTTCCCGAGCGGAGCGGATCGACCCCATGGAACTGCTGGCCAGCGGCATCCTGGAGGCGCTCGATCGACAGGCGATAGGCGACGGCGAGGGCCCTGAGCTCCCAGAAGTCGGGGGGCGTGATGCCGCCCTCCTCGTTGCCTTCAAGGCGGTAGATCCGGCCACGCTTCACGACCTTCCCGGTGTCCGGGTCGACCGCCTTCGACGCCACCTTGTTCAGCCCTTCGCCCAGCTCAGCACGCCGACCCCTCAGCAGATCTGTGAACTGCGTCCGAGGGCCGCTCTGTTCAGGTGTAGCCGACGAAGTGTCAATGGGCGCCATGGGCCTCATCCTGCCATTCCTCCTGGCCGCGTAGCGGTGCGTGTGTTCAGTATCTATACGAACCTTTGAGACATACGGGCAGCTCATCCATGCTGTTCATTCATCTCACTGAACGGATTGTTCAGCAGACTGGGCAATCTCGCCAGGTCGCGCTGAGTCATTGGCCGGTTACCTTCGCGCGCCCCCACTGTCCATCTAGCTGGACAAAGCGTTCAGCTCATGGAATGCTCACATCCAGGTCATCCATCTAGATGGACAACATGTCCAGTGGAGCGAACGTGAGCGAAAAGAACACCTCATCCACCATGTACGCCGTCGACAGTCCCGACCGCCTGAAGCTCCTGATGGAGCGCACTGGCACGGGGCAGCCGATCACAAGCCGGGAACTCGCGACCGCTGCCGGCGTCGCTCACGGAACGGTCGGTGCGCTGATGGCCGGAACGCAGCGCGTCGTCCCCGAGCCCAAGGCCAAGGCCATCGCGGCCGTACTCGGCATCGATCTGCTCGTGCTGTTCGTCCCGATGGAGCGCGCGGGCCGCGTCTACATCCCGACGCAGGTGACTGCATGAGCACCGCCACGGCCCTCACCCCGGACCAGGTCCGCGCCCTGCCCGCCATGGTCGGCAGCAAGCAGGCGTTCGCCGCTCTCGCGATCGGCGAAACCCTCGGCTACGAACTGCTCGACACGGACGCCTTCCCCATCGAGGCGATCCGCCTCGGGCGCACCTACCGCTTCCGCAAGGCCGACCTGCTCGCCTTCCTCGGCTTGGCCGAGATCGCTGCTGCCGAGGTCCAGTCGGCACCAGCCACCACAGACGACGACGCCCCCGGGGTCCAGCCGGGAGCGCCGTCCGAGCAGTCCGCACCCACCCGCGCCAGCAAGTAGAGACGGGAGCCTGCTCATGTCTGAGCGTCCCACGGCCGCCGCGCCGTCCACCACCAACGAGGTCACCCGCGCACTCGCCGACATCGAGGCCGCCAAATTGTTCGCCGGCCAGGACGTCGCCGAGTGCCTGGACGCCATCGGCGACCTGATCAGGATCATCGGCGCACCCGAGACCGTGTACGCCTGGGTCGTCGAGGCCCTCAGCCGGGAGAACCTGAAGGCGTTCGCCGCGCAGCACCGCATCACGCTGCACTGGTCCCGCGCCTCGGACACGGAGCAGATGCCTCGCACAGCCGTCATCTGGACGGCCGACGGCACGGGCATGGCCATCGCCCCGGCCCGGCAGCACCCCAAGACCACGCTGCTCCAGCTGCGCGAGGAGATCGCCCAGCGCGCGGAAGACCAGCAGCGCGCTCTGGACTTCCAGGCCTCCGTCGCCGCCGGACACGTCGAGGACGTCGACACCTGGCACGCACGCACCAGCCAGGCGCAGAAGTGACCGCCCCCACGGCGAGGGCCCGGGACACCCCGGGCCGCACGCCCGCGCCTCGCCAGGTCAACGGCGTGCTGATCATCGACGCCGACAACGGCCGCGCCCGTTACGCCTGCTTCCGCCCTGGCTGCCCTCAGCGCCACGAAGGCCCCGTCTACGGGGCCGCCATCCCGGACTTCGCCCTCGCCGTCAAGACCGAGCATCTCGCCCGGCACCACCAGGGGGAGACCCGTTGACAGACTCACAGACCCCGGACCTCCGGGCGGCAGCCCAGGAGCTGCACGACGCCGGCCTGTGCGTCCTGCCCATCAAGGCTGACGGAACCAAGAAGCCTGCCGTGCCCTGGCTCCCGTACAAGGTGGACCGGACCACCCCCGGGCAGCACGACGATTGGTTCGGCGGCGACCGCCCGCGCGGTATCGCCGTCGTCTACGGCCAGGTCTCTGGCAACGTCGAGCTGATCGAGTTCGAGGGTCTCGCCATCCGTGAGGGCCTGCTCGACGACGTCACCGAGATCATGGAAGGTTCCGGTCTCGGCGAGCCGTGGGCTGCTGTCCTCGGCGGCTGGGCCACCGAGTCGCCTTCCGGCGGGCGGCACTACCGCGTCCGCGTCGAAGGCGACGTGCCCGGCAACACCAAGCTGGCCTCTCGCCTCGCTCTCGAAGACGAGTACACCGAGGACGAGAAGCAGCGGCTCCGGGAGAAGCCGAACGCACGCATCGTCCGCGTCCTGATCGAGACGCGCGGCGAGGGCGGGTACGGCCTGGTCGAGCCGTCCGGCGGTCCGGTCCACGCCTCAGGCAGACCGTATGTCCGACTGGCGGGCGGCCCGGGCACCATCCCCGTTCTCGACGCCGAGACCATGGACGCGATCCGGACCGCGTGCCGGATGGTGGACGCGCTGCCCCAGCCCGAGGCCGCGAAGACTGCACCGCGCCCCGCGCCGCCCCGCGCGGACGGGAGCCTTCGGCCTGGCGATGACTTCGAGGCTCGCGCGTCATGGGAGGACATCCTTCGAGGCGTCTTCCGGCCGCTGAACACCCGAGGCAGCGAGACCTACTGGGGATGGGCCGACGGCGTCGGCGGCGTGAAGGCGACGACCGGGAAGGACGAGCACGACCGGCTGTTCGTGTTCGCCACCGGCTCCGAGTTCACCGCCGAGGTGCCGTACAGCAAGTTCGGTGCGTACGCCCTGTTGAACCACGGCGGCGACCACAAGGCGGCCGCGAAGGAGCTGGCCCGCCAGAACTACGGAAGCCGTCACCTTGCCTCGGTCGGCACTCGCCCGACTGCGCCGGCCACTCCTGCTCCCGACGTAGCCCCCGCCGAAGACGAGCAAGAGAGCCGACCGTCGCCCGACAAGGAGGCCGCCGACCCGGAGGGCTTCGACTACGCGGGCATCTTCGACCTGCCTCCCTCTGTCCGCACGCCCTACGACTACCGGGTCACTGGCAGAGGGGTCGAGGTCCTCAGCACCAGCGGCGAGAACTGGGTGCGCGTCACCTTCGCCCCGCTGGTCGTGAGCGCCACGTTCGAGGACCCCGAGGGCGACCAGTACGTAGAGCTCTCTTGGGTCGACCGCAGTCTCGGTCGACCCCGCCGGATCTCCCGCATCGTCAGCCGCGAGACTGCGAAGCGCGGGCGCAAGCTGATCGAGACGCTGGGTGCCGCTGGGCTCCCGGCCGTCGAGGGCGACGCCCGCGCGGTCGAGAAGTGGCTGGCCGAGTTCGAGGCCCACAACTTCGGACGTATCCCGTCCGAGCAGCTGGCCAGGTGGCTGGGCTGGCAGGACGACGGAACGTTCGTCTCCTCCCCCGAAGACGGCATCAAGGTCGACACGCCGTTCGAGGAGCAGCGAGGCCCGGCCCGCGCGCACGCCAGGAAAGGGACCCTGGAGGGCTGGCAGGAGACCGTTGCCCAGCTGGCTGGCTACCCGGTGCCGCGCGTCGCCATCGCGGCCGCGCTCGCCGCGCCCCTGCTCAAGCCGCTCGGTCTCAACTCCTTCACGTTGGACATCTCCAGCCGCTCCACCAAGGGCAAGACGACCGCGCTCCAGGTCGCGCTCAGTGTGTGGGCCGACCCGTCCGAGCACGCCTCGGCGATGAGCAACTGGCGCACGACGCTCTACGCGATCGAGAAGCGGCTGAACCTGGTGCGGGGCATCCTCACCGTCTTCGACGAGACGATGGCGGTGACCGACGACAGCCTCATCGACGAGGTGCTCTACCAGCTCCCGATGAACCACGGGAAGGCCCGGTCTGGCGGGGCGTTCGGCAACATGCTGCCCTGGGAAACCATCCTCCTGTCGTCCGGCGAGCGGCCAGCGCTGAGCTTCACGACCAGCCAGGGCGCTGCGGCCCGCATCCTCGGAACGACCATCGCGCCGTTCGGCGAGGGCGGCGGGCCCGCGGCGGCCGCTTCCCGGGAAGGCGTTCTCGCCCACCACGGCCACGCGGGGCCTGAGTTCGTCCAGTACATCCTCAGCGGCCTCGCCAAGCCGGGCGGCCGTGAAGGGCTGAAGGAGAAGCACCGCGCGCTGGTGGACGAGTTCCGCGGCGGCGGAGATATGACGAACCGGCGCGCGCCGATGGTCGCGGTCCTGGCGTTCGCCGAGGCGCTGGCGTGCCACATCGGCCTCCTGCCGTACCCGCCCCTCGAACACGACGTGTGGCGCGGTCTGTTCACTGCCCACAGCCCAACTGACAACAGGCCGGACATGGCTTTGGACGTCGTGCGTGAGTACGTCGCAGGACACGCCCACGAACTGTTCACGGCCAGCCGCGCGGCCATGCACGACAAGCCTCCGTACTCCGGCTGGCTCGGCGTCCTGTCGACCAAGGACGGCGTCACCGAGGTGGCACTGCTGCCCGAGCGCGTCCGGAAGATCCTCGCGGAATCCGGCTACTCGCTCGACGCGGTGGTCGGCAGCTGGGTCGACGCCGAGTACCTGAAGACGCTGAAGAGCCAGCGGCCCGCGCACCTCGTGCCTCGCCGCTTCGACGGCGCGCGCGCGAAGTGCCTGGCGTTCACGCCCGCGGGCATTGGCTTCGGCGACGAGGACGAGGCGGCATGAGGGCCGCCGACGGGGTGGTACGCACGAGGTGCGTACCACCCGCCCGCCCCAGTATCCGCAGGTCAACGGCATCGCGAGGGCCGCTTTCGGGGTGGTACGCAGTCGCCCGGAAATGGCACCTCTCAGGCGTGTGCGTGTGTGCGGGTGCGCGTGTGCGAGCGCGCACACATAGACCCCTGTGTGTTTCTGCGTACCTGCATACCACCGTCTCTAGAGAGAGACATAACGGCAGGTCAAACCCGCTTTTGCCCCGGTACGCAGCCGGTACGCAGCCGGTACGCACTGCGTACCGCCCCTCTCCCCCACTCACCGAATCGAGGTGACCCATGTCCTTCACCCCTCGCCCCTACCAGCTCGACGCCATCGAGGCGCTGCGCAAGGGATGGGCCGACGGCCAGAACCGCCTAGCCATCGTCCTGCCCACCGGCGCCGGTAAGACCGTCGTCTTCAGCCACCTGGCCCACCAGATGCTCGACAGCCTCGGCGGCCGCCGGGCGCTCGTCATCGCCCACCGCGAGGAGCTCATCGAGCAGGCCGCTTCCAAGCTGCTGGCGGTCGACCCGATGCTGCGGGTCGGCATCGTCAAGGCCGCCCGCGACGACCACGCGGACGCCGACGTGATCGTGGCCAGCGTCCAGACCCTGGCCGTGGCCCGCCGGCGCGAAGCCATCCGGGACATCGGCCTGATCATCGTGGACGAGTGCCACCACGCCGCTGCCCGCACCTACATGGAGGTGCTCCGGCACTTCGGCGCCTGGGACGGCGTACCCACCGCCGGCTTCACCGCGACCATGACCCGCACCGACGGCGGCCTGGCCGAGGTCTGGCAGGACGTCGTGTTCCGCCTCGACATTCTCGACATGATCAGTGACGGCTACCTGTGCGATGTCCGCGGCAAGAGCATCACAGTCGACACCCTCGACCTCAACAAGGTGCGCACCCGGGGCGGCGACCTCGTCGACGGCCAGCTCGGCAAGGCGCTCGAGGAGTCCGGCGCGCTGGACGCCCTCGCCAAGGCGTACGCGGAGCTGGCCGTCGACCGGGCCGGCGTCGTCTTCACCCCGACGGTGGCGACCGCCCAGGCCGCCGCCGAGTCGCTTCGCAGCGTCGGCATCACGGCGGCCCCGGTGTGGGGCGACATGGGCCGCGACGACCGCCGCGAGACCCTCGCCCGCTACCAGGCTGGAGACCTCCAGGTCCTCACCAACGCGATGCTCCTCACGGAAGGGTTCGACGCCCCTCACACGTCCTGCATCGTGGTCGCCCGCCCGACCAAGAGCCCCGGCCTGTACGTGCAGATGGTCGGCCGCGGCCTGCGCCTGGCCCCGGGGAAGCGGGACGCTCTGCTGCTCGACGTGATGGGCGCAGCGTCCCGCCACAAGCTCGCGTCGATGGTCGACCTGACCGAGCGGGAGATCGGCGAGGCCGAGCCGGGGAAGAGCCTGCGCCAGGTCGCCGAAGCGCACAAAGCCACCGAGAAGCGGCGCGCGCTCGCGGCGCAGGTGAACGCCGAGGAGATCAACCTGTTCGGCTCGTCGGCGATTTGTTGGCTGCGCACCCCGGACGGCACATGGTTCGTCCGCCTGACCGGCGCCATGGTCCTGTTCTTGGCCCGGGACCCGGGGACACGGCTGTACCGAGTACGCCGGTGGACCGAGGCGTACGGCGTTCGCCCGCCGAAGGACGACGTGGCGCGGCCTCTCGACGAAGCGCTGGCCTGGCTGGAGAAGCAGGCCATCGCCGCCACTGGCGCGCTCACCGCCCGTCAGCATCCCTGGCGGTCCGCGAAGCCTCACCCGAACCAGCTGAGCGCGGCCCGCCGCCTCGGCGTCTCGGTCCCCCGCGGCAGTACCGCCGGCGACCTCGCCGACCTCATGGACCAGGAGCACTTCGGGCGCGTCCTCGAAGCCCTGTCCGCTTCCGCCGCTGCATAGCGGCCGGGCCTGTCGTTACCAGGCCCGGCCTCCGTCCATCACACCACGGAGGAACCCATGAGCGACCATCCCGCCCCTCTCCGCATTGGCTCCTTCTGCTCCGGCTACCGCGGCCTCGACGCTGCCGTCGAGGAAGCCTTCGGCGCCACCACCGCATGGGTGTCCGACGTCGACCCCGGAGCCAACGCGGTCCTCGCGCACCGCTGGCCCACCACACCGAACATCGGCGACCTCACCACCGCCGACTACACCCAGGTCGAACCCGTCGACATCGTCTGCGGCGGCTACCCCTGCCAGCCCTTCAGCCTCGCCGGCAAACGGAAAGGAACCCAGGATGAGCGTCACATCTGGCCGTACATCGCGGACGCCCTTCGCGTTCTGCGACCCCGAATCGCGATCTTTGAGAACGTCGCAGGGCACCTTCGACTTGGGTTTGCCGACGTCCTCGCCGACCTTGCCCGCCTCGGGTTCGATGCGGAGTGGTGCCTTGTTCGCGCATCGGAGGTCGGCGCTCCCCACCGGCGGGAGCGGCTCTTCATCCTCGCTGTTGCTGCCGACGCCGACGGCGACGCCCTACGGCAACAACCATTCCCCGAGCCCGGGTGCCGCGGTGCGGCCGTCGCTGGACTCGTTGGTTCCGGCGCTGCTGCCGACTCCAACGGTGCAGAACTCGGCCGGCAACAAGAGGAACAATCGGAGGGAGTTACTGCTCCCGGGAATCGTCGCGCTCCTGCCGACACCGAGGGCCTCGGACACAGGCACACCGGGGCGCCGGGCGAGCGAGGGATGGCGGCCACCGCTGTCACAGGTCGTCCTGCCGCTCATGCCGACGCCGACAGCATCGGACGGCGAGCGGACGAGCCCGACCTACTACCGCGGCAACCCGACGCTGCATGGGGCCGTTTCCTGCCCGCCATCCAGCGGTGGGAAGCCGTCACCGGACGATGTGCCCCCCGGGCAACTGACGATCGCCATCGACTGAGCCCCGCGTTCGTCGAATGGATGATGGGCCTCCCCTCCGGCCACGTCACCGCCGTCCCCGAGCTGACTCGCACTCAACAGCTCAAAGCACTCGGCAACGGCGTCGTACCCCAGCAGGCCGCCGCGGCGCTCCGTCTCCTTCGCGCCCGCGCTTGCACTGCCTGACACAGCCGACCGCCCCGCAGCCAAGTTGTGGGGCGGCCTCCCACCCATCACACCGGAGGAATCAATGGACCTTCGAAACCTTCTACGCCCCCGCCCACCGGTCCCAGCCCCGGCCGTCGCCCCGATTCCGGATCCGACCCCGCCCGCCAAGCCGGTGCCTGTGCCTGTGTCGGCGCCGCCCGCCAGCCAGGCCGCGGCAGCTGCCCCTCGCGACACCTCCGACGGGCTGGTCATGCACGGCGAGCCGATCGACATCGGCTGGGTCCACGGAGACCTCGACGCCCGGCTGCGCCTGTCCGTCCGCCCCGACATGGACCTGGCTGAGCGCGACCAGCTGCTCGCCGACCTGCGAGACGCCCTCGCGTCTATCGTCCCCGTCCGCCGCCCGGGCCAGGGGGTGTGACCACATGACCGACTCCCTCACCGATCAGCAGCTCGAGGAGATCGAGGCACACCGCATGACCACCGACCTCCGAGCCCTCAAGCTCGCCCAGCACCGCCAGCGCATCGCCCACGAAGGCATCAGCTACCTCCCCGCCTGGAACGACCTCACCGACGTAGAGCGCGAGCAGTCCACCCGCGAAGCCGCCACCTGGCTTCGCGCTGCTGTCGAAGCCGGAATCGCCCCGGCCGCCGAGCGGCCCACGCCGGAGCACAACGCCGTCTGGATCGACGACGAAGGCTTCCTCTACGGCGAGTACCAGACCAGCCCCCCATCCCACGGCGACGCCATCCTCCGCCTCGTCTGGGCCTCCGAGCAGTGCACCTCCAAGCGCGAGATGGAGGAGCACGGCATCGAGTTCCGCCTCATCGGCTGGAGCGCCTGACCGCACATCGGCCGCCCCGCAGTCGAGTTGCGGGGCGGCCTCCCACCCATCACACCACGGAGAAACACATGCCCGAGACCCGCCTCACCTGCCTCTCCACTGAAGACGCCGCTGCCGTCATCGAGGAGGCCACCCGGCCCGGAGACACCGTCCACACCGTTCACCAGGACGGCACCGACGTCGTCATCGGCTATTTCGACAAGCGCTGGCCGCTCGACGTCGCGGACTGGGCCGGCGAGCACGGCCACGCCTCCGACTCGGCTGCTGCACGCGTGATCGCCGGGCTGTGATGGCCGCCCACCCGCGCTGCGACAGCGGCCACTTCCTCCCCGCCACCGCCCAGCCCGGCCCCTGCCGCTGCACCCGCCGCCGCACCCGGGCCCACGACCACGCCGACCTCTGGGGCCAAGGCCTCACCCTCCGCCAGAAGTACACGATGACCACCGTCGAACTCGCCGGGAGCTACCTGTGACCCGCACCGACCGCGCCCTGTCCTGGGCCTACCTGCTCGCCTCGTTCCTCACCCTGCACTGCGCCGTCGTCAGCGCCCGCCACGGAGCTCCCTGGTACACGGCCGGCCTGACAGCCGCCACCCTGCTGCTCATCGGCGCCACGGTCCGCGAGCACCAGGCCGCCGACGAACGCCGCGCCACCGCCGTGAAGACCGAGCGTGCTGCTCGGCTCCGAGCCCTCGATGAGCAGCGCGCCATACGGCGGACCGCGGACACCCTCGGCCACTCGTGCTGCGAGCGCTGGTGGACGTCCTGCGGCACCCAGCACGCCAGCACCTGCAACAGCCAGCGGAGGACCGTATGACCGCGCCCCGGCACACCGCCGACAGCATCACCGACGATGCCCTGGACGAGCTGTACGCCAACGCCTCCAAGGGCTGGCGCCGCGGCGACGACTGGAAGGCGCGGGCCGTGGCCGCCGAGGCCGCCGTCGCCCGGCTCACCGCATGGTGCGACGAGCTCGACGCCACTGCCCGCAGCATCGGCATCGGCAAGGACGAGAACAGCGGCATCGTGCACCCGGTCGCCGCCAACATCCGCGCGAAGCTCGCCGAGCCGAAGGAACAGAGCACCACGTGACCACCTGCACCCTGTGCGAGGACGAGACGGGCAAGGCGTACCTGTGCGAGCGCGACACCCACGCGCTCGCCGGGCGCCTCGCCCGGCTCCCCGACCTCGTCGCCGAACTCGGACACCACCTCGTGCCGCGGGTGTCCGGACTCGCCGAGCACATCGCGTCCGGCCCCGCCGGCCCCCGCTCTCCGCTGAACGAAGACGTCCTCGACCTGATGATGAGCGGCCACTTCGCCGCCGTCGTGCGCCTGTGGCGGATCGACGTGCAGCTGGAACGCTGGCCGCAGCACAGCCCGCCGCCGCCGGCCGGGGTGGCAGCTGACTGCCGGTGGCTCGGCATGGAGCTGGAGTGGATCGCCGCCCGCTATCCGGCCGCCGGAGAATTCGCCCGCGAGGTCCGGTCGATGGAGGGCACCATCCTGTCCATCGTCGGCGCGCCGCCCCCGCGCCCGCAGCGCATCGGCCTGTGCGTCGCCGTCACCGACGATCAGGGCACCGTGTGCGGGGCCGTCCTCACTCGTCTGCCTGGGCAGCCTGTGCGGTGCCGGTGGTGCCGGACGGAGTACCGCACCGAGACCGACCTGCTGCTGCTTAGGCACCACCAGCCGAAGGCGACGGCATGACACGTATCGCATGGGGGGTTGCGTATAACCCCCCATGCGATATCCTGTGAGGGATGGAAGCGATCCCCTGGAGGGAACGCCTCGGTCAGGAAGACGCGCTGCTGGAACAGCTCGCCGACCAGACCGAAGCAGCCCTCAGACGACGCGCGCAGGCCCTGAAAGACGGGTCGGCCGAGCTCGGCAGCGTCTACGCCGTAGCCCAGGACATCGGGCTCAGCTGGACGGCCGTAGCGAAGGCGATCAAGAAGTACACAACCGCATAGAACGAGGGCCGGACGGCAGCTCTCCCGGTGCTGGAACACCAGGAGGCGCGCGCGCCATCCGACCCTCCACCGAACTACCTGATACGACCAGGAGTCGGCATGACCGATCATGTCGCGGGCCCGAACACGCCCGCAAGTTCCACGTCCCTCGCCAAGCTGCACAGTGCGGCCTGGCGTGACTACCACAGCCCGGCCGGCCGCCTGGCCCGCGCGAACTTCGCTCGCCGCTACCCGGCCTCCCTTGACTCGCAGCCTGAGCCGAGCGAGCTCGACGTCGCCATCAGCGTCGCCCAGCAGCTCATCGACAGCGACAGCCTCATCTCCGTGCGCGAGGCCATCCGGCTCCTGCTCCGCGCCCTCGGCGCCGAGCAGCCCTCGCAGCCCAGCCGCGACGAGAACCGCGCGAAGGGTGAGCGCCGATGACGAACAAGCCCAGCGCCAACGAGACCGCCGCCCTGCTCGCGCTCCTGGCCGCCGTCCAGGACGCGCTCACCCTGCCGTACGACACCCCCGACTACGAGCAGCGGTTGTCGTCCCGTGCCAGGCCCGTGCGCGTAGTCCTGGCCGAGGCCCAGTCCCCCACCGGTGCCACCGCCCTGTTCAATACCGCGTACCTGCGCACGCAGATCGCGGAGGAGGAAGCCCAGGCCGCCGAGCGGGAGAAGAACCGGTGCCGCCGCTGCCTCACCCCCTTCGACCCCACCGACACCGCGTTCGATGGCCGCGCCCGCTACAAGGACTCGACGTGGTGTCGGTGGTGCACCGACAAGTGCCACGACGGCGGCGCCGAACACGTCTGCCAGATCTGCGACCCGGCCCGATACGGGGGTGGCCAGTGAAGACGCTCGACGCCTCTCGCGCCCTGGCCATCGCTGCTGGGCTGGTCATCGTCGCGCTGACCGCAGCCGCGTTCTGGCTCTCCTACGCGCACCTCGCCGAGGTCGCCCTCGCCCACGGCATGCGCGGCAAAGAAGTCCGGGCGTGGGCCTGGCCCGCGACCCTGGACCTGTTCATCGTCGCGGGCGAGCTGCTCATGCTGCGGGCCGCCCTCGCCGGCCGCGTCGACGGGTGGGCGATCGGGCTCACAGTCGTCGGCTCGGGCTCCTCGATCGCCCTGAACGTGGCCGGGGTCGGCTCGTCCGCCAAGGTCCTCGACTACGTGGTCGCCGCCGTGCCGCCCACCGCCGCCCTGCTCGCGTTCGGGGCGCTCATGCGGCAGGTCCACCAGGCCCTCACCGGACGCGACGAGCCCGTGTCTCGAATCGCAGACACCGCCCCGGAGGTGACCACCACCGTGGTCCCGGAGCGCGTCGCCGATGACCAGCCGCGCGCTCTCCCGGAGCCGCCCAAGGTGGTACCCGCCGGGGCGCAGATGCTGCCGATCGTGGCACGGCCGGAGCCGGAGCCGACGTTCGTCTTCGTCCACTCCCGGCAGCAGTACATGCCGTCCGGCAGCACCAACGGATACATCGACTGGCCGGTGCCCGAAGACCCGGAGTGGGCAACCGGCCCGGACGGGAACTGGTCACCCGACCCCGACCACGAGGGGTACGGAGACGGCTCCGAACAGGCCGACGAGACGACCAGCCCGGTGACCACTTCGGTGGGTGCCGAGGCCCCCCGGCAGGTGGTCACCGAGGTCATCACGCTCACCCCGTCCGAGCTGCGGCGACGGGCCGCCAAGCTCAACCGCGAGCTGGTCACCTCGACGGGCAGGCCGGTGACCATCGACCAACTCCGCGAGGAGTTCAGTCTGTCCCGCCGAGACGCGGCAGAGCTGCGCCGCCAGGTGGTCACCGTGGCCCTCGTCCCCGGGGAGGCCCGGCCGTGAAACCGCTCCTGTTCGGTGCCGTCCTGGCCCTGCTGTGGCTGCTGCTCGGCCTACCGCTCACGGCCCTCGGCTCGGTGCTGCAGCCGGTCACCGTCGCGTCCGCCGCCGGTGTCTTCGCCCGCCCGCACCTGGCCGGCCGGAGGTGGTCGCGGTGACCGAGACAGACCCGCTCGCCAAGGCCGAGGCCGCCGTCGTGGAGGCCGCCGAGAACACGGACATCGTCCGCATCGTGGCCGCCGTCCTCGCCGCCCAGCAGATCACCCAGCAGCAGACCCAGCCCACCGCGCCTGCCCCGGCCCGCCCGGAGTTCGACGCCCGCAAGTGGCTCGTCCTCGGCGGCCTCGGCATCGCGGGCGGCCTGGTCGCCTCGCTCTTCGCCGTAGCCGTCGCGATCGGAGCCGTGTCCGTCGCGATCCTCGCCCTCGTCCTCCGCGGCCTGTGGGCCGACTTCCAGAAGGGCCGCTGACCATGGCCGACGACCTCAACTTCAGCGACTTCACCCGCGGCGAGCAGATCCGCATCGTCGCCCTCGGCGCCCGCCTGGCCAAACGCGGCCTCGCCGACGACGGCACCGGCAACGTCTACACCGCCGACCTGAAAGCGCGCATCGAACGCATCGAGGAAGCGGCCCTGCGCCGCAAGCAGAAGAAGTAGCCACGCCCCGGGGACGGCCCAAACCGCCAAGTCAACGGCCGTCCCCGGGTCCCGGACCGCCCAACAGAACGACCGGAGAGACCAGGATGACGGACACCCTCGCCCCGCCCATCACCGACCACCCGGCCGCGCCCGCCGCCGAGGCCGTCCCGCCGGCCGATCCCGCCGCCCCGGCCCCGCCCGTCCCCGTCGACAACCCCAAGCTCCCCGACCCCGGGGTGACCACCGAGAAGCGGCGCCCGATCGTCGCCCCCTGGCTGCGCTCCCGCCGTGACCTCCTCGCCACCGTCGAACGCGCCGCAGGCCACGCCGGATACGCCACCGCCTACCACGGACTTCGAGCCCCCTGGTACGGCGTCCAGCTCGCCCTCATGGCCCCGCGCGGCACCGCCCGCCTGCTCACCTCCACGAACCGCTGGGTGTGGGACCGCGAAGCCGCCCCCCTGCGGGACTACGCCGTCCGCACCGAGGACGTCGAGGAGTACATGCGCCTGGCCCGCCTCCGCGGCAACCGCGTCCGCCTGCGCGGCCTCGTCACCGTCGTGGCCTGCGTGTTCGGCCTCAGCTTCGCCCTCTGGCTCTACGTCATGGCCCCCGCCTTCCTCTGGCCGTTCGCAGCCGGCGGCGTGCTCACCCTCGGCTACTTCGGCCAGCAGCCCGACGCCCCCGTCATCGGCCCGGCCGTGATGCGCACCGAACTGCAGAAGCTCACCGGCACCATCGTGCTGCGCGCCCTCGACGCCATCGGCAACCCGCGCGTCTCCGCCGCCATCAAGAAGGGCGGCGACATGAACGGCATGCGCTTCACCAGCGAGATCACCCGCGACGGGCCCGGCTACCGCGCCGACCTCGACCTGCCCTACGGCGTCGTGCCCGAGGACGTCATGGAGCAGCGCCAGGCCCTCGCTTCCGGGCTGCGCCGCAAGCTCGGCTGCGTCTGGCCGTCCGGCGACCCCGACGAGCACGAGGGCCGGCTGATCCTCTGGGTCGGCGACAAGCCCATGAACGAGACCACCAAGCCGCCGTGGCCGCTGCTCAAGGAAGGTGAGGTCGACCTGTTCAAGCCCGTCGTCTTCGCCAACGACCAGCGCATGCGCGACCTTCGTGTCACCCTCATGTTCGCCTCCATCGTCATCGGCTCCATCCCCCGCATGGGCAAGACGTTCCTGCTCAGGCTGCTCCTGCTCATCGCCGCCCTCGACCCGCGCGCCGCCCTCTACGCCTTCGACTTCAAGGGCACCGGCGACCTCGGCCCCCTCGAACCGGTCTGCCACCGCTACCGGTCCGGCGAGGACGACGACGACCTCCTGTACGTCCTGCACGCCATGCGCGAGCTGAAGGAGGAGCTGCGCCGCCGCGCGAAGGTGATCCGCAACCTGCCCAAGTCCCGCTGCCCTGAATCGAAGGTCACTCCGGCCCTGGCCAGCGACAAGAGCCTCGGACTGCACCCGATCGTCGTCAGCTTCGACGAGTGCCAGGTCCCGTTCGAGCACGAGAAGTACGGCGCCGAGCTGGAATCCATCTGCACGGACGTCGCCAAGCGCGGCCCGGCCCTCGGCATCGTCGGCATGTTCGCCACCCAGCGCCCCGACGCCAAGAGCCTCCCGCCCGGCATCTCAGCGAACGCCGTCCTCAGGTTCTGCCTGAAGGTCATGGGCCACACCGCCAACGACATGGTCCTCGGCACCGGCGCCTACAAGTCCGGCATCCGCGCCACCATGTTCTCCCGCTCGGACCGCGGGATCTGCTGGATGTCCGGCGAGGGCGACGACCCCCTGATCGCGGCGTCCGCGTTCGTCGACGGCCCCGGCGCCGAGGCCGTCGTCGCCCGCGCCCGGCAGCTGCGCGAGGACTACGGCAACGTCACCGGCCACGCCCTCGGCGAAGGCCCGTCCACCTCCCGCGGCATGGATGTCCTCGGCGACGTCCTGAGGGTGTTCCGCGCCGACGACGAGCAGCTGTGGTGCGAGCGGATCGCCGCCCGCCTCGCCGAGGCCTGGCCCGACGTCTACGGCGAGTGGACCACCGCGTCCGTCGCCCCGAGCCTGAAGCCCTGGGGGATCGCCACAGCGGACGTGTGGGCCACCGGGGAGGACGGCAAGGGCACCACGAAGCGCGGCATCAAGCGGGCCGACGTGGCCGCCGCGCGCGCCCGCCGGGACGCCGGCCGGGCCGCCGCCTGACCCACCAGAACGGCCGCTAGGCCTAGCACCTGCTCCTGCTAGGCCTAGCACCTCCGCTAGCACCAAAACGGGCCCCTGACCTGCCATCTAGCGTCTAGCAGCAGGGGCCCGGGAAACGGGAAACACCGCCCCAGGAAGGGATCCAGACACCCATGCTGATCGCTAGCGCCGCGCTCGTCGCGGCCCTCGGCTACTACGCCGTGCTCTGCGCCGTGAAGCCGTTCGCGCCCTGCCGCCGGTGCCGCGGCGCGGGCCAGATCGAGCGGTTCGGAAAGCCACGGACGTGCCCGCGCTGCCGCGGCAAGAGGCTCCGGCTGCGCGCCGGCCGACGTGCTCATAACGCCTGGCGACGCACCCACGAAGCAGGCGCTCGCTGACGCATCATGGAGGCATGGAGTCACAGATCATCCGCCCTGGCTACCTCACCGCCCACCAGACCGCCCGCGTCCTCGGCATCACCCTCGGCGGCGTCCGGCTGCTCGTCCACCGCGGCCAACTCGCCCGCGTCGGCGGAACCCCGCGCCAGCCCTGGTACGCCGCCAGCGACGTCGCCGCCCTCGCTGCGAAGCGCTTGGCTGTCAAGGTCGCTTGACCTGCAGGCCAGCCCGGTGTAACGATCTGCGTGTAGAGCCATGCCCGGATGCCCGGGCCCCACAGACGCACACGAGCCCCCCGGTGACCTGAACCCCGGGGGGCTTCGTCGTGCCTGGGCGACGGCGCGGAGGACGGGAGCCTGGCCGCGCCGTCGCCCATCCCACCCGACAGCAGGAGGGACCCACAATGCCCGACTTCGCCGTCCTCACCACAGAGCCCGAGAGCGTCTTCTACCCCGAGTACCACTGGCCGAAGGTGTACCGGTATCCGGCCGCCCCCGGCGGCACCCGTGCGATGTGGAACCGGTACGCGAACAGCGACACCCGAGCCACGATCGGCCTGGCCGTGGTCGTAGGCAGGTACGCCTACTGCCTCAAGTGGGCCCACGCACGGGCCCGCCGCGCGTAGGGCCCACCCATGCCCACCAGAAGCCCGGCCCCCCGCACCGCGGCCGAGGCGGCCCACCTGCTCGCCCGCGACGGCCACCACGTCCACCTCGTCTCGGACGGACACAGCACCTGCCTCAAGGGCTGCTGCGATCCAGCCCCCATCGAGCTGCCCGCCGCCACCCGCGAGCGCGCCCGCCTCGTCCGGCTGTCGCTCGCCATCGGCATCCGCCGACTCTGACGACGTCACAAGACGGACACACCGCCACCGACCGGGCCAACGGCAGCGCATGATGCCCCCTCAGCCACACGGACCCAGGGGGGACCATGCGCATCCGCACAGCCGCTGCCGCCGCCATCGCCGCCATCGCTCTCACAGCCTGCAGCGCCAGCGAAGACGTCACCGGCAATGACACTGCGACGGCCAAGGCCACGCCCACCGCATCGGGGATCACGGACGAGCAGAAAGCCGCGGCCCGAGAGGCGGCCGGCCTCCCGCCCACCCCGCAACCGGCGGAATGGGCCGCCTACATCAAAGCCCTCGACGCCATCGACGCGGACATCGTCCACGGCAAGGAAGACAAGGCGATCAGCCGCGGCATCGACAGCTGCAGCGGCATCAAGCGCTACCCCGACGACAAGGCGCTGCAGGTGAAGACGACCGGCTCGCGCTTCACCTCGCCGGACCATCCCGAGGGCCGCGACACCGCCACCGCGACCAAGATCCTCAACGTGGCCCACAAGTACATCTGCCCCGACTTCTGAGCTACCCCTTAGGCACCTCGGTGCCCTGCCACCCGCGGCCCCGTACCCACCAGGTACGGGGCCGCGCTCATGCCCGCGGAGGAGGCCATGGCGCGCAAGGCGCTGCAGGTCTGCCCCACGCCCGGATGCCCGACGCTCACCCCAGGCGGGAAGTGCGATCCCTGCGCAGCCAAGGCCAGGGCAGCCAGGCCATCACCCAACGCACGCGGATACAACGCGGACTGGCGCAAGGCCAGCGCCGAGTACCTGCGTGACCATCCCTGGTGCGAGTGCCACGCCTGCTCAGCCCTCCCCATGCTGCAGCGCGACCTTGCGACCGAGGTCGACCACATCGACGGCCTCGGCCCGCGCGGCCCGCGCGGCTTCGACCCGTCCAACTGGCAGGCCATGAGCAAGCGGCACCACTCCCGCAAAACCGCGGCAGAAACCTGGGGATTTTGAAATCACTTTCGGTCACCGACCCAGGGGGGTGACCCCTGGCCGGCCGGGGGTGGAGCAGCGCGGGGGAGGGCGCTCGAAGGTCCGACGGGTTCATAGGGTCCCCGCTGTCACGCAATGTGACGGCATGGTGCTGCGCAATGCAGCGCGTTGAAGGAGTGATCGACATGCCCCGTGGTGGAGCTCGCGCAGTCTCCGGACCGGCGCCGGATCCCCGGTCGCTGCGCAGCAGCAGGACCGCGGACAAGGGCGGCTGGAGAACTCTGCCGGCCGAGGGCCGCGGCGCGCCGGCGCCCGAGTGGCCGCTGACGACGCCCGCTGACCGTGAGCTGGATCTGTGGGACGAGCTGTGGTCGAAGCCGCAGGCCGTGGCGTGGGAGGACATGGGCCAGGAGCTGGAGGTCGCGCTGTTCGTGCGGACGCTGGCCGAGGCCGAGCGCGTCGACGGCCGGGTGGACGTGAAGAAGATGGTGCGCGGCTACCTCGACTCGCTCGGGCTGAGCGTGACGGGCATGAACCGCAACCGGTGGAAGGTCGCCCCGGCCGTCGAGGAGCCGGCCGAGACCGCTCCGGCGGCCGCGCCCGCGCGGCGCCCCTCGGCGCGGGACAGGCTGAAGGTCGTACCCAGTGGCGAAGGGGCCTGACGCCGGGCCCGAGTTCGTCGTCGACTTCCCCACCCTGTGGATCGTGCCCGACTGGATCGAAGCGCACTGCCCCGTCCCGGACGGGTTCCGGGCGGGCGAGGACCTCGAGCTGTACCCGTGGCAGCTGTGGTGCACGGCCAACCACTACCGCGTGCGCCCGGGCGCGAGCGTGGGGCAGCTGGCGCCCGCGTTCCACTACCGGCGCTCGCAGGTGGTGGCTCCGCAGAAGACCGGCAAGGGCCCGTGGTCGGCGACCATCGTCCTGGCCGAAGCCGCGGGCCCGGTCGTCTTCGACGGGTGGGCCCGCGGCGACGAGCGCTACCGCTGCTCGGATCACGGCTGCGGCTGCGGATGGTGGTACGACTACCAGCCGGGCGACCCGATGGGGACGCCGTGGCCGACGCCGCTGATCCAGCTGACGGCGACGTCCGAGGACCAGGTCGCGAACGTGTACCGGCCGCTGCAGGCGATGGTCAAGCGGGGCCCGCTCGCAGAGATGATGTCGGTCGGCGAGGAGTTCACCCGCGTCGGCGACGACGGCCGCATCGACACCGTCACGTCGTCCGCCATGAGCCGGCTGGGCAACCCGATCATCTTCGCGATGCAGGACGAGACCGGCCTGTACACGACGGCGAACAAGCTGCGCCGGGTCGCCGAGACCCAGCGCCGCGGCACGGCCGGCATGGGCGGCCGCTCGATGGAGACGACGAACGCGTGGGACCCGTCGGAGAACTCGGTCGCGCAGACGACCGCCGAGGCCAAGGCGAAGGACGTCTTCAAGTACCACCCGGAAGCGCCGAAGTCCCTGTCGTACAGCAACAAGCGGGACCGTCGGAAGATCCACGCGGTGGTGTACGCGGGCTCGTCGCACGTCGACCTGGACGCGATCGAGGCCGAGACCGCCGAGATCATGGAGAAGGATCCGGCGCAGGGCGAGAGGTTCTTCGGCAACCGGTGCGTCGCCGGTTCGGCTTCGTGGCTGGACGGGGCGAAGTGGGCGGCGAAGGCGAAGCCTCGGCGAGTCCGTCCGATGACACGGATCGTGCTCGGCTTCGACGGATCTGACAGCGACGACTGGACGGCGATCCGCGCCGAGACGATGGACGGTTACCAGTTCACCCCGCTCTACGGGCCGAACGACGAGCCGACTATCTGGAACCCGGCCGACACCGGCGGCCAGGTCCCGCGCGCTGAGGTGCGCGCCGCGATGGAGCAGGTGTTTCGCCGGTACGACGTGGTGCGCCTCTACGCGGATCCGCCCTACTGGGAGACCGAGATCGACGACTGGGTGGACGACTTCGGCGAGGAGCGGGTCATCCGGTGGCACACCCGGCGCATCGTCCAGATGCACGCCGCGTGTGAGCGGCTGAAGACCGACGTCGTCAAGCGGGACAGCACGTTCCGGCACGACGGCTGCGAGATCACGCAGAAGCACATCGAGCACACCCGTGCAGCAGCGCGGCCGATGGACCGGTACGTGCTGCGCAAGGCGAGCCCCACCCAGAAGATCGACGCCACGATCCCGAGCATCCTCGCCCACGAGGCGCTCGGCGACGTCATCGCCGCGGGCCTGGCCGAGCGCGAAGTGTCCTACTACTACGGAAGCTGAGGAGGGCCCGATGGCTACGGAGGCGCAGGCTCTCCAACTGGTCGCGCTGCTGGAGAACGAACTGATCCGGCGGCGCGGCGACATCGACCGGCACAACGCCTACTACCGCGGCAAGCATCCGCTGCGGTTCGCCTCGACGGAGTTCGCGAAATTCCACGGCGACCGCTACCGCGAGTTCTCCGACAACTGGGTGCAGGTCGTGGCCGACAGCCCGGTGGAGCGGCTGACGGTGACGGGGTTCCTGGCCGACGGCGAGACCAGCGCGGACAAGGACCTGTGGCGGGTGTGGCAGGTCAACGGCCTGGACGCCGACAGCCAGCTGGGGTTTCTCGGCGCGGTCACCGGCGCCAGGTGTTTCGTGCTGGTGTGGGGCGACCCCGACGACCCGGACATGCCGTGCGTGACGTTCGAGGACGCCTCGCAGTGCATCGTCGCCTACGAGCCGGGCTCGCGCCGGCTGCGGCGGGCCGCGCTGAAGCGGTGGCAGGACGGCAACCAGGACTACGCCACCCTGTACCTGAAGACTGAGGTGTGGAAGTTCTGCCGGCCGCTGCAGCAGCAGGACAAGTCCCCGCAGATGGCGGACGTCGACGAGGAGCTGAAGAGGTGGACGCCGCGGGAGACGGGCGACGAGCCCAACCCGCAGCCCAACCCCATGGGCGTGGTGCCGATGGTGGAGCTCCCGAACAAGCCGATGCTGGTGGAGGACCCCATCAGCGACGTCGCCGGTGTGGTGGCGATGCAGGACGCGATCAACCTGCTGTGGGCGCAGATGTTCACCGCCTCCGACTACGCCTCGTTCCCGCAGCGGGTCGTCCTCGGCGCCGAGCGGCCGATGCTCCCGAAGCTGAACTCGGCCGGCGAGGTCGTCGGCAAACAGCCCGTGGACCTGGACAAGTTCCAGATCGACCGCGTCGCGTGGATCACCGGCAAGGACGCGCGGATCGCCGAGTGGCAGGCGGCGAACCTGGCCGCGTACACCGGCATGATCGAGGTCGCAGTAGGACACCTGGCCGCGCAGACCCGCACCCCGCAGCACTACCTCATCGGGAAGATGGCGAACCTGGCCGAGGGCGCGCTGCTCGCCGCCGAGACCGGCCTGGTCAAACGCTGCGACGAGAAGACCCTCTGGTACGGGCAGGGCCTGCGGGAGACGGCGCGGCTGATCGCGCTGGCCAAGGGCGACGACCGCAAGGCGGAGGCGCTGCGTTCCGGGCGGGTGCTGTGGGCGGAGACCGAGTCCCGCTCGCACGCGCAGCTCGCGGACGCGCTGCTGAAGCTGAAGCAGCTGGGCTTCCCCTTCGAGTGGCTGGCCCTGCGGTACGGCCTCACCCCGACGGAGGTATCGGAGGTGGTCGCCCTGCGGGAGCGGGAGATGGAGATGGACCCCGTCTCGGAGATCACCCGGCAACTCACGCAGACCGCGGCCCCCGCGCCGCAACCTGTCACGGAGCCGGACGACGGCGATGAAGATGAGGAGGCCGCGGCGTGAGCCCGTCTCCGATGGCCGTCGCGCACGCCACGGCCCGGCTGCGTCTGGCCCTGGCCGCCGCACGGGCCGCACGTCTGGCATGGCGGAAGGTCGACCGGGACGCGCCGGGCCCATCGTGGCTCGCCGCCCTCGGCCCGGTCATCGCCGCGGTCGCCGGTGCGCAGCTCGCCGCCGCGCAGAGTACGGAGCCGTGGCTTGAGCAGCTGCTCGGCCTGGACGACGGGCAGGCGGAGTCGGACCGGCTCAACCCGGCGTCGCTGTCCGGGGTGACCGGTGACGGGACCCCGCTCGTCCAGGCGTTGCAGGTTCCGGTGTGGACGGCGCTGCGGCTGGTCACCCGGGGCGTGCCCGTGGTGCAGGCGATGGCGCGCGGGCAGTTGCTCCTTGACCTGATGGTGCGTACCGCGGTGGCGGACGCGGGCCGGGCCGCGGACTCGGTGGGCATGACGGCCCGCCCTGCCGTGACGTCGTATGTGCGGGTCGTCGAGGGCGGGGCCTGCTCGAGGTGCGTGGTCCTCGCGGGCCGCGAGTACGGCGTGAGCGCTGCGTTCGCGCGGCATCCGCGCTGTCACTGCGGGATGGAGCCCGTCACCCGCGAGCACCGTCCGAAGCCGTCGAGCCCGCAGCAGTTGTACGACGCCATGTCCGAGCCGGAGCGGAAGCGGACGTTCGGGGAGGCGGCCGTCAAGGCGATCGACGACGGCGCCGACCTGGCGCAGGTCGTCAACGCCCGGCGCGGCATGGCCTCGGCCACCGTCGAGGGGCGCCGCCTGGCCACCACGACCGAGGGCAGCGTGCGCGGTGAGTTCCGCCGGCGGGAGTTCCGCCGCTTGCAGGGCGAGGGCGCCATCCCCCGCAGCCAGTCCATCCGCGGGTTCCGCCCCGAGCGGGCCCGCCTCATGCCGGAAGAGATCTTCCGCATCGCCGACGACCGGGCGCACGCCATGCGGCTGCTGCGCCTGCACGGCTACCTGTACTGACCGCGCGCAACGCCCGGTCTCACCCCCGCAATGGGAGCACACCGATGGATCTCTTCACGCTGCCCCGCCATGCCCGCCGCCACGCGGCCGGCTGGTCCCGCCCCTACCCGACCGGCCCGTGGTCGCCGGTGTTCTACGCCGGCGGCGACGACCAGGACGACGACAGCGCCGACGACGACCAGGACGACGACGGAGACGACTCCGACGACGACCAGGACGACGGCGGATCGGACGACGACCAAGGCGACAGAGCCGACGCCAGCGACGGCGACGACGACGACCAGGACGACGCCGACGCGCTCGGCGACAAGGGCAAGCGGGCGCTCGCCTCCATGAAGGGCAAGTGGAAGAGCGAGCGCGACAAGCGCAAGCAGCTCGAAGAGCAGCTCGCGCAGAAGGACGGCGCGGACGAGGCCGAGACTGTGCGCCGCAAGGCGGAGCAGGACGCCCTCGCCAAGGCGAACACCCGCATCCTGCGGGCTGAGGTGAAGGCCGCCGCCGCGGGCAAGCTCGCGGACCCGGCCGACGCCTTCAAGTTCCTCGACCTCGACCAGTTCGAGGTCGACGACGACGGCAACGTCGACAGCGACGAGGTCGCCGACGCGATCGACGAGCTGGTCAAGTCCAAGCCCTACCTGGCAGCCGCAACGGCGAAGAGGTTCCAGGGCACCGGCGACGGCGGAGCGGCGCGCAAGGCGTCCCGGCCGAAGCAGCTCACCCAGCAGGACCTCAAGACCATGACCCCCGAGGCGATCGAAAAGGCCCGCATCGACGGGCGGCTCGACGACCTCATGGCGGGCAAGTAGCCAGGAGGCAGACCCATGACCGTGCGGAACTTCGTTCCCGAAATCTGGAGCTCGCGACTGCTCGTCGCGACCCGCAAGGCCCTCGTCTACGCGGCGCCGAACGTGGTGAACCGTGACTACGAGGGCGAGATCAGCGAGGCGGGCGACACCGTCCGCATCACCTCGGTGTCCCGGCCGGCGATCGGCACCTACGTGCCCGGCACGACGACCATCACCCCGGAGAAGCTGACCACCGGCCAGCGCACCCTGGTCGTCGACCAGTCGAAGTACTGGGCGTTCTCCATCGACGACGTCGACAAGCGGCAGGCCAAGTCCAACCTGATCCCGCAGGCCATGTCCGAGGCCGCGTTCGGCCTGGCCGACACCATCGACCAGTACGTGGCCGCCCTGTACACGCAGATCGCATCGGCGAACTTCCTCAACCTGGTCGGCTCGCCGATCGACACGTACACCACGCCGACCGACGCCTACGACAAGGTGCTCGTCCCGCTGCGCACCAAGCTCACCAAGGCGAACGTGCCCAGCGCGGGCCGGTACGTGATCGTCCCGCCGGAGTTCTACGCGTCGCTGCTGCTCGACTCCCGCTTCATCAAGTCCGACGAGGCCGGCACCGACGCGGGTCTGCGCAACGGGCTCGTCGGGCGCGCGGCGAACTTCGACATCTACGAGTCGAACAACTGCCCCGTCCCGACCGGCGACACCACAGTCGTCCAGGCCGGCGTGGGCGCGGCCATCACGTTCGCGGAGCAGATCAACAAGACCGAGGCGTACCGCCCCGAGTCGTCCTTCAGCGACGCCGTCAAGGGCCTGGCCCTGTACGGCGCGAAGGTGATCCGCCCGGACCACCTGACCGCCGCGTTCATCAACCCCGCCGCCTGATCGGAGAGCTGAACCATGGCACGCACCGCTGTCGCGTACAGCAACCTCGCCCCCAACAGCAGCCTGGCCGACCCGGCCGGTACCGCGGTCACCTCCGGCGCCGGCAACGGCGGCCAGGTCGCCAACGCCTTCCCGGAACTGACCGTGCTGCGGGTGTCGAACGCCTCCGGCGGATCCGGTACCGCGACCGTGCTGGCGGGCTCCCTGCCGCTGGCCATCGCCGCCGGCCAGGGAAACCTGGCGGTCACCGTCGCCAACGGCGCCACCCAGTGGATCGGCCCCGTGGAATCGGGCCGGTTCGTCCAGAACGACGGATCGCTGATCGTCGAGACCTCGGTCGCGATGACCGTCACCGCCTTCAAGGTCCCGAGGAACACCTGACATGGCCGAGACCATTCACGTCCGGGGCGAGGGCGGCGCCATCTTCGCGATGGACCTGCCCCTGCCCGAGAGCATCCAGGAGCGCCTCGACCGCGGGGCGATCCAGCGCGTCAACGAGGACGGCTCTCCGTACTACGCCGCACCCGCACCCGCGCCGAAGGCGGCCGCCGCGAAGAGCAGCGCGCTGACCGACGGCCTGGTCCCGCGCCCAGGCGCACGGGCGGGCAAGGACGACTGGGTCCTGTGGGCCATGGCCGTGCACGCCATCCCCGAGACGGACGCCGAGGCGATGACCAAGGCGCAGCTTCAGGAACTGCCCGAGCAGCCCGCCCCCGCCGCGCGCCCGGGCGACGGGCGCCCGGACGAGGCAGCCGACAAGGCCGCGTGGATCGACTACACGGTGCGGTCGGGCCGCATGTCCCGCGAGGACGCCGAGGCGTACACCAAGGACGACCTGATCGCCCTGTTCGCCTGAGGCGAGGAAAGGGGGCGTCATGGCGCTCGCTGCTCTGGCGACCACGGCCGACCTCGCCGCGCGCGGCCTGACCGTGACAGCGGAGGAGGAGACCGTCGCGGAGACCTACCTCGACGTCGCCTCCACCGCCGTCCGGGAAGCCGCGGGCGTGCCGATCTCACAGACCACCTCAACCGTCACCCTGGAAGGGCCGGTCACCGAATGGCTGACGCTGCCCGGCCCACCGATTCAGTCGGTGGCGACGGTGGAGATCGACGGGGAGGCGGTCACCGACTGGCGGCTGCGCTCCCACCGCCTGTGGCGGGCGTGCGGCTGGTCGCCCGGATTCGGCCCGTCCGACGTCGAGGTGGTCCAGACCCACGGCCTGGCCGACGTCCCGTCGGACATCGTCGACCTGGTGTGCCGGATCGCCGCGGGGGCGCTGGCCGACTACCGAGCCGACCCCGAGGGCGCGGGCCTGGCCGCCGGAGACATCCGCTCCGAACGGATCGGCGACTACTCCGTCACCTACGGGGACACCGGACTGATCACCGGCATGGAGCTGCCCGACTACCTCCGCGAGCGGCTGGCCGCACGCTTCGGCGGGGGCGCGGCGCTGGTGAGGTCGCGGTGAGGGGCCGCGCCGGCGTCCGCCGCTACCTCAACCGCGCGCTCACGGTGTGGCGTCCGCAGGCGGCCGACGACGGCTCTGGCGGCCAGACCACCACGCTCGTCGAGGTGGGCAACGTGCGGGCGAAGGTCGACCAGCCCACGGCCACCGAGCGGATGGTCGCCGCGTCGACCAGCTCCCGCCACTCGCACGACGTCTACCTGCTACCGCGCGCGGACGTCCGCCGCGGCGACGAACTGCGCGGCACCGACGCGCTCGGCACCGCGCAGGTGTTCCGAGTGCAGTCGGTCGTCCAGCCCTCCACCCCCGTCTACTCCAAAGCTCTCGTCGAGCTGATCCAGGCAGAAGGAGAAAGCTGATGGCTGACCTCAGCCTCGTCACAGTGCCGGTCGCCACCGGCATCGCCGACATGGCCGCCCAGGCGACCGCCGCGGCCGGCGGCGGCGACACCGCCCCCGTCGGACCCGGAAGGTTCCTGTACGTCAACAACGCCGACGCGTCCTCCAAGACGGTGACGATCGCCACCCCGGGCACGGTGTCCGGGCTTGCCATCGCCGACGTGGCGGTCGTCGTCGCCGCGGGCAAGCACGCCATCATCCCGCTGACCAACATCTTCCGCGGCTCGACCGGACGGGCGGCGATCACCTACAGCGCCGTCACGTCCGTGACCGTGAGGCCGTTCGAGCTGGGCACCTGATGCCCGGCCAGGAGGGCGGCGGCCTGCCGCAGATGGAGCCGCAGGAGTGCCGGCGCGAGGCCGAAGGGTTCCTCGGCCTGGGGCACGACGTCGACGTTCCCCAGGCGATCGCGTGGGCGCTGCTCGCCGTCGCCGGCGAACTGCACCAGATCCGCCGGCTCCTCGACAAGCGGAGGTGACCCGTGGCGCGTCGCCGAAGGGCACGCGTGGAGATCGTCGGCATGGACCGTTTGCAGCGCCGTCTGCAGGAGGTGGTGCCGCAGCTGGAGGCGGCCGCCAAGGCGGAGGTCGAGAACTCGGCCGGGCTCATGGTGGCCGACGTGCGCCGCAACGTGCGCGTCGACTCCGGCAATATGCGCAGCAGCGTCGAGCCCAAGTACCAGAAGGACGGGCTGCAGGTGGAGGTCGGCTGGCGCGACCGGGACGACCTCTACGCCATGGTCCACGAGCGCGGCTCCCGCCGTATCCCCGCCAACCCCACGCTGATTCCCGCGCTGGAGCGTGCCGGCACGCAGCTGGTGCAGCGGCTCAAGGACGAGGTGAGGAGCCGCCTGTGAGCATGCCCGTCTCCGACTCCGCCGTCCTGCCCGTCCAGGACGCCGTGCTTGCCGCGCTGAAGGCGGACGGCACGCTGGTGTCCCTGGTCCAGGGCGTCTTCGACTGGGTCAAGGAGAACCAGCCGTACCCGTACATCGTCATCGGCGAGGCCGTCGAGACCCCGGACAACACCCACGACAGCCACGGCTCCAACTGTGTGATCACGCTGCACGTGTGGTCGAAGTACCGCGGCTACCGCCAGGCCCTGCAGATCGCCGCCCGGGTGCGGGCGCTCCTCGAGCACCGGCCCCTCACCGTCGCCGGGCACCGGCACGTGGCCACCTACTACGTGTCGCAGCAGACGATCACCGACCCCGAGCCGCCGGGCGACATCCGGCACGTACCCATCAGCTTCCGGGTCCTGACGCAGGTCAGCCCGTGAACGACGACAGAGAGGATGTGACCCGCCATGGCTGGTGAGGACGCAACCGGGACACTGCTCAAGCGGGACTCCACCGGCGGCGGCGTCTTCGTGCCGATCGCGTCCGTCGAGGACCTGTCGGGCCCTTCCCGGTCCCGCAACATGATCGACGTGTCCGCGCACGACAGCCCGGACAACTACCGGGAGTTCGTCAAGGGCATGAAGGACGGCGGGGAGGTGACCGCCACCATCAACTACCGCCCGGGCGAGACCACCCACCAGGACCTGGACGCCGACTTCGAAGAGGACGAGCTGCGGGACTACCAGCTCGTCATGCTGCCCGGCGACGACGACGAGCACACCTGGAACTTCTCCGCCGGCATCAGCAACATCAGCGACGAGTTCCCCCTCGACGACAAGATGGGCCGCGAGGTCACCTTCAAGATCTCCGGAAAGCCCACCCTCACGGCCACCGGCTGACGATCACCCCTAGGAGTACTGCCGTGAGCAGCATCAAGGACGCCATCCGCGCCGCGCAGGACATCAAGACCCAGCCGGACGTGGAGATCCCCGAGTGGGGCGTCACCGTCGACGTCCACGGCCTGCCGTCCGGGGAGTGGGAGGCCTACCAGAACAAGCTGAACAAGCTGCGCTTCCAGGAAGGCCGCAGCGGCGCCGAAATGCAGGTGAAGTCCAACCGCGCCGAGATCGTCGCCAAGGCCCTGTACGACCCGGACACCGGCAAGCTCGTCTTCGCCGACCTGCGCGAGGGCATCGCCATCCTCAGCGAGAAGAGCTCGGGCATGGTCGACGGGCTGTTCAAGCTCGTCCGTCACCTGTCCGGCGAGGACCGGGACTTCGAGCAGAAGGTCCGGGACGCCGAGGGAAACTCCGACGGCGACCAGAGCTGAGGCTGCTGTACGACCTGTCCATCGCCTACCAGATCCCGCCCGACGAGGTGATGGAGCGGTTCAGCGATGAGCAGATCGTGCACCTGGTCGCCTGGCAGAACCTCTACGGGCCCGTCACCCCGCGCCGCTGGGACGTCCTCCTGGCACGCCTGGGCATGGACGTGACCGCCCCGCACATGCGGAAGGGCGCGACGCCTCGGCTGCGCGACCACCTCATGCTCTGGTCCCGTGCGGACCGGCCGGCCCGCAGCGGCCGGGAGATCCTCGGCATCGTCCAGGGCTTCCAGCAGCAGTTCGAGCAGGACGACGACCGGCGCACCCGCCGACGCGGGCGCCGCGACCGGAAGGAGACCTGACGTGGCTGTTCTGGACGAGGTGCTGGTGCGCCTCGGCGTCGACATGTCCGAGGCGCAGGGCGAGGTCGACGAGGGCGCAGCGGGCATCGAGGGCCGTCTCAACGGGCTCGCCACGGTGGGCACTGCGGCCGCCGCCGGGCTCGGCGGCGCGTTCGCCGTGGGCCTGGAGTCCGCCATGGACATCTCGTCGGCCATCACGACGCTCGAGCAGGGCTTCGGCCTGACCCAGGAGGAGGCCGAACGCGCGGGACATCTCTCTGGCGAGGTGTTCTCCGCCGGGTTCGGCGAGTCGGTGGGAGGCGTCGCGGACGCCATGGGCGCGGTGATCGGCGCGATGGGCAAGGTCGGCGACTTCACCGACGCCGAGCTGAAGGACATGACCAAGAGCGCGACCGCGCTCGAGACGAAGTTCGGGATGGACATTCCCGAGGCGGCCAACGCCGCGGGGGCGCTCATCAAGCAGGGCCTGGTCGAGGACGGGATCGAGGCGTTCGATGTGCTGACCAAGGCGGCGCAGACGCTGCCTGCGTCGATGGCCGCGGACATCCCGGCGATCGTCACCGAGTACGGCACCCACTTCAAGCGGATCGGCCTGGACGCTGAGACGGCGTTCGGGATGATGTCCCAGTTCGTGCAGGCGGGTGGCAAGGACATCGACCAGGCCGCCGACGTGCTGCACGAGTTCGCCCGCATCACCTCCGAGGAGACCAAGAGGGCATCGGACGGCTTCAAAGCCTTGGGTCTGGACTCGAAGTCGCTGCTCGCCGACATCGCCAAGGGTGGCAAGCCCGCCGCGGCAGCGCTCACCACGACCCTCGACGCCCTGCGTGGCGTGAAGGACCCTGCCAAGCGGGCCCAGCTCGAGGTGGCGCTGTTCGGCGACATGGCCGGCGAGGCAGCCGACGCGCTGCTGGCCATGAACCCCCAGACGGCGGCCGCCGCAAGCGGCATGGACGCCGCGGCTGGGGCCGCCAAGAAGGTCACCGACGGCATGGCCGACTCGCCCGCACAGCAGTGGGACTCCGTCATGCGGACCGTGACCACGACCCTGGGCATGGCGCTGCTGCCCGTCCTGACCGCGGTGTCCGGGCTGTTCGCCAAGCAGCCTGGCCTGGTCAAGGCGCTCGTGCCGATCGTCCTCTCGCTGGCCGCCGGCCTCGCCATCGCGGCGGCCGCACAGTGGGCGATGAACTCGGCGATGCTCGCGAACCCCATCACCTGGATCATCGTGGCGATCGTCGCGATGGTCGCCGCGATCTTCTACATCGCCACCCAGACCAAGGCGTTCCAGCAGGCCTGGACGGTCGCCTGGGGAGCGATCAAAGCCGCGGCGAAGGCCGTCTCGGACTGGTGGACCGGCACCGTCGTACCCGCCCTGCAAGCAGGATGGAACGCCGTCAAGAACACCGTCAGCGCGGTCGCGAACTGGTTCACCGGCACGCTGAAGCCACAGCTGTCGGCCGTGTGGAACGCGATCGCGGGCGGCGCCAGCGGCATGTGGGCGAAGGTCAAGGGCTACTGGAACAGCATGGTCTCGTTCATCACCGGGATCCCGGGCCGCATCAGCGGAGCCGTGCGCGGAATGTGGGACGGCATCCCGCGCGCGTTCCGCGGCGCGATCAACAACATCATCAGCTCGTGGAACGGGCTGTCGTTCTCCATCGGCGGCGGCAGCTTCATGGGCGTCGACATCCCCCGCCTCACCCTGTCCACGCCGGACATCCCCTACCTCGCCGACGGCGGCATCACCACCGGCCCGACCCTGGCGATGATCGGCGAAGGCAGCGAGCGCGAGGCTGTGCTGCCCCTGTCGCGGCTGGAGCAGCTCCTCAGCCAGCCCTACGCGGCCGCCTCGACAGGCAAGGTCCAGCCGGCCGGGCCGCTCGCGATGGAACTGCGGGGCGGCCCCCGGCTGTTCCGCGAGTTCTTCCAGGAGTCCGTGCGCATCACTGCGGGCGGCGACATCGTCAAGTTCGTCGAAGGGTGAGGTGAGATGGTCAGCCTGCCGCCGGACATGTGGGCCGAGCTGTTCTACGACGGCGCATGGAACCCCGCCAGCGGCCTGCGCCGGACGTCCTCGGTCGTCATCACGCGCGGGCTGTCGGCGGAGTCCGCCTCGGCCGCCGAGCCGACGCAGTGCGAGTGCGAGCTGAACAGTCCCGACGGCCTCTACGCACCCCGCAACTGGCGCTCGCCGCTGCGGAACAAGATCGGCCGCAACACGCCGTTCCGTCTCGGCTACAGGACCGGCTCCCCGTGGGTCGCCCTCGACGGCACGGACGGCAACGAGATCACCACGCCGAGCCAAACCGCCTTCAACGTCACCGACGTCGACCTGCGCATCGAGATCGCCCTGGACAACTGGGTCCAACAGCAGAACCTCGCCGCCCGCTACCTGGCCACCGGAAACCAGCGCAGCTGGGGCATGTACCTGGGAGGGACCGGACAGATCGCCTTCCACTGGTCGCCGACCGGATCGGCCACCCTGGTCACCCGGTTCTCCAGCCTCCCGGTGACCGCCTACAACGGGCAGCGCCTCGCCATCCGCGTCACCCTCGACGTCGACAACGGCGCAGGCAGCTACGAGCTCCGCTTCTACACCGGCCGCACCGTCGACGACGAAGAATGGGACCTCCTGGGCACCCCGCTCACCGGCGCCGCCACGGCCGTGTTCGCCGCCGCGGCCCCCATCGAACTGGGCGACATGACAGGCATCGCCCTGCCCGCGATGACCGGCAAGGCCTACGCCCTGAGGCTCCTGTCAGGGATCGGCGGGACCACCGTCCTGCGCATGACGACGCAGGACGCCGCCCCCGGGGCCAGCTCGTTCACCTCCGGCGGGTTCGTGTGGACCAAGGCGACGGCCGGGGCCACGCTGACGAACAAGCACGTCCGCATGGTCGGCGAGGTGCCCGCCTGGCCGCCGTCCCGCGACCTGTCCGGCAACGACGCCTACGTCAGCATCACTCCCACCGGCGTCACCCGCCGCATGGACGCCGGCAACAAGCCGGTCGACTCCGCCCTGCTGCGTTTCATCAAGGCGAACAACCCGGTCGAGTGCTGGCCCCTCACCGACGGCGAGCAGTCGACGGTCGGAAGGTCCCTCGTCGGCGGCAAGCCGATGACGCAGATCATCCGGTCGATCGACACCCGGGGCGTCTTCGGCAAGGGCAGCCTCGCCCCGTGGATCGAGCCCGTCATCCAGATCCTGCCCGACGTGACCGGCTCGATTCAGGGCGAGTGCCCCGTCACGGCGGGCACCACCGCCGCCTGGTCGATCGACTTCTTCCTGCGAGGAGGAGGCAACGAGTCGGCCGGGGTGTTCGAGATCCTCGACGCCGGCGCGCGCACGGACACCGACAACCAGGCCGAGTTCACCCTGATCTTCGACGGCAACGGCGACACGCTGACGCTCACCCTCAACATGGTGGGCGAGAGCGCGTCGTCCGCCTCCCTCGTCATGGCCGCCACGACCGTGTCGATCTACGACGAGAACCCCCACCACGTCCGCATCACCATGGACCCGCAGACCACCGACACCGCGTGGTCCGTGTACGCGGACGGGCAGCTGATCGGCAGCGGCACCATCGCGTCCATCGTCATCAAGGCCCCGCGTCTCATGCGTCTGGGCTGGGGCTCGCTGACCGTCGCCGGGCAGACCATGACCGAACGCGGCTTCGGCTTCTTCACGCTGTGGGACGGCACGGGGCCCTCGGCCGCGAACATGTACAGCGCCCTGACCGGTTTCGCCGGAGAGCGCGCGGGATCCCGCGTCAAACGCCTGGCCGCCGAGGCCGGATACACAGCGACCGTCTCCGGCGACATCGCCTTTCAAGAGCTCATGGGAATCCAGGGGCAGAAGAAGACCCTCGAACTCCTCAACGAGGCGAACCGCACCAACTTCGGGTACCTGCCCGAGGCCCGCGACCGCAACGAGCTGATCCACCGGGGGCACTCCACCCTGTGGAACCAGCCCCCCGCCCTCGTCCTCGACTTCAGCGCCGGCCTCATCTCCGCCCCGTTCAGGCCCGTGGACGACGACAAGCTCACCGAGAACGACGTCTCGGTGCGACGGGAGTACGGCTCGCTCCCCGCCCGGCAGGTCCTCGAATCCGGGCCCATGTCGGTCCTCGACTTCCCCGACGGCACCGGCCGCTACGACAACGAGTACACCTACAGCCTCGCCACCGACGACCAGGCCGGCCACGTCGCCTCCATGCGCGTACACCTGGGCACCTACGACGGCGTCCGCTACGCCCGCATCACCCTCGACCTCGCCAACCCGCGCGTCCACCAGATGATCGACGACATCCTGCGCGTCGACTCCGGGGACATGCTGCGGCTGACCCGCCTGCCCGACGACCACGGGCCCGACGACGTCGACGTCCTGGTCCAGGGCTACACCGAGACCGCCGGGCCCGAGGAATGGAAGATCACCTTCAACTGCGTGCCGGCCGCGCCCTGGACCGCCCTCGTCCTGGGCAGCACCGCCCACGGCCGCCTCGACACCGGCGGCTGCGAACTCGCCGAGGACCTCGACGCCACCGAGACTGCCGTCGACGTCACCACGACCGGCGCCCGCCGGTGGGCGGACTCGGCCACCTACCCCGACGTCTACCCCCTGGACCTCCGCGTCGGCGGCCCCACCGGAGAGGTCATGAGGGCGACGGCCTGCACCGGGACCACCAACAGCCAGACGTTCACCGTCGTCAGATCCGTCAACGGCGTGATCGCCACCCACAGCACGGGCGCCGACGTACAGGCCGCGCTGCCCGCCTACCTGCCCTTGTGAGGAGCCTGCCATGGCCGTATGGCCGAACCTGTACGCCGGGCAGAGGGCCACCGCCGACCTCCTGACCAGCATGCTGCCCCTGCACGCCGCGAAGCCTGCCCTCACCTCCCGGGCCTCGACGATCGCCATCAGTCCCGACCCCGACCTGCAGCTCGCGGTCGAGGCGAACGCCGACTACCTCCTGCACTTCTTCTTCAGGATCTCCGGGCTCGCCGCCGCCGACATGGACATCCAGTTCACCACCCCCGCCGGATCCACCGGCTCCTACGGCGTCACCGGACGCCTCGCCGGCGCGTCGGCGACGGACGGCGACCTCCGCACCAGCACCCGCATCTCGTACAACGTGGAGACCCAGTACTCCACCCCGTCCACCGCCGCAGCCCAGATCAGCCACGGCGCAGGACGCCTGATCACCGCAGCCAACGCCGGGATCTTCTCCGTCGACTGGGCCCAGACCGTCTCCAACGCGACCGCCAGCGTCTTCGAGGCCGACTCGTGGATGGAGCTCCGCCGCATCGCCTGAAGGGATTTTCGTGTTCATCACCGACCGGCTCGAGACCATCCAGTACGACGGCACCAACGGCCAGTTCATCGCCACCGAGTTCCTCGACAACACCACGGTCCTCAGCGACGACGGCCAGCTCCTGCGCCTGGTCGACGGCAACAACGACCCCCAGGTGTACCTGGGCGACTGGGTGATCCGCCGCGCGCTCGGCGGCGGCCAGTACATGTACCTCGGCACCTACCCCACCGCTGACCTCGAAGCCAGATACGCACCGCTGCCCTGACCGCCCGCCACTCCCACCACGCCCCGCGCCTTCCGGCTGGGGCTTTTCTCGTGCCCTGAGGAGGGCTCATGGCCAAGACGGGCCCCCAGAAGATTCCCGGTGCTTCCCTGGCGCGCTTCTACGGAACGGGCCAGTACTCCGGCTCCGACATGGAGGTGAACTGCGGCGTCGTCCACACCACCGAAGGGCGGACCCTGCCCGACTACAACGGCGGATCCATCGCCCCGACCGTGACCGGGGTCCCCGACTTCGCCGCGAAGAAGGTGCGCTGGCACCAGCATTACGACGTCGACGAGTCCGCCCGCGCCCTCGCCAACAAGCTCGGCGGCGTCGAGACGAACACGGCGAACGCCTTCCAGATCGAACTCGTCGGCACCTGCGACGACTCCAAGAAGACCAGCTGGGGCAGCGCCAAGGCCGGCGTCGACTACCTGCACTGGCCGACCGCCCCCGACTGGGCACTCGCCGAAGTCGCCTGGCTCGTGCGCTGGCTGAACACCAACCACGGCGTACCGCTCACCTGCGTCGCCGACTGGCTGGCCTACGGCAAGGACACCCGCCGCCCCGGCGTCACCCCAGCCTCCTACGGGGCCAGCCCCGCCCGCATGACGGCCGCCAAGTGGCAGGCCTTCAAGGGCTGGTGCGGACACCAGCACGTCCCCGAGAACGACCACGGCGACCCGGGCTCCATGAACTTCGCCCGCGTCATCGCCCTCGCCAAGGGCGCCACCACACCCACCCAGGAGGAAGACATGGCGCTCACGGACGCCGAGATCAAGGCCATCGGCCGGCAGGTCGTGACGGGCGCGAACGGCGCGAAGTCACCGGACGACCCGACGGTGGAGTGGGCGGTGTCCAGTTTCCTCGGCCTCACCCTCAAGGCGACGCGCGCCCTGGCGGCGGACGTCGCCGAGGTCAAGACGAAGGTCGACAGCCTCGCCGTCGGCGGCGTCGACCTGGACGCCCTCGCCGCCAAGGTCGCCGACCTGCTCGCTGCACGCCTCGCTGACTGACCATCCGCCCCAGCAGAAACGAGACCCGTCATGAAGATCTCCAGCATCGCCAAGTCCATCGTCGCCGGGGTCGCGGCCGGCGCGACCGCCGCGGTCACCGCCGTACAGGACGGCGCGCTCTCCACCGGCGAGGGCGTCACCATCGTGCTCGCCGTCCTCGGCGCGTGGGGCATCACCTACGCCGTGCCCAACAAGTCGTCCACGGCAGCCTGATGGGTGGCCCGGCCCCGGACCCGGCGGGCGTCTACATCAGCTCGGCCCAGATGTACCAGGAGTTGAGATCCCTGAGCGATGGTCTGACCCGAGTGGAGACGAAGCTCGACGGCATCGGCCAGGGGCTCACCGATCTCGGCAAGGATGTCGCCGACCACGAGACCCGGCTGCGCACCCTCGAACGCGCCCGCTGGCCACTACCCACGATCGGCGTCCTCGCCGGACTCGCGGGCGCAGCAACGGGCGCCGTCTCCCTCTTCGCACGCTGATGCGGCCCCGTCCTCTTCGGAGGGCGGGGCCGCTTCGGCATGTCCGGGGTCAGCGAGCAGGCTGCTGCCCGTACACGCTCACCCACCGGTCGCCGCGCATCACGATGTCCGCGGTCTCCACCGCGCGGCCGGTGGCCTGGTCGTAGTACGTCCGCTCAACCGCGAGGACCGGACCGGGCGGCGTCATGCCGAGCGCCTGCGCCTCCTGCCGTGTGGCCATCCGCGCACGGACGCGCTCGACGGGGTCACCGACTTCGATGCTGATGACGCGCATGCGGGCGGCGACGCCGACCCCGGCGTACGGACCGACCTCGGGCAGCGCGATGAGGGATTGGCCGGTGAGGGCGAGCGGCTCCCACGACTCGGCGAGCTGCACGGGTTGGTCGTCGGCAAGGTAGGTGTACGAGGTGCGCATGACGGCCTCGCCCGGAGCGACGCCGAGGCGGCCAGCCACGGTGTCGCTGGCCTGCTCGGTGGTGGACTCGTGCCGCCATGTGCCGACCGCGCCCTGCTTCGCGGCCCCCTCAGCGAACGGTGAGTCCTCGCTGCGGTGCCGGTGCTGGCGGACGAGCACCTCGGGTGAGTCCGGGCTACGGACGTAGTGGCCGGCGCCGTGCCGTGAGACGACCAGCCCATCGTCGACGAGCAGCTTGTACGCGCCGGTGGCCACGGAGTTGCTGCCGCCGTACTGCCGGGAGATCTCAGCCACGGACGGGAGGCGGGTGCCTGGCACAAGCTCACCGGACTCGATGCGAGTACGCAGCTCTTCGGCGACGCGCAGGTACAGCGGTGTCTCGCTCACTGTCCGCCTCCTCTCTGTGTGACTTACGTGACAGAGTAGTGATCCTCGGTCTACTCTCGTACGAGAGTCAGTCTCTCGCACGAGAGCAGGTATTTCGTCGTGCCGACCAGCCAGCGCGCAGCCGATTTACGGGCTGCTCTCCAGGACGCCCTCGGTGGGCAGGTGGACCTCGTCCCTCTCCAGCGTGGTACCCGCATCAGCGCGGCCGCGCCGGACGCGGCGGACTGGGAGCGGTGGCGTAAGGCCATCGAGATCCTGCGCACGGCGGACGCCTGGGGCAGCAGCAGCGCGAGCGGCACGCCGGAGATCTGGGCCCGAGTCGACAACCACGAGGTGTCCCCATGAGCGCTGTGACTGCGGGCAGGCATATCGCCCTGTCCCGAGTGGACGAGGCATACCGACGCCTGTCGCACCACTCCCTGGTGGAGTGCGTGCGCTGCAAAGCCTTCCCTCCGAAGCCGTGCGAAGAGTCGACGGCGCTCCTCCTGGCGTGGAGCCGGGCGCGACGGGCGGCCCGGCGGTGAAGCGCTGCGAGCGCTGCGGCCAGCCGATCCGTAGCGACGAGCGGTACACGACGGTCATTCCCGACTCGATGTCGGCCGCCCGGCCGAGCACGTACACGCACGCCTGGGACTGCAAGCCGCCGCGCACCGTCGTGATACCGCGGTCCCGCTGACCACCTCGCCTGCGACGCCGACGATCCCGCAGGCGAGGACGGCGGCCGCCCCGGAGCCCCACACCAGGCGGCCGCAGGCCCGTCGTCGCGCGTGCCCCCGTGCGCCGGCGACGGGCCACTCACCGGACAAGGTCCGCGAGCGAGCAGCCGATCGCGTCAGCGATGCGGATGAGCGTGTCCAGCAGAGGCGAGGAATGTCCCTGCTCGATCCGGCTGTACGTCGCCATGTCGATCCCGGTCCGCTCGCACACCTGGCGTTGGCTCAGGTCGTGGTGGAGGCGGACGCGGCGGATCTGCTCTCCCACAGCGCGGCGGCGGGCGATGACCCGGTCGTCGGGCGGGGTGGGGCGCGGCACCCGTCCACGCTCTCGGTGGCATGATCGGCTGTGATTAGGGTCGACCCTAAATCTGGTGATCTTGAAGGACGCGGGCCACCACAGACCCGCTGAGGCGTTGGGGCCGGGAGGTCCCGGAGAGGGCGCCGAGGCGGGGCCGGGCGGTCACCCCCAGGGGTGGCCGCCCGTGCTCTTGCCCGCGCGTCCCTTCGGGCCAGCGACGGGCCAGCTCGTGATCATGAAGGCCCCGCAAAACGGACGCGCCCCCGGCTCGAAGTACCTCTGAGCTGGGGGCGTTTCGGTAGGCCCTGTGGGACTCGAACCCACAACCAATGGATTAAAAGTCCACTGCTCTGCCAATTGAGCTAAGGGCCCACGCGGTGTTGCGTGATGTTGCCTCCCCGAGCATAGCCGGACCTGGCCGTCTCTCCGATCGGGTATCGGAGACACGGCCGCGCCGGAGTCGGTTACAGGGTCTTCTGCGTTCTCGCCGCCTCCCGGGCCAGCGTCCGTTCGTGCAGGGGGTTGAGGAACCACTCCCGGGCCGAGACCTGCCACCACACCCCCGCGAAGCCCAGGACGACCAGGACGGCGACCGGGGCGTAGTTGAAGGTCTCCCAGGTGACCGGCGAGACCTGGGGCAGCATGAACAGGACCGTGATGACGGCCACCCAGGCCACCGACACCACGCCGATCGCCTTCGACCAGCGGCCCAGGTGCCACGGCCCGCGCTCGAAGGCCTCGCCCTTGCGGATGCGCAGCAGTGTCGGGACGACGTAGGCGATGTAGAGGCCGATGACGGCGATGGAGGTGACGGCCGCGTACGCGGTCACGTTGATCAGATAGGGCAGCCCGAGCACCAGCGCGCCGCCCGCCGCCAGCCAGACCGCCGCGACGGGTGTGCGGGTGCGCGGGCTGACCGTGTGCCAGAGGTGCGAGTAGGGGAGTGCGCCGTCGCGCGAGAACGCGTAGATCATGCGGCTGTTGGCCGTCACCGACGCCATCCCGCAGAACAGCTGGGCCCCGATCACCACCAGCAACAGCAGCTTTCCGGCGGTCGCGCCGAGCGCGTCGAGCAGGATCTGGGCGGGCGGCGCGCCGGTCGGGGACTCGAGGGCGCCGCTGTAGGACTGGATGGCGTAGGTGAAGCCGAGCAGCAGGACGAAGCCGGCGATCCAGGAGGTCCAGATGGACCGCACGATGCCCTTCGGACCGGCCGTGGACGCGTCGTGCGTCTCCTCCGTCATATGGGCGGAGGCGTCGTAGCCGGTGAAGGTGTACTGGGCCATGAGCAGGCCGAGCAGGACGACGTACACACCGCTGCCCCAGCCCGTGTTGTTGACGAACTCGCCGAACACGAAGGACGTCGACTGATGCTTGTCGGGGACGAAGGCCAGCGCCCCGACGATGACACCCACGCCCAGCACGTGCCACCACACGCTCACGCTGTTGAGCAGGGCGACGATCCGCACCCCGAAGGTGTTCAGCAGGCCGTGCAGCACCAGGATCCCGGCGAAGAGCAGGACCGTCCGCTCGGGTGTCACCTCGAAGTCGAACTGGAGGTTCAGATACGCGCCGAGGAAGGACGCGGCCCCGAAGTCGATGCCGGCGGTCACCGCGACCTGCCCCAGCACGTTGAACCAGCCCGTGAACCAGGCCCAGGCCGCCGCCGATCGCGGGGGCGCCAGCCGGTGCGCCCAGAAGTACAGGCCCGCCGACGTCGGGTACGCCGAGCAGATCTCGGCCATCGCCAGGCCCACGAAGAGCGTCATCAGGCCGACGACCACCCAGCCCCAGGTGATCACCGCGGGGCCGCCCGTGTTCATGCCGAACAGGTACAGCGTCAGACAGCCCGACAGGACCGAGATGATCGTGAAGGAGACCGCGTAGTTGGAGAACGCCGACATACGGCGGGCGAGAACCTGCGTGTAACCGAGCTGGGCCAGCCGCTCTTCGTCCGAGAGCTCCGAGAGCCCCGAGGAATCCGAGAGCCCCGAGGGATCCGAGAGCCCCGAGGGATCCGAGAGATTCCCGGGAGACCGCCCACTCACTATGCCGTCATCTGTCATGCCCCCAGCAATTCCCTCACCGGGGGCGTGACATGCATCACAACTTGGCTAGAAAATACCCTTGTAGCCCTGCCAGCCGGCGCCGATCTTCACCCGCGAGCTGAAGGACCCCGTCCCGTTCCCCGGAACCCGGTACAGCACACCCGCCGTGTCCCGCGCGACCAGATCCGCCTTGCCGTCCCCGGTGATGTCGCCGACGCCGACGACCACGTCGTACGGAGCGCCCCAGTTGGCGTACAGCTTCACGCCAGGGCCGAAGGTGCCCTTCCCGGTGCCGTAGAACCGGAACAGGTTGTTCGCCTTGTCCTGCGCGAGCAGGTCCCCGACCCCGTCCCCGTTGAGATCCCCGGCCCCGACGACCTTCTTGTACGTCTTCCAGTTGGCGTACAGCTTCACACCGGTCGCCAGCCTCCCCGCACTCGTGCCCTTGTACAGGTACACCGCACCCGTCGCCGCGTTACGGGCGATCAGATCGGGCCGCCCGTCCCCGCTGACGTCACCGGTCGAGGTCAGGACGTCGAACTGGTTCCAGCCGCTGGTCCCGAGGGTGGTGTACGACGTCGAGGGCGCCAGAAACCCGTTGCAGCCCGGCTTGTACAACCGCAGCGCACCGCTGCTCAGCCGGACCAGGACGTCGTTGCAGCGGTCGCCGCTCAAGTCTCCCACCGGGACCGCCTTGATCGTCGTGGCCCAGCCCGTCCTGCTGACGTCCGTGACGAACGTGCCGTTGCCCGTGCCCCGGTGGTAGGTCAGCGCACCCGAGGAACTGAGGGTGAGCAGGTCCCCGACGCCGTCCGGCGACCCCCACGAGCCGCCCACGAAGTCGTGGTGCACCGCACTGCCGTGCACCAGCTGAACCGTCCCCTGTGTCACCAGGGGAGCACCCACACCATCCGCCGGCGTGACCGACAACGTCCAGGTGTACGAGCCGTTGGGAAGGACCTTCGCGCCGTTGACGCCGTCCCACCCGACCTTCAGCTCGCCGCGCGCGGGGCCGCCGTCCTCGCTGTCGACGACCTTGCCGGTCGCCTTGTCGCGGACCGTGAGCTGCCGGCTCGCGGCCGGCTTCGACAACAGCACGGTGGTCAGGGGGTAGAAGGCCGGATCGGTCAGGCCCGTGTCGACCATCGACGCATTCTGCACTGCGCCCAGCATGCGCAAGGGCTGCTGGACAACGCCGGACGGCACGAGGTGCACCTGCTCCGCGCCGTCCACATAGGCCGCGTTCGCGCCGGACTCGTCGACCGTCCAGCGCACGTCCCGCTGCGAGACGCCCGTGTCGGGCAGGTCGCCGATGGCCCGGCCGACGGGTGTGCCGTCCGCGACCGTCGTCAGCGTCAGCTTCCCGGCCTGCTTGTCATGGGTGACGACGTACCCGTCACCGAGCTTGGCCTCGTCGGCCGGCACCGGCACGGACTTCTTCGCCGTACGGTCGTAGACACCGGCCCGGCCTTCGCACGTCCAGTACAGCCAGCGGCCCAGCGCCTGGAGTTCGGTGGGGGTGCAGCCGGCGTCGATGGCGAGGGTCTCGATGTTCTTCTTCGCCGTCAGGTCATACGCGGTCACCGTGCCGGGGCTCTCGCCCACAGTCCACAGGACGTCACCCGCGAGCGCGGCGGCGCCGGCGACGCGCGTGACGGCCGGGGCCGCGTTGCTGTCCAGCTTGTAGACGTACTGCTGGTCAGCCGTGGTGTAGATCAGGTACTCGCCGGAGACATCGGTGATCCGGCCTCCGGCGGGGACGATGTGCTGCCAGTAGTCGTCGTCCCCCGGCCCGTTGACCCTGATCCGGTCTTCCTGCTCCGATTCGCGTTGCAGCCAGGCGGTCCGCCCGTCGGCGGTGCCGAAGAGCTGCGAGCAGCCGACGTCTGTCACCGCGCACGAGCTCAGCCGCGTCTGGGTCCCGTCGAACAATGACCGCGCCCCGAACGTCGGTGTCCCGGTCACGGCGACGGTCCGCCCATAGGTGTCGCGGACGAGGGCATCGTCGGTATCGGCCACGACGAGCTTGCCCTGGTCCAGCGAGATCCCCTGGATCTTGCGCGGCAGCTTGGGCAGGGGCTTGACCCGGGTGACGACCGGGCTGCCGTCCGGGCCCGGCTGGATGCGCTGAATGCCCCAGTCGTCCGGCGCGGCGCCGGTGCGGCCCACGACAACGGCGCTGCCGTCGGAGGCACCGGCGATGCCGGGCTGCGACGCGGGCAGCAGGGTTCTGGACGGGCCGCCCGCGACGGATTTGGCGGTCACCGCCGACGTACCGGGCCGGGTCACCAGCCAGTCGCCCACCACCGCGAGATCCCCCGGAACGTTCGTGCTGCCGCTGTCCAGCGTGACCTCGACCGGGGCGGCGGACAGGTCGGAACGGGAGAACACGTGGACCGTGGGGTCGCCCACGTCGAACAGCACCACATGGTCGGCGGAGACCACCGCGTGCGCGTAGAGCTCCGCGCGCGGCGGGGTCGAGTCCCGCACCTCTCCGGTCCGTCGGTCGACCATGACCCACAGGTACGGTCCGCCCGCCCGTCCAGCGACGAACAGCAGCCCGTCGGCGTCCCCGCCCTTGGGCTGACCGAGCAGGTACCCCTCGGGCACCTGGGTCACCGGAACGTCCCGCGTGCTGCCGTCGGCTTCCGGGAACAGCAGGTGCATCTCGCGCTGGACTGTCGTCCCGTTCTCGTCCTTCACCGGCCGGTAGGCGACCACCAGATCGCTGTAGGCGGTGACCAGCGACAGCCCCTCGGGGATGCGGATCGTACGGGTGCTGCCGTCCGCCGCGTTCCAGAGGTCGACGCGGTCCCCGGCGTAGCGGTAGACGAGGACGTCGCCGCCCGCCGTGCTGTAGCTGGTGTAGCCGGTCGGGTGGACCACCTTGACGGACGTGCCGTCCGCATACCGTGTCCAGACCAGCCCGGAGCCTTCCAGATTGTGGAACACGCCCTGGGGGCCGGCGCCGTCATGACCGCCGTAGGCCGAGGCGCCGTACAGCGCAGCCCCTGTGTACGCGCCGCTCTGAGTCGCCGGCACCACCGTCTCCACCGCCGTGTCCGCGACCGCGGTCGACGGGAGCAGTGGGGTCAGGCCGACCGTCAGGACGGCGGATGCGGTGATGAGACGCAGGCGCACGGAGACATGGCGAGCCAAGAGATTCCCTCCCCGGGAACGGAGACGGGCTGGACGCCGTTCTGGCGTCCACGGCCCCCCGGCCTTCACATCCGCCTCACAAGTCGGTTGATCGTACAACCGAAACGCCGTGGCCCCCACCGGAGTTCGGTGGGGGCCACGGCGTTCAGTCAGCTGAGCTCGGGTCAGCCGTTGCGCTTCCAGCGCGGCTTGTCGTCACGGCGGCCGAAGGAGGAGCCGCCGGTCGAACCGGTGCCGCGGTGGTCGCCGCCACGGTGGTCGTCACGACGGCCGTACGGGCGGTCGCTGCTGCCCGAGCGGAAGCCGCCCGCGGGGCGGTCGTCGCGACGGTCGCGGTTGAACGGACGGTCGCTGCCACGGTGACCGCCGGACGGGCGGTCGTCGCGGCGGAAGCCACCGGACGGACGGTCGTTGTCACGACGCTCGAACGAACGGCCACCACGGTCGTCACGACGGTCGTCGCGGTTGAAGCCACCCGACGGGCGGTCGTCACGACGGAAACCACCGGAGGGACGGTCGTTGTCGCGGCGGAAGCCACCGGACGGACGGTCGTTGTCACGACGCTCGAACGAACGGCCACCACGGTCGTCACGACGGTCGTCGCGGTTGAAGCCACCCGACGGGCGGTCGTCACGACGGAAACCACCGGAGGGACGGTCGTTGTCGCGGCGGAAGCCGCCCGACGGACGGTCGTTGTCACGGCGGAAGCCACCGGACGGACGGTCGTTGTCACGACGCTCGAAGGAACGGCCACCACGGTCGTCGCGGCGGAAGCCGCCACGGTCGCCCCGGTCGCCGCCACGGTCACGGCGCTCGTAGTTGCCCCGCTCGTCGCGGAACGCCGGGCGCTCCTCGCGGCGCTCCTGGACGACCGGCTCGGACGCCACCACGGCCTCGGCGACCTCGGCCACGGCGGCCTCCGTCACCTCGGCGACCGCGGCCTCCGGGTCCTCGCCCCGCTCACGCGCGGAACGGGCGACCAGACGGTCGGCCTCCTCGCGCAGCTCGGTGGCGCGGCGCGTCAGGCGCTCCAGCTGCTTGGTGAGATCGGCGACCTCACGCTCGGCCTGCTTGGCGGCGTTGTTCGCGGAGTCGGCCTGGACCTCGGTCAGCGAACGCGCACCGGTGATCTCGGCGACCTCCGGCTCGAACACGCCCGCACCGCCCACGATGTGACGCGAGGCGTCGACGCCCGCGTCCTCCATCAGACGGAAGATCTGGCGGCGCTGGTGCGGCAGGGCCAGGGAGACCACGACGCCCGAGCGACCGGCGCGGGCGGTACGGCCCGAGCGGTGCAGGTAGTCCTTGTGGTCGCCGGCCGGGTCCACGTTCAGGACCAGGTCGATGCCGTCGACGTGGATGCCGCGGGCGGCGACGTCGGTGGCGACCAGCGCGTTGACGTAGCCGTCCTTGAAGTCGGCGAGCACGCGGGTACGGGCGCCCTGCGTCATGCCGCCGTGCAGCGCGTCCGCCTTCACGCCGGCCTCGACGAGCTGCTCGGCGATGCGGTCGGCGCCCAGCTGGGTGCGGACGAAGATGATCGTGCGGCCCTTGCGGGCGGCGATGGCGGCCGTGACCGGCGCCTTGTCCTTCGGCTTCACGACGAGGACGTGGTGCGTCATGGTCGTGACGTTGCCCTGGGCGCTGTCGACCTCGTGGCTGACCGGGTTCTTCAGGTAGCGCTTGACCAGCGTGCCGATCTCGTTCTCCATGGTCGCGGAGAAGAGCATGCGCTGGCCGCCCTCGGGGACCTGGTCGAGCAGCTCGGTGACCTCGGGCAGGAAGCCCAGGTCGGACATCTGGTCGGCCTCGTCGAGGACGGCGACCTCGACGTTCTCCAGGGAGCAGGCGCCCCGGTTGATGATGTCGCGCAGTCGGCCCGGGGTGGCGACGAGGACGTCGACGCCGCGCTCCAGGGCGTACATCTGGTTGCTCATGGACGTACCGCCGCAGACGACCTTGATCTTCAGGCCGAGCACGTCGCCGTACGGCTGAAGGGCGTCCGCGACCTGCATCGCGAGCTCACGGGTCGGGGTCAGGATGACCGCGCGGGGCTTCTTCTTCTCGGTGTGACCGCCGGAGAGCCGGGTCAGGGTCGGCAGACCGAAGGAGAGGGTCTTGCCGGAGCCGGTGCGGCCGCGGCCGAGGATGTCCTTGCCGACCAGGGCGTCCGGGATGGTCGCCGCCTGGATCGGGAAGGGGGTGGTCACGCCGTTCTGCGAGAGCTTGCGCACGACGCCCTCGGGCAGCCCGAGGTCGGCGAACGTGACGGTCGGCTCGGCGGACTCGGCCTCGACGGCCTCGACGCTCTGCGCGATCTCGATCGCCTCGTCGTTGTTCTCGGGCACGACGGCGTGATCAGTACTGGAAATGGACATGCTGATGCGAAACCTTCCGGAGTCTCTTCGGCACGCGCCCGTCAACTCCGTGTTCGCATTGCATTACGACCGCCTCTATGCGGTCAGCCACGGTAAGGGAGAGAACGCGCCACACGGCGCGCTCTGCGGTGGCGCCGGGCAAATGGGATCAAACGATCTACCAAGATACGCACCCTGGCCACCGAAGGCAAACTGACCCCCATCATCGCAGCTCAGCGGCCTCCCGGCCGTCGCCTAGACGGCCGGCGAACCGGCCTCCGGGGCGGGCTCCCGCTCCACCAGCTGCGGCACCGTCCCCCCGCCCTCCTCGTGCGCCGACGACGACGGTTCGGCGACCGGCGGCTCCGGCGTGGGCGACGGCGGCTCCGGCGTGGGCGCGGGCGGCTCCGGGTCCGGCGAATGCGCGGGCACGGACGGCTGCGCCCTGGTCGGCGTCGGCGCCCCCGGCTGATCGCTCGGCGCGGGCTTCACGGCCCCCGGCGAGGCCGGCGCGCTCCGGCCCGCCGAGGGCGAGGCCGAGCCGGACGCCGATGCGCTCGCCCTGCCCTTGTCGCCCTTGCCGTGCCCGTGCTTGCCGTCACCGCCCGCCGCGCCCATCCCGAACCCGCCGCCGGCGCCCGCCGAACCCCCGTCCGGCGCCTCACCGCCGTGCCGGCCCGCCGAGTGCGAGGGCTTGGCCCGGCCGCCCTCTCCGTCCCCCACGCTCATACAGCCGGCGGCCGCGGCGACGGCCAGAGCCGTCACGGCCAGACGAACGGGTACGTACAAGGGGCGCACGGGGCCACCTCCGGGGCAGACGCAAGGAGTCGACGTGTCCAACTCCCGCCGCCCGCAAGAAGACACGCGCCGGGCACGCGCGGGGCACACGCCCCCTGCCGGACGGCTCAGCCGTAGCCGAGGGCGTGCAGCCGCGCGTCGTCGATGCCGAAGTGGTGGGCGATCTCGTGCACCACCGTCACCTCGGTCTCGGCGACCACTTCCTCCCGTGTCGCGCACATCCGCAGCGTCGGCCCCCGGTAGATCGTGATCCGGTCCGGCAGCACCCCCGCGTACCACTCGCCGCGATCCGTCAGCGGGGTCCCCTCGTAGAGCCCGAGCAGCTCGGGATCGTCCGCCGGCGGCTCGTCCTCGACGAACACCGCGACGTTGTCCATCAGCCGCGTCAGCTCCGGCGGAATCCGGTCCAGCGACTCGGCGACCAGTTCCTCGAACTCCTCGCGCGTCATCTCCAGCACAGGCCCATTGTCGGGCACGACACCCCCGCGTGAAGGGTGTGAACCGTCCGCATACCCGCACCCACACCGGGGCATACGGCACCAATGGCCCGCGTCCGCGTCCCCGCCGCACTCCTGGACCGCCTCCGGCGCTCCACCCACCGCCCCGCCCGCCGACGCACCACCCCCGAACTCGCCGCCCGGCCCAACCCCTGGGCGCGCGCCCTCGGCCTGACCGCCGTGGTCCTCGCCGGCGCCTGGCTGGGCCTGCTGGTCGTCGGGAACGTCCGGGTCTCCGTCGGCCCCATGGACACGACGATGACGCTGCGCCCGTCCGTCACCGGCGGCACGAAGATCAACGTCTCCCCGCTGGGCGCGCTCACCCTGGACAGCCACATCGCCCCGGTCCGCCTCGATGTGAACGTCGACCAGCTCGACCCGGTCCGCGCCGAGGCCCTGGTCGACCACCCCGAGCGCCTCTCCGGCCTCCAGGCCGAGGTCGCCCGCGACGTCGAGCACGGCACCCTGGACCTCGCGCTGCGCTCCTGCGTCGCCGTCGTCTCCGGCGCCACCGCCCTCGGCCTCGCCGTCTACCGCCGCCCCCGCCGCGCCCTCGCCGCCGGCGGCCTCGCCCTCGCCCTGCTGACCGCCTCGGGCGCGACCGCGTACGCCACCTGGAACCCCAACTCGGTGCTGGAACCCCGGTTCTCGGGCCTGCTGTCCTCGGCGCCCTCCCTGGTGGGCAACGCGCGCAGCATCGTCACCGAGTTCGACGTCTACCAGCAGGAACTCGCCCGCCTGGTCACCAACGTGACCAAGCTCTACGACGCCACCTCCACCCTCCCCACCTACCAGCCGGACCCGACGACCGTCCGCGTCCTGCATGTCTCCGACATCCATCTGAACCCCGCGAGCTGGAAGATCATCGACTCGCTCGTCGAGCAGTACAAGGTCAACGTGATCGTCGACTCCGGCGACACCATGGACCACGGGAGCGCGGCGGAGAACGGCTTCCTGGACCCCGTCGCCACCCTGGGCGCGCCGTACGTGTGGGTCCGGGGCAACCATGACTCCCTCGTCACCCAGCGCTACCTGGAGGGCATGAAGAACGTGCACGTCCTCGACGACGGCCGCGCGGTCACCGTCGCCGGGCTGCGCTTCGCGGGCATCGGCGACCCCCAGTTCACCCCCGACCGCTCCACCGAACCCGGCGCCGCCGAGACCCAGGAGGCGGCGGGCGCCCGTCTGGCCCGGTCCCTGCGCGCCCAGCGGTCCGCCGGCACCCCGGTCGACGTGGCCGTCGCCCACGAGCCCTCCGCCGCCCGCGGCACCGACGGCGAGGTGCCCCTCGTCCTGGCCGGCCATCTCCACCACGAGGAGATGGAGGTCATGAAGAACGGCACCCGGCTGCGCGTCGAGGGCTCCACGGGCGGCAGCGGTCTGCGGGCCGTCGAGGGCAAGTACCCGGACCCCATCGAGGCGTCGATCCTCTACTTCGACCGCGACACCCGCCGCCTCCAGGCCTGGGACGAGATCAAACTCGGCGGCCTCGGTCTGACGACGGCCGAGGTCAGCCGCCACCTCCCGAAGGAGAACCAACCGGGCGCCGCCCCGTCCCCGAGTCCCACGCCCAGCCCCACCCCGAGCCCCTCCCCCGGCACGCCCTCCGGCACGCCCGTCAGCCCCTCCGGGACGCCCGCCCGAACCCCTTCCGGGACGGCCCCGTAAACCGTTTTGGCGATACCCCCCGCCATCCCATATGCTCATGACGTCCCCGACGCGCTGCGAAGCGCCCAGGCGGGCCGATAGCCCTCATCGTCTAGCGGCCTAGGACGCCGCCCTTTCAAGGCGGTAGCACGGGTTCGAATCCCGTTGGGGGCACGCAACACCGTGTGCGACACTGTCGTACACAACAGCAAGGTCCTGTGGAGCAGTTTGGAGTGCTCGCCACCCTGTCAAGGTGGAGGCCGCGGGTTCAAATCCCGTCAGGACCGCTGAGGTTTCACGTGAAACCTCGTGGCTGGGTAGCTCAGTTGGTACGAGCGATCGCCTGAAAAGCGATAGGTCGCCGGTTCGACCCCGGCCCCAGCCACAACCAAGGCCCCGATCTTCGGATCGGGGCCTTTTTGCGCTCGTGGGCAAGCTCCCGCGCACTCGTGGGCAAGCTCCCACGCAAAAGGGTTCGCCATGAAATTCGCCGGGATGAGATCCTGGATCGCGTATGTCTACGCACCCCGCCCCCGGCGCCTCTGCTCCGGGCACCCCCGCCTTCGGCGCCATCGCCCCCCGCCTCGCCGAGCTGTCCCTGCGCGACGCGCACCGGCTCGGGCGCAGGCTCGAAGGCGCGCGCAAGATCCGCAAGCCGGAGGCCCGTGCCGCCGTCCTCGCCGAGATCGAGGCGGAGGTCACGCAGGTCGAGGAGCGGATGACGCTGCGGCGCGGACGTGTGCCCGCCGTGTCGTACCCGGAGCAGCTTCCGGTCAGCCAGAAGAAGGACGAGATCGCGGCCGCCATCCGTGATCACCAGGTCGTCATCGTCGCCGGTGAGACCGGGTCCGGCAAGACCACCCAGATCCCCAAGATCTGTCTCGAACTGGGGCGTGGCGTCCGCGGCATGATCGGGCACACCCAGCCCCGTCGTATCGCCGCGCGCACCGTCGCCGAGCGCGTCGCGGAGGAACTCGCCACGCCCCTCGGCGAGGCCGTCGGCTGGAAGGTGCGGTTCACCGACCAGGTGAACCCGGACGCCACCTTCGTGAAGCTGATGACGGACGGCATCCTCCTCGCGGAGATCCAGACCGACCGCGAGCTGCGCGCCTACGACACGATCATCATCGACGAGGCGCACGAGCGGTCCCTCAACATCGACTTCCTGCTGGGCTATCTCGCCCAGCTGCTGCCCCGCCGCCCCGATCTCAAGGTCATCATCACCTCCGCGACGATCGACCCGGAGCGTTTCTCCCGGCACTTCGGCGAGGCGCCGATCGTCGAGGTCAGCGGGCGGACGTACCCGGTGGAGGTCCGCTACCGGCCGCTCCTCGAAGAGGACTCCGAGGACTCCGACCGCGACCAGATCACCGCGATCTGCGATGCCGTCGAGGAGCTCCAGGCCGAGGGCAAGGGCGACATCCTGGTCTTCCTCTCCGGCGAGCGGGAGATCCGGGACACGGCGGACGCGCTGGAGAAGAGGCAGTACCCCCGCGCCGGAGGCGCTAATCGGCAGGGCACGGAGGTGCTGCCCCTCTATGCCCGGCTCTCGCACGCCGAGCAGCACCGGGTGTTCCAGCCGCACACGGGTCGCAGGATCGTTCTGGCGACCAACGTGGCCGAGACCTCCCTGACCGTCCCGGGCATCAAGTACGTCATCGACCCCGGCTTCGCCCGCATCAGCCGCTACAGCCACCGCACCAAGGTGCAGCGTCTGCCCATCGAGCCGATCTCGCAGGCGAGCGCCAACCAGCGCAAGGGCCGCTGCGGCCGTACCAGCGACGGCATCTGCATCCGGCTCTACGACGAGGACGACTTCGTCGCCCGTCCGGAGTTCACGGACGCGGAGATCCTGCGGACGAACCTGGCGAGCGTCATCCTGCAGATGACCGCGGCCGGCCTCGGCGAGATCGAGAAGTTCCCGTTCATCGATCCCCCGGACCACCGCAACATCCGCGACGGCGTGCAGCTGCTCCAGGAGCTGCACGCGCTGGACCCCACCGAGAAGGACCCGCGCAAGCGGCTCACGCCAACCGGTCGCAAGCTGGCCCAGCTGCCCGTCGACCCCCGGCTGGCCCGGATGGTCCTGGAGGCCGACAAGAACGGCTGTGTACGCGAGGTCATGGTCATAGCGGCCGCGCTGTCCATCCAGGACCCGCGCGAGCGCCCCGCCGACAAGCAGACGCAGGCCGACCAGCAGCACGCCCGTTTCAAGGACGAGACCAGCGACTTCCTCGCGTATCTCAACCTGTGGCGGTACATCCGCGAGCAGCAGCGGGAGCGCGGCTCGTCGTCCTTCCGCCGGATGTGCAAGCAGGAGTACCTGAACTTCCTGCGGATCCGCGAGTGGCAGGACATCTACGCGCAGCTGCGCACGGTCGCCAAGCAGATGGGCATCCATCTGAACGAGGAGGACGCGCCCGAGCAGAGTGTGCATGTCTCGCTCCTCGCCGGGCTGCTGTCGCACATCGGCATGAAGGATGTGAAGGACGGCAACAAGAACGAGTACCTGGGCGCGCGGAGCGCCAAGTTCGCGATCTTCCCGGGCTCCTCCCTCTTCAAGAAGCAGCCGCGCTTCGTGATGTCCGCCGAGCTGGTGGAGACGAGCCGGCTCTGGGCGCGCGTCAACGCGAAGATCGAGCCGGAGTGGGTCGAGCCGCTCGCCGGGCACCTCCTGAAGCGGACGTACAGCGAGCCGCACTGGGAGAAGGACCAGGCGGCCGTGATGGCGGACGAGAAGGTCACGCTCTACGGCGTGCCGATCATCGCCCAGCGGAAGGTCAACTACGGCCGGATCGACCCGGAGACCTCCCGGGCCCTGTTCATCCGCAACGCGCTGGTCGAGGGCGACTGGCGCACGCACCACAAGTTCTTCTCGGACAACCGCCGGCTGCTCAGCGAGGTCGAGGAGCTGGAGAACCGGGCCCGGCGCCGGGACATCGTGGTCGACGACGAGACGCTGTTCGACTTCTACGACCAGCGGGTGCCCGAACACGTGGTGTCCGGCGCGCACTTCGACTCCTGGTGGAAGCACAAGCGGCACGAGCAGCCCGACTTCCTCGACTTCGAGCGGGAGATGCTCATCCGGGAGTCGGCGGAGGCGGTCACCAAGGCCGACTACCCGGACTCCTGGCGGCAGGGTCAGCTGAAGTTCCGGGTCACGTACCAGTTCGAGCCGGGCGCGGACGCGGACGGTGTGACCGTCCACATCCCGCTCCAGGTCCTCAACCAGGTCACGGACGAGGGCTTCGACTGGCAGATCCCGGGTCTGCGGGCGGAGGTCGTCACGGAGCTGATCCGTTCCCTGCCGAAGCCGATCCGCCGCAACTACGTGCCGGCGCCCAACTTCGCGCAGCGCTTCCTGGATCAGGCGGTCCCCCTGCAGGAGCCGCTCACCACCGCGATGGCCCGCGATCTGAAGCGCATGGTCGGCGTCCCGTTCGAGGCGGACGACTTCGACTGGTCGAGGCTCCCCGACCACCTGAAGATCACCTTCCGGATCGTGGACGAGCGGCGGCGCAATCTCGCCGAGGACAAGGACCTGGAGGCCCTGAAGCTCCGGCTGAAACCGAAGGCGAGGCAGGCCATCTCGCAGGCCGCCGCGGCCATCGCCGAACGGCAGGGCGGCGAGTCCCTGGAGCGTTCGGGCCTGACGGACTGGACGATCGGCACGCTCACCCGCGTCTTCGAGACCCGCCGCGCCGGCCAGCCGGTGAAGGCGTACCCGGCGCTCGTGGACGACGGCGACACGGTCTCCGTACGCCTCTTCGACACGGAGGCGGAGCAGGCCGAGGCGATGTGGAAGGGCACGCGCCGGCTCATCCTGCGCAACATCCCGGTGAACCCGGCAAAGTTCGCATCCGAGAAGTTGACGAACCCCCAGAAGCTCGCGCTGTCCGCGAATCCGCACGGCTCGATCCAGGCTCTGTTCGACGACTGCGCGATGGCGGCGGCGGACCGGCTGATCGCCGACTTCGGTGGTCCGGTGTGGGACGAGGAGTCGTACCGCAAGCTCTACGACAAGGTGCGCGCGGAGATCGTCGACACGACCGTGCGGACGGTCGGGGCGGTCCAGCAGGTGCTGGCGGCCTGGCAGGCCTGTGAGCGCCGCCTGAAGGGCGTCCGCAGCCCTGTGCTGCTCGCGAACCTGGCGGACGTCCGCGGCCAGCTGGACGCCCTGGTGAAGCCCGGCTTCGTGACCTGGGCGGGGATCCGCCGCCTCCCCGACCTGATGCGCTACCTGGTGGCCGCGGACCGCCGGCTGCAGCAGATGCCGACGGGCGTGCAGCGGGACACCAGCCGCATGGAGAAGGTCCACGAGATGCAGGACGAGTACGCGTGGCTGCTGGAGCAACTGCCGCCGGGCCGGCCCGTTCCGCAGCAGGTCCTGGACATCCGCTGGATGCTCGAGGAGCTCCGGGTCAGCTATTTCGCCCACGCGCTGGGCACGGCGTACCCGGTCTCCGACAAGCGGATCGTGAAGGCGATCGACGCGGCCGCCCCGTAACGACACCGCCACAGAGGGTGAGTTCGACCACCGGGCTCACCCTCCTGTACAGTCCTTCTCGCAGCACAGCGCAACATCAAGTGCCGCAGAGCAAGGTCCTGTGGAGCAGTTTGGAGTGCTCGCCACCCTGTCAAGGTGGAGGCCGCGGGTTCAAATCCCGTCAGGACCGCAGTGAACACAGAGGGCTCGCATCCCGGCTGGGGAGGCGGGCCCTCTGCACGACCACAACACAGTGAGAGCCCGGATCTTCGGATCCGGGCTCTTCTGGTTGTCCGCCTGTCTCTTGACGGCGTCACATTCCGCCGGTACTCCAGAACTCAGGGCCCGTTCCTCGCGGAGCCCAGGCGGAGGTGGGGCATGGCGGCATCGGTCAGGCACGAGACGCGGGCGCTGCTCCGCGCGCACCTGTCGGCCGCGACGCCCTACCGGCATCTGACCCGCCACTGCCCGATCTGCATCCGCTTACAGCGGCTGGCGATGGACGGCGCCGCAGCGGGTACACAGCCCCCTGAGGGGACCGTGGAGGGCGACGGCCCCTCACCCGAGTGATCGCCGTCAACGGCCTTACCCGCGTGGGGTGATGGGACGTCCGCGTCTTCATTAGCTCAGGCGAGTGACTGGCGACAAGACCTCTGGCATGTGACGGGTGTCACGGCATATCTTTTGGAAACCCAGGTTCTTACCGGTCTCCTACAACTGGTCAATTTTATATGTGCAATTGCACCACTCCGGAGGATGCCCCCAGGAACCCTCCCAGAGCCTCCCCAGACTCCGACAAGCCTGCTCACAGAGCGACCTGATACGGCCCTGCAGACCGACTCAAGCGCACAAAAAAGATCGCGCTGGACTCGGCGGAGTCCAGCGCGATCAACGACGTTCCCGTGGGCGAGGGGCCTGTTGGGGCAGGACCCACGTCGCTTGGAGCCAGGTTCCGGGCGTCCGCACAGGTTGGGGGACCTGAGGTGTTGCCCGGTTATTCAGTTGTTCAGGCCTCGCTGCGCTGCTGCGGGATGCCCGCAAGCAGTGCGCGGACCTCGGCCTCGCGATAACGGCGGTGTCCGCCGAGCGTACGAATCGACGTGAGCTTGCCGGCCTTCGCCCACCGCGTGACCGTCTTAGGGTCGACGCGGAACATGGTGGCGACCTCAGCCGGGGTCAGCAGCGGCTCAGCATCAGGGGTGCGAGCGGTCATGAGCGGCCTCCTCGGGAGAACCGAACCTTCTCGGTTCTTTCCTCTAAATTCTGCACCTTGACCCGCGTTGCCCGAAATGGCGGACGCGAGTCGAGTCGGTTATAGGACGAACGGCTTGTCCTCGGCACTACAACTACACCATCTGTCCAGCCGCGTCGGCCAAACCGATGGAATTGCCCCCCAGGTGTTCATCGGCGACGGAAGCCGATGGACCATGCCATAGCGGACAGTCACGCCACTGTGACGATCAGTCACAGGGGCGATCAGGAGTCACCAGACCCCCCAAAGCGTGCAATGCTGAGTTTTCCCCCCACAGTGGAGCATAAGTAGGCGGAGGAGCCCTCCCCGGACTCCTTGTCCTATTTTGGCACGAGGAGGGGCAAGCGGCGCAAGGGCCCTGTACGTGCGGTCCGTCACCCTTGCGACATAAGCCCGGATCGGGACCTACATGGACCTACGTCCCGTCAGTTCCGTGAAGTCCCGTTGACCGTACGCTGTTCGAGTGCTCCACGGCCGTGACCTACGTCACTAAGGTAAGCGCTGTCACGTCTGTCACATCGTCAGATCACAGGTCGGTCCACACAACAGTTCACGGATCAGCCCGCCAACAGGTTCACCGACGAGTGCACGGATCGGTTCACGGACGAGTTCACAGATCAGTGCGCTGATCAGTGCGCTGATCAGTTCGCCGAGCGCCGGTCCCGGACCGAACGCCACCGCTCCACGAGCCGGCCGTACGCCTCGCCCGCCGCCGCGCCGTCCCCGATCCGCAGCGCCTGGATGCCGTCGGCCACGTCCTTCGCCGAGTGGTCGTCCTCGAGATCACCGGCCGGCAGGACGTGCACCAGGCCGCCGTAATCCAGTTCCACCAGCGAACGCGGGTGGAACTCCTCCAGCCAGCGCCCCACATCCACCAGGCCGTCGATGAGCGGTCCCTCGTCCGTCGCGTCCCGCAGCGTGCGCAGCGAGCGGGCCACCCGGCGGCGCGCCTGCACCATCGGCGTGCGGTAGCGCAGCACGGGGGGCAGCTCCGCCGTCCCCTTCTCGTACTCCCGCTCCTCGTCGGAGACCAGCACGAACCAGTTGAGCGGCACCTGCCACACCGCCGTGCGGATCCACGGACGGGCGTCGGGGTTGCGCACCAGCCACCGCTCGTGGTCCTTGGCCGCCTCCAGCCGGACGACCTCGGGGAGCGCGGCCTCCAGCACCGGCCGGGGCAGCTCCTCGTCCAGCTCCGCCAGGGCCAGCCAGCCGCGCAGCCGGGTGCGCCAGGGGCAGACGCAGAGCACGCCGTCCACGTCCGCCACGAACGCGTCGCCGCTCTCGTGCACCGGCACGGCGACCGGCGGGGTGGCCAGCAGGTCGGCCAGCGAGCGGCGCAGCTCGTCCTGGTAGGAGGGCAGCTCGGGGCGGCGGGCGTAGCGCGCCCAGTGGGTGCGCTCGGGTTCGGGGAAGGCGGCCAGCGGCTCGTACACGCGCAGATACACCGTGTACGGAACGATCAACGAGGACACCTTGGGCACGCCTGCTCCCTCCCCCTTCCGCCGACCGGGAAACCCTGCGAATCGTCCCACGGCGGCACTTCGGGAGAAGGTGATCCGCAACACTGCGAGATCGGCGGGCCACGCAGGTCTACGCTCGGACCACAGGCCCCGCCACCCTTACGGTGCCTGCGTCCCGACCGCCGCTAGTTACCCGGGAGTCACCACAGTGACCGACGTATCCGGCGCACCTGCTGATGTACTGCACACCCTGTTCCACTCGGACCAGGGCGGTCATGAGCAAGTCGTGCTCTGCCAGGACCGCGCCAGCGGCCTCAAAGCCGTCATCGCCCTCCACTCCACCGCTCTGGGCCCCGGCCTCGGCGGTACCCGCTTCTACCCGTACGCGACCGAGGCCGAGGCCGTCGCCGACGCGCTGAACCTCGCGCGCGGGATGTCGTACAAGAACGCCATGGCCGGCCTGGACCACGGCGGCGGCAAGGCTGTGATCATCGGCGATCCCGATGTGATCAAGACCGAGGAGCTGCTGCTCGCGTACGGCCGTTTCGTGGCCTCGCTCGGCGGGCGGTACGTGACCGCCTGCGACGTCGGCACCTATGTCGCCGACATGGACGTCGTGGCGCGCGAGTGCCGCTGGACGACCGGACGCTCCCCGGAGAACGGCGGGGCCGGCGACTCGTCCGTGCTGACCGCTTTCGGCGTCTACCAGGGCATGCGGGCCTCGGCGCAGTACCTGTGGGGCGACCCGTCGCTGCGGGGCCGCAGGGTCGGCATCGCCGGCGTCGGCAAGGTCGGCCACCACCTGGTGGAGCACCTGCGCGGCGAGGGCGCGGAGGTCGTCGTCACGGATGTGCGCGAGGACGCCGTGCGCCGGATCCTCGACCGGCACCCGGAGGGTGTGACGGCGGTCGCCGACACGGACGCGCTGATCCGTGTGGACGGGCTCGACGTCTACGCGCCCTGCGCGCTCGGCGGTGCGCTGAGCGACGACTCCGTGCCGGTGCTGACGGCGAAGGTCGTCTGCGGCGCGGCCAACAACCAGCTCGCCCACCCGGGCGTGGAGAAGGACCTCGCCGACCGCGGGATCCTCTACGCGCCGGACTACGTGGTGAACGCCGGCGGGGTCATCCAGGTCGCCGACGAGTTGCACGGCTTCGACTTCGAGCGGTGCAGGGCGAAGGCGGCGAAGATCTTCGACACCACCCTCGGAATCTTCGCACGTGCGAAGGCTGACGGGATTCCGCCGGCCGCGGCGGCCGACCGGATCGCCGAACAGCGGATGCACGAGGCGGCCCAGGCACGCGGCTGGTGAGGTCCGTCCAGGGCTCCGAGCGCCTCGTCCCGGGGTTTCGTCGGTACCGGCCGGTGGAAAGTTAGAGAGAACTCTCACTCTTCCCGGCGGGTCGCCCGCCGATAAGTGGTTAAAATCGCCACTGACCAGCAAGGACAGGGCGCTCGAAAGGTGCTGTGCACACGCGCGTGGTACGGGCGACGTACCGTACGGGCGTGGGCTCAGGTACCGTGGGAGCCCTACGACGGGCTCTCCATGGAGAGGCCGTCCTGGATCATGAACGCGTGTCAACCTGGGGCCGTCGAGCCCCGTCGTTGAGGGGGTCGAGCCATGGGGCGCGGCCGGGCCAAGGCCAAGCAAGCGAAGGTCGCCCGCCAGCTGAAGTACAACAGCGGCGGGACAGATCTCTCACGCCTGGCCGAAGAGCTGGGCGCATCGCCATCAAATATTCCGCCGAATGCTGAGCCATTCGAGGACGATGACGATGACGATGAGCAAGACGACGACCCGTACGCACGGTACGCCGAGCTGTACGGGGACGATGACGAGGATGACGGCGAGGACTCCTCGCAACACCGTCGCGGCGCTTGACCTTGTACTGAGCACCCACCCGGTCGGTGACTTCGGTCACCGACCGGGTCTTGTGCTGCCTGCACGGTCAACCGCTCCCACACGGTTACCCGGTCCTGGCCATGTCCAGGACCGGGTCTCCGCTGTGTCCTAGACCGCGTAGTCCCCGACCAGCTCCGCGCCCGTCGGGTGCTCGCTGCGCTCGGTGATCTCGCCGGCGACCCAGGCCTCCACGCCTCGGTCGGCCAGCGTCGCGAGGGCCACGTCCGTCGACTCCTCGGGCACGATCGCCATCATGCCGACGCCCATGTTCAGGGTCTTCTCCAGCTCCAGGCGCTCGACCGATCCGGTCCTGCCGACCAGGTCGAAGATCGGGGCCGGGGTCCAGGTGGAGCGGTCCACGGTCGCGTGCAGCCCGTCCGGGATCACCCGGGCCAGGTTGGCCGCGAGGCCGCCGCCGGTGATGTGGGAGAAGGCGTGGACGTCCGTGGTGCGGGTGAGCGCCAGACAGTCCAGCGAGTAGATCTTGGTGGGCTCCAGGAGCTCCTCGCCGAGCGTGCGGCCGAGCTCGTCGATCCGGGACTCCAGGGCGAGGCCAGCCTGGTTCAGCAGGACGTGCCGGACCAGGGAGTACCCGTTCGAGTGAAGGCCGGAGGCCGCCATGGCGATCACCGTGTCACCCGTGCGGATACGATCCGGGCCGAGCAGCCGGTCGGCCTCCACGACGCCCGTACCGGCGCCGGCGACGTCGAAGTCGTCCTCGCCGAGCAGGCCCGGGTGTTCCGCCGTCTCGCCGCCGATCAGGGCGCAGCCGGCGAGCACACAGCCCTCGGCGATGCCCTTGACGATGGCGGCGACCCGCTCGGGGTGCACCTTGCCGACGCAGATGTAGTCGGTCATGAACAGCGGTTCGGCGCCGCACACCACGATGTCGTCCATGACCATGGCGACCAGGTCGTGGCCGATCGTGTCGTACACGCCGAGCTGACGCGCGATGTCGACCTTGGTGCCCACGCCGTCCGTGGCGGAGGCGAGGAGCGGACGCTCGAAGCGCTTGAGGGCGGAGGCGTCGAAGAGGCCGGCGAAGCCGCCGAGGCCGCCGAGGACCTCGGGGCGCTGCGTCTTCTTCACCCACTCCTTCATCAGCTCTACGGCGCGGTCGCCCGCTTCGATGTCGACGCCCGCGGCTGCGTAGCTGGCACCAGTTGTCTCAGACATGACGGTGAGAACTTTCGTGTCGTACTGCAGACGTATTCAAAAAAAGCACAGCACGGGCTGCCTACGGGCGACGGATCGCGTCGGCTGCGGCCGTGGCTGCCGGACCGGCCGCCAGCTCGGTCTCCAGGAGCTGCTTGCCGAGCAGCTCGGGGTCCGGGAGCTCCATCGGGTACTCGCCGTCGAAGCAGGCGCGGCAGAGGTTCGGCTTGTCGATGGTGGTGGCCTCGATCATGCCGTCGATGGAGATGTAGGAGAGCGAGTCGGCGCCGAGCGAGGTGCCGATCTCCTCGATGGTCATGCCGTTGGCGATGAGTTCCGCGCGCGTGGCGAAGTCGATGCCGAAGAAGCAGGGCCACTTCACGGGCGGCGAGGAGATCCGGATGTGGACCTCGGCGGCGCCCGCCTCACGGAGCATGCGGACCAGGGCCCGCTGGGTGTTGCCGCGCACGATCGAGTCGTCGACGACGACCAGCCGCTTGCCCTTGATGACTTCCTTCAGCGGGTTCAGCTTCAGACGGATGCCGAGCTGGCGGATCGTCTGCGAGGGCTGGATGAACGTCCGGCCGACGTACGCGTTCTTCACGAGGCCCGCGCCGAAGGGGATGCCGGAGGCCTCCGCGTAGCCGATGGCGGCCGGGGTGCCGGACTCCGGTGTCGCTATGACCAGGTCGGCGTCGACCGGGGCTTCCTTGGCGAGCTTGCGGCCCATCTCCACGCGGGAGAGGTACACGTTCCGGCCGGCGATGTCGGTGTCCGGGCGGGCCAGGTACACATATTCGAAGACACAGCCCTTGGGCTTCGCGTCCGCGAATCGGGAGGTGCGCAGGCCGTTCTCGTCGATGGCGATGAACTCGCCCGGCTCTATCTCCCGGACGTAGGCCGCGCCGCAGATGTCGAGGGCGGCGGACTCGGAGGCGACCACCCAGCCGCGCTCCAGCCGACCGAGGACCAGCGGGCGGATGCCCTGCGGGTCGCGGGCCGCGTAGAGGGTGTGCTCGTCCATGAAGACGAGCGAGAAGGCGCCCTTGACCTGCGGGAAGACTGCGTGGGCTGCCTCCTCGATGGTCAGCGGCTTGCCGTCCTCGTCGACCTGGGCCGCGAGGAGCGCGGTGAGCAGGTCGGTGTCGTTGGTGGCCGCTACGCGCGGGGTGCGCCCTTCCTGCTTGGGCAGGTCGGCGACCATCTCGGCGAGCTGGGCCGTGTTGACCAGGTTGCCGTTGTGGCCGAGCGCGATCGAGCCGTGCGCGGTGGCACGGAACGTCGGCTGGGCGTTCTCCCAGGTGGACGCGCCGGTGGTCGAGTAGCGGGCGTGTCCGACCGCGATATGACCCTGGAGCGAACCGAGCGAGGTCTCGTCGAAGACCTGGGAAACGAGACCCATGTCCTTGAAGACGAGGATCTGGGAGCCGTTGCTGACCGCGATTCCCGCGGATTCCTGACCCCGATGCTGGAGGGCGTAGAGCCCGAAGTAAGTGAGCTTGGCGACCTCTTCACCGGGAGCCCAGACTCCGAAGACGCCGCAAGCGTCCTGGGGTCCTTTCTCGCCGGGGAGCAGATCATGACTGAGTCGACCGTCACCACGTGGCACGCCACCGAGTGTAGGCGAGATCGACCACTGGTCCGAATTGGGGCTACCTGCCGGTAACCGGATCACTTCTCGGCGACGTTATCCATGATCGACTCATTTTTGCAGGTCAGACCTGATACGCGGTGATCCGACAGCCGATCGGACGTGCCCCGGCGGCGACCGCGCGGGGGCCGTTCCCCGGGTGCGAGTGAGGTGTCGCACACCATTGAGGACGGCCGGAGGGCGGGATCTCATCCTCTGGTCAGTCGGACCTGGTCGCCGTCGGCCGTGCCGAGCGTCAGCGTGGCTCCCTTGACCTCGGTGGTGAGGGCACCCTCGGCGAGGGCGGCGGACAGGGTGCGCTCGAAGGTCATGGGCCGGCCCTGACAGGCCATCCTGGTCGCCCTGGCCTCGCTGAAGGTGACACTGTCGCCCTCGACGACGGCCTTGGCGGTGAAGTTGTTGCAGCCGTAGCTGCCCGCCGCCTTGCCGTCCTCGATCTTCAGGTGCGCGCCGTCCGGGGCCTCGTGGGTGGTGCCGTCCACGATGACGCTGTCGACGTTCCACCGGACCCCGGTGACGGGCTGCTCCGCGCTCACCGCCCCGCTGCCGGGCTGCTCGCCGTCCGTCTTCTCCGCGCCGCAGGCCGCGACGAGCGGGAGCAGCGGAAGCAGCAGGGCGGCGGCGGTCAGCGTCGTGCGCCGCTTGTACGTGTGCGTAGGGCTGTGCCTCTGCCTGTACATGCCGGTTCGACGGGACGGGTGGGGTGGTCGGTTCCACCTGGGTTCGATTCGGGCGTCGGTTTCAGGACATGAGCGGCAGCAGGGCCGCGAGGTCGGCCCGTTCCCCGCTCGCGCCGACTTTCGCCGACTCCACGGCGTCCTGCCAGGTCACCCGGCCGGTCGCCAGCCGGATCCAGGTCAGCGGATCGGTCTCGACGACGTTGGGCGGGGTGCCGCGGGTGTGCCGGGGGCCCTCGATGCACTGCACCACGGCGTACGGCGGGATCCGCACCTCGGTCGCGCCGCCGGGCGCCTTGACGGCGAGGGCGTCGGCGAGCAGCCGGGTGGCGGCGGCGAGCGCCTGACGGTCGTGCGGGATGTCCAGGCCGGGGACGGCGGCGTTGAGGTCGTCGGTGTGGACGGTGAGTTCCACGGTGCGGGTGACGAGGTAGTCGGCGAGGGTGATGGCGCCGGCGTTGGTGGCGAGGAGGCGGGGGCCCGGGTGGGCGTCCAGATCCGCGGTGAGGCGCTGCCCGGTGTCGGCGAGGAACGCGGCGAGGTCGGTGTGCCGCTCGGCGAGGAGACGGGCCATGCCGTCGATGCCGCCGGAGTTCGCGGACGTCGCGAACGGCCAGTCGAGGAGTGCGGCGTCCTGCCGGGCCGGCTCCGGCTTGTCGAGGAACCGGCCGACGGCGAGGAGCGCCATGCCGATGTGCGCGACCAGTTCCCGGACGGTCCAGTCGCCGAGCCGGGTGGGCCGTGCGAGCTGCTCGGGGCCGAGGCCCTCGACCGCCTCCCGCACGTTCCCGAACTGGGCGAGGACCGCGGCCCGGGTCCTGACGGGGTCGTACGCACGCGTGCGCTTCTTGGCCGGAGGCATGGAGTTGAGCCTAGGGCTTGTCCCCGCCGACGGCGAAGGCCCCGTCCGTGGGTGCGGGCGGGGCCTTCGGGGTGCTGCTGGTGGGGCTGGTGGTGGAGCTCGTGGTGGGCTGCCGCTTACGCGAGCAGCGCCGGGATGGTCTCCTCGTGCGCCTTGCGCAGCTCCTCGAGGGACAGCTCGAACTCGCCCTGGAGCTCGACCGTCTCCCCGTCCACGACGCCGATGCGGGTGACGGGCAGACCGCGCGCCCCGCACATGTCGTTGAAGCGGAGCTCCTCGGAGCGCGGGACGGCCACCACGGCACGCCCCGCCGACTCGGAGAAGAGAAGGGTGAAGGCGTCGAGGCCGTCCGGTACGACCAGCCGCGCGCCCTTGCCGCCGAGCAGCGCCGACTCGACGACCGCCTGGATCAGACCGCCGTCGGACAGGTCGTGGGCGGAGTCGATCATGCCGTCGCGGGAGGCGGAGATCAGGATCTCGGCGAGCAGCCGTTCCCGCTCCAGGTCGACCTTCGGGGGCAGTCCGCCCAGGTGGTCGTGGACGACCTGGGACCAGGCCGAACCGCCGAACTCCTCGCGCGTGTCGCCGAGGAGGTAGAGCAGCTGGCCCTCCTCCTGGAAGGCGACGGGCGTGCGGCGGGCGACGTCGTCGATGACGCCCAGCACGGCCACCACCGGGGTCGGGTGGATGGCCACCTCGCCCGTCTGGTTGTAGAGCGAGACGTTGCCGCCGGTCACCGGGGTGCCCAGCTGCTGGCAGGCGTCGGCCAGGCCGCGGACGGCCTCCGCGAACTGCCACATCACCGCCGGGTCCTCGGGCGAGCCGAAGTTCAGGCAGTCGGAGACGGCGAGCGGCTTGGCGCCGGTCGTGGCCACGTTCCGGTAGGCCTCGGAGAGGGCCAGCTGCGCGCCCGCGTACGGGTCGAGCTTGGCGTACCGGCCGTTGCCGTCGGTCGCGATGGCGACGCCGAGGCCGCTCTCCTCGTCGATCCGGATCATGCCGGAGTCCTCGGGCTGGGCGAGGACGGTGTTGCCCTGCACGAAGTGGTCGTACTGGGACGTGATCCACTTCTTCGACGCCTGGTTCGGCGAGGCCACCAGCTTCAGGACCTGGTCCTTCAGCTCCTGGCTCGTCCGCGGCCGGGGCAGCTTGTTCGCGTCGTCCGCCTGGAGGGCGTCCTGCCACTCCGGGCGGGCGTAGGGGCGCTCGTAGACCGGGCCGTCGTGGGCCACGGTCCGCGGGTCGACGTCGACGATCTTGCCGCCGTGCCAGAAGATCTCCAGCCGGTCGCCGTCGGTGACCTCGCCGATCACCGTGGCGATGACGTCCCACTTGTCGCAGATCTCGAGGAACCGGTCGACCTTCGCCGGCTCGACGACCGCGCACATGCGTTCCTGCGACTCGCTCATGAGGATTTCCTCGGGCGAGAGCGTCGAGTCGCGCAGCGGTACGTCGTCCAGCGTCACGCGCATGCCGCCGGAGCCGTTGGAGGCCAGCTCGGACGTCGCGCAGGAGAGGCCTGCCGCGCCGAGGTCCTGGATGCCGACGACCAGCTTCTCGGCGAAGGCCTCCAGGGTGCACTCGATGAGGAGCTTCTCCTGGAAGGGGTCGCCGACCTGTACGGCCGGGCGCTTCGACGGCTTGGCGTCGTCGAAGGTCTCGCTCGCCAGGATGGACGCGCCGCCGATGCCGTCGCCGCCGGTCCGGGCCCCGTACAGGATGACCTTGTTGCCCGCGCCGGACGCCTTCGCGAGGTGGATGTCCTCGTGCCGCATCACGCCGATGGCGCCTGCGTTGACGAGCGGGTTGCCCTGGTAGCAGGCGTCGAAGACGACCTCGCCGCCGATGTTCGGCAGCCCCAGGCAGTTGCCGTAGCCGCCGATGCCGGCGACGACGCCCGGCAGGACGCGCTTGGTGTCGGGGTGGTCGGCCGCGCCGAAGCGCAGCGGGTCCACGACCGCGACCGGGCGCGCGCCCATCGCGATGATGTCGCGGACGATGCCGCCGACGCCCGTGGCCGCGCCCTGGTAGGGCTCGACGTAGGAGGGGTGGTTGTGCGACTCGACCTTGAAGGTGACCGCGTAGCCCTGGCCGACGTCCACGACGCCCGCGTTCTCGCCGATGCCCACGAGCAGCGCATCGGACTGGGGGGCCTTCTCGCCGAACTGGCGGAGGTGGACCTTGGAGGACTTGTAGCTGCAGTGCTCGGACCACATGACCGAGTACATGGCGAGCTCGGCGCCGGTCGGGCGGCGGCCGAGGATCTCCACGACCCGCTCGTACTCGTCCTTCTTCAGGCCGAGTTCGGCCCAGGGCAGCTCGACGTCGGGGGTCTCGGCCGCGTGCTCGACCGTGTCCAGAGGCGTCCGGCTCATGCGTTGACCAGCTTCTTGAGGATCGAGGTGAAGAACGGGAGGCCGTCGGTGCGGCCGGAGCCGATGAGGGGCTCGACGGCGTGCTCCGGGTGCGGCATGAGGCCCACGACGTTGCCGGCCTCGTTGGTGATGCCGGCGATGTCACGGAGGCTGCCGTTGGGGTTCACGTCCAGGTAGCGGAAGGCGACGCGGCCCTCGGCCTCGAGCTGGTCGAGGGTGTACTCGTCGGCGACATACCGGCCGTCCATGTTCTTCAGCGGGATGTGGATCTCCTGGCCCGCTTCGTAGTCGGCCGTCCAGGCGGTGTCCGCGTTCTCCACCCGCAGTTTCTGGTCGCGGCAGATGAAGTGGAGGTGGTCGTTGCCGAGCATCCCGCCGGGCAGCAGATGGGCTTCGGTGAGGATCTGGAAGCCGTTGCAGATGCCGAGGACCGGAAGGCCGGCCTTCGCCTGCTCGATGACGGTCTCCATCACCGGCGAGAAGCGGGAGATGGCTCCGGCGCGCAGATAGTCGCCGTAGGAGAAACCACCGGGAAGGACGACTGCGTCGACCTGGTGGAGGTTCTTGTCCTTGTGCCAGAGGGCGACCGGTTCGGCGCCCGCGAGGCGGATCGCACGCTGGGTGTCCCGGTCGTCGAGGCTGCCCGGAAAAGTGACGACGCCAATACGAGCGGTCACTTCGCGGCCCCCGCGACTGCTTCTTCCGACTCGACCTTGACGGTGAAGTCCTCGATCACGGTGTTGGCGAGGAAGGATTCCGCAAGATCGTGGATGCGGGCGAGCGCGGCCTCGTCGACCGGGCCGTCAACTTCCAGTTCGAATCGCTTTCCCTGACGTACGTCGGAGATGCCTTCGAAACCCAGCCGCGGCAGTGCGCGCTGCACCGCCTGGCCCTGGGGGTCGAGGATCTCCGGCTTGAGCATGACGTCGACTACGACGCGTGCCACTGGCACTCCCGGTGGTGTGGTGCTGAGCAGGCTCCTGCAGGAGTACTTCCAACAGGTGTCTTCGGTGTCTTCAGACTACCCGTACAAAATTTCTACGCGGGTAGAGTTGTAGGAAAGTACGTGAGCGCCATCACGATCAGGTATCGGACCTGTGCCTTCGCGGAAATTTCAGGGAAAGATCCGGGGTGCACCCGCGTTCCCTATTGCCCTGGGACACGCGGACAGATTTAGTCGGGCTTCACATTGCAATGCCGGGCACTGTACAAATGAATTGGTAATAGCCGATACTTTGCCCCATAACAGGCGAACAGTCGACATCTCCGCGACGTCTTGGCACGTCATCGCAGAGCTGTCGCACGAAGGGACCGATATTCGTGGCGCAGAAGGTCGTGGTCACTCTCTTTGACGACATCGACGGCTCGGAAGCGGCGGAAACGATCGCCTTCGGGCTCGACGGCAGGTCGTACGAGATCGACCTGAATGAAGCCAATGCCAAGAAACTGCGTAAGGCCCTCGCGCCCTACGTGGACGCCGGCCGCAAGCGGTCGAAGTCCGGCAAGGCCTACAAGCAGACCGAGGTCGCTCCCGACCCGTCGGCGGTCCGCGCCTGGGCCCAGGCCAACAAGATGGAGGTGCCGGCCCGCGGCCGCATCCCCAAGAAGATCTACGAGGCGTTCGCCGACGCGCAGTGAGCGCTGCCGGGTGAGCCCGGCCCGGTGAGCGCCGGGCCGACGGCCGGTCACCCGCCCCTCGAACGAACCGACTTGCGCTGCACCCCTCCGGGTCGGCTAGAGTCTGGAGCACGCCGAGGGGCGGGGCCCGAAAAGCCCAGCTCACGGAGTACACGCGGGTGTAGTTCAGTAGCAGAACATCCCCCTTCCAGGGGGAAGGCGCAGTGTGCAATTCCTGTCACCCGCTCTGCATCGCCGGTCTGACCAGTCTTCTGGATCAGGTAGGCTGGTGCTCGCACCGACCGGTGAAAGCTGGTCGGAGGCAATGCGGACGTAGCTCAGTTGGTAGAGCGCAACCTTGCCAAGGTTGAGGTCGCGAGTTCGAGCCTCGTCGTCCGCTCTTGTATCAAGCCCCCCGGCTGTTGCCGGGGGGCTTTTTCATGCGCGCCCGCGCCCACCGTCGTCTGACATTTGTCATGCGGAGTGGTGACACCTCGCACTGCTGCCGACCCCCGTCCGCGGGGACGCTGGAGGCATGGACACGAATGAACACGTGATTGAGGTCACCGACCTCCGGCGTGTGTACGGGGGCGGGTTCGAAGCGGTCCGTGGGATCTCCTTCCACGTCGACCGCGGTGAGATCTTCGCGCTGCTCGGCACGAACGGCGCCGGCAAGACATCGACGGTCGAATTGCTGGAGGGGCTCGCGCGACCCGACGGCGGGCGGATCTCCGTCCTCGGCCACGACCCCTGCGCCGAGCGGGCCGCCGTCCGGCCACGCACCGGCGTGATGCTCCAGGAGGGCGGCTTCCCCTCCGAGCTGACCGTCGCCGAGACCGCCCGGATGTGGGCCGGCTGCGTGAGCGGCGCCCGCCCCGTCGCGGAGGCGCTGTCGCTGGTGGGGCTCGCCGGGCGGGCCCGCGTCCGGGTCAAGCAGCTGTCCGGGGGTGAGCGGCGCCGCCTCGACCTCGCGCTCGCGGTGCTCGGCGAACCCGAGGTGCTGTTCCTGGACGAGCCGACGACCGGCCTGGACGCAGAGGGCCGCCGGGACACCTGGGACCTGGTGCGCGCCCTGCGCGACGCCGGTACGACGGTGCTGCTGACCACGCACTACCTGGAGGAGGCGGAGAACCTCGCCGACCGGCTGGCCATCCTGCACGAGGGCCGCATAGCGGCCGCGGGGACACCCGGCGAGGTCACCGGCGCCCAGCCGTCCCGGATCGCCTTCGAACTGCCCGAGGGGTACTTCGTGGGCGACCTGCCGCCGCTGGCCGAACTGGGCGTGTGCGGTCACGAGGTCGAGGGGCGTGTCGTGCGGCTGCGCACCCGGGAGTTGCAGCGGGCGGCGACCGGGCTGCTGGTGTGGGCGGAGCGGGCCGGGGTCGAGCTGCGGAGGCTGGACGTGCGGTCGGCCTCGTTGGAGGAGGCGTTCCTGGGGATCGCCCGGCAGGCGTCGAACAGCGACAGGACCGGCGACCGGACCGGCGACCGGACCGAGGAGGTCGCGGCATGAGCGGGGCGACGGTGAAGGACTCGACCGGCCGTGCGGCCACCCGCGCGGTCACCACGCCGGTGAGCCGGATGGCCGCCCTCGCGCGTGCCGAGCTGACCCTGCTCGGACGCAGCAAGAGCACGCTCATCGCGGCCGTGCTGGTGCCGCTCGTGCTGCCGGTCAGCCTGATCACAGTGGTCAAGGACATGGAGGTGGAGGACGCCGGGCTGAGCATCGGCCTGGTGCTGCTGCCCGCCGCCATCGGCTTCTCGCTGCTGTTCGGGGTGTACTCGGCGCTGGCGGCCATATACACCGCCCGGCGCGAGGAGTTGGTGCTGAAGCGGCTGCGCACCGGCGAGCTGCGGGATGCGGAGATCCTCGGCGGGGCGGCGCTGCCGGTCCTCACCACCGGGCTGGTGCAGTCCCTGGTGCTGGTGGTCGGCTCGACGGTGCTGCTCGACATACCGGCCCCCCGGGCTCCCCATCTAGCCGTTCTGGGGCTGCTGTTGGGCCTGGCGATGTGCGCGGCGCTCGCGGCGGTCACGGCGGCGGTGACCCGGACCGTGGAGAGCGCGCAGGTCACCACCATGCCGATGGTGCTGGTGTCGATGCTCGGCTCCGGGATCACCGTCCCCCTCGAACTGCTGCCCGACCGACTCGCCTCGGTCTTCGAACTGCTGCCGCTGTCCCCGGTGATCGCCCTGATACGCGGCGGCTGGACCGGCGATCTGTCGGTGTACGAGGCCCTGGGCGCCCTGTTGACCGCACTGGCCTGGACCGTGCTGGCGGTGTTTGCTGTATGGCGGTGGTTCCGGTGGGAGCCGCGGCGCTGAGAACGGGGGGCTACAGGGAGATGCGCGGGCCGGGAGGCTGGTGGCGGCAGAAGAGCACACCGGCGAAGTTCGAGACGTACACGCGATGTTCGTTCCACTTCTTCTGGCTGACCGAGATCGTCGGCGTCGGCCTGCCGGCCATCGGACTGCTCGGGCCGGGGCTGGGTGCGGGGCTGCTCACCGCGGTGGCCCTGCACGGCGGGGTCTGCATGCTGACGGTGTCCCGGGCGCTGGACTGGACGCGCGGGCGGCGCCCGCAGCCGGTGCGACTGCTGTGGACGCTCGCCTCGCTCACCGCCGTGATCGCCGTCGCGGCGATGGGGATCGCCAAGCACGGGCCGAGCGGCGAGAAGGTGGACAGCGCCGCGGGCGGGGTCTTCGGGGTCGTCCTGATCGTCGGTGCGGGGGTCCTCGTGCTCGGTGTGCGGGATCGGCGCCGCGTCTACGCGATCGTGGGCGGCTTCGCCTTCGGCTCGGGAGCGATCACATTGGCGCTGGGCGGGCCCGCCGCCTCTGTCCTGGTCACCATGGGGGGCGTGCTCGTCGGCTGCTCGTTCCTCGCCTTCACCGCCGTCTTCTCCATCTGGCTGCTCGACGCCGTCTACGCGCTCGACGAGGCCCGCGAGACCCGGGCCCGGCTCGCCGTCGCGGAGGAGCGGCTGCGGTTCGGGCGGGATCTGCACGATGTGATGGGGAGGAATCTGGCGGTGATCGCCCTGAAGAGCGAGCTGGCCGTGCAACTGGCCCGGCGCGGGCGACCGGAGGCCGTGGAGCAGATGATCGAGGTCCAGCGGATAGCGCAGGAGTCGCAGCGGGAGGTCCGCGCTGTCGTGCGGGGCTATCGGGAGGCCGACCTCGGGGTCGAACTCGCGGGTGCGCAAGGCGTGTTGACGGCGGCGGGGATCGCGTGCGAGGTCCGGGGCGAGACGGGCGGGCTGCCCGCCGAGGTGCAGTCGGCGCTCGGCTGGGTGGTGCGGGAGACGACCACCAATGTGCTGCGGCACGGGAACGCCGGGCGGTGCTCGGTGGCACTGCGGGTGACGGAGGGACGTGCGGTGCTGACGGTGGAGAACGACGGGGCGCGGGAGAGCGACGACGAGAGCGACGGGTCGGGGCTGGTCGGGCTGCGGGAACGGCTGCAGGCGGTCGACGGGACGCTGGAGGCCGGGTTCGCCGGCGCGGGCGTGTTCCGGGTGGTGGCCGAGGTGCCCCTGGCTCCCGTGACTCCTCGGACTCTCCAGACTTCCGTGCCCACCCAAGCCGTTGTGAGCGAGGTCACTTCATGACGACGCCGGTGCGGGTGCTGCTCGCCGACGACGAGCACCTCATCCGGGGCGCGCTGGCCGCGCTGCTCTCCCTGGAGGACGACCTGGTGATCGTCGCCGAGGCGGCCACCGGACCGGAGGCGCTGGCCATGGCACGGGCGCACCGGCCCGATGTGGCCGTCCTGGATCTTCAGATGCCGGGCGCCGACGGTGTGAAGGTCGCCACATCCCTGCGGACCGAACTGCCCGGCTGCCAGGCCATGATCGTCACCAGTCATGGTCGGCCGGGGCATCTCAAGCGGGCGCTTGCGGCGGGTGTACGCGGGTTCGTCCCGAAGACGGTCAGCGCTCAGCGGCTCGCGGAGATCATCCGCACGGTGCACGCCGGGAACCGTTACGTCGACCCGGAGTTGGCCGCCGACGCGATCGCCGCCGGGGACTCGCCGCTGACCTCGCGCGAGGCGGAGGTGCTCGAACTCGCCGCCGACGGAGCGCCCGTCGCGGAGATCGCCGAGCGGGCCGCGCTGTCGCAGGGAACCGTGCGGAACTATCTGTCGTCGGCGGTCTCCAAGCTCGGGGCGGAGAACCGGCACGCGGCGGTGCGGCTCGCCCGGGAGCGAGGTTGGGTATAGTTGCTCTCGCGCCACGGCACCACGGTGACCACGGCGCGATGCGGACGTAGCTCAGTTGGTAGAGCGCAACCTTGCCAAGGTTGAGGTCGCCAGTTCGAACCTGGTCGTCCGCTCGGTATCGAAAAAGGCCCCCGGTTCTCCGGGGGCCTTTCTCATTGCGTGTCGGGCGTCACGCCCAGCTGGTGCCCGTCAGGCGCTCGTAGGCCTCGACGTACTTCGCGCGGGTCGCGTCCACGATGTGCTGGGGCAGGGGCGGCGGGGGCTGCTCGCTCGCGCGGTCCCAGCCGGACTCGGCCGAGGTCAGCCAGTCGCGCACGAACTGCTTGTCGTACGAGGGCTGCGCGCGGCCCGGCTGCCACTGGTCGGCCGGCCAGAAGCGGGAGGAGTCCGGGGTGAGGACCTCGTCGGCGATGACCAGCGTGTCCCCCTCGAAGCCGAACTCGAACTTGGTGTCGGCGAGGATGATGCCCCGGTCGCGGGCGATGTCGCGGGCCCGGCCGTAGACGGCGAGGGTCGCCTGCCGGAGCTGGGCCGCGGTGTCGGCGCCGACCTGACGGGCGACCTCCTCGTAGGAGACGTTCTCGTCGTGCTCGCCGACGGCGGCCTTGGTGGCCGGGGTGAAGATCGGGGCGGGCAGCTCGCTGCCGTCGACCAGGCCCTCGGGCAGGGCGAGGCCGCAGACCGTGCGGGACTCCCGGTACTCGAGAAGGCCCGAGCCGGTGAGGTAGCCGCGGGCCACGCACTCGACGGGGACCATCTGCAGCGACTTGCAGGTCAGGGTGCGGCCGGCCCAGTCGGCGGGGGCGCCGGCGGGCAGTTCCGTGCTGAGGACGTGGTGCGGGACCAGATCGGCGAGCTGGTCGAACCACCACAGGGAGAGCTGGGTGAGGACGCGGCCCTTGTCGGGGATCTCGGTCGGCAGCACCCAGTCGAAGGCGGACGTACGGTCGCTGGCGACCATCACGAGATCGCCCGCCTCGTTCTGGTACAGCTCGCGCACCTTGCCGGTGTGCAGATGCACCAGGCCCGGCACCTGAAGGGGCTCGGGCTTTTCTACGAATCCGGACACGGTTCCTCCCCGTGGTTCTGTCCAACGACTCGATTGTCCCGTATGACTGCTCAGCTCGAGGCAGCGGGTCAGTCGCGTTTGCAGATGCGGTCCAGGAGGTTGGCCGTCGCGCGTTGGATGCGGGGGTCCACATGGCCGGGCCGGTCCAGGGCCGGGGACCAGGCGAAGGTGCCGGAGGCGAAGACCAGCGCGCCGGAGGGGGCGCGGTAGAGGGAGGTCTCCTGGTGCCGGAGGACGCCGTCGCCGTCGGTGTACGGGGAGTGGGCGAGGAGGATGCGGTCCTCGTGGGGCGGCAGCGGGGTGCGCGGGAAGTAGCGGTCGGCCTCGCCCGCGACCAGGTCCTCGATGCCGTCGCCCTCGCCCGCGCCGGTCGCCTCCCACAGCCAGTGCTCGGCGTTGCGGACGATCAGCGGGTGCGGCTCGGGCACCCGGCCCGCGTACTGGATGCCGATCAACTGCTGCTCGGCGCGGTCGATCTCCCGCCACAGGACGGGTTTGCCGGGCCCCCTGCGTTTACGGCAGGTGAGCAGCCGGCCGGGCACGCCGAACGGGGACGGCGCCAACTCCACCTGCCAGTAGAGGGAGTTGGCGGACAGGAACACGAGTGAGGTGCCGCTGTCGCGGGCGAGTTCCACGGTGCGGCGCATGCTCGCCGACCAGTACTCGTCATGGCCGGGGAAGACCAGGCCTCGGTAACGGGTGGGGTCGATGCGACCGGTGTGCAGGTCGCGGGCGTCGGCGTAGGCGAGGTCGTAGCCGTAGCGCTCGGCCCAGCGGATGAAGTCGTAGGCGTGGCCGACGTGCAGGGGGAGGCCGGCGCCGGCGTACGGGCGGTCGAAGGAGACCGTCGTCGCCGCGTCGGCCTCGCCGAGGAGACGGCCGCTGTCGTCCCACGCGTGGTAGAGGCTGGCGCCGGTGCGGCCGTCCTCGGGGTAGAGGTTGTAGGCCTGCCAGGTGATGTCGGGGAGGACCAGGAGCAGGTCGGCGGGGTGGTCGTCGCGGACCGTGAAGGGCACGTGGGAGCGGTAGCCGTCGACGGTGGTGAGGACGGCGACGTACGCGCCGACGTTCCAGTACGACGGGACCTGCAGACGCCAGGAGAGCCACCAGTGGTGGCAGGAGACCGTGCGGTCGGCGGTCAGGGGCGGGGGCTGGACGATGCCGGAGAGGCGCGGGCTGGTGGTGATCTTGGCGGCGCCGTCGCCGTCGTAGTGGCCGATGCGGTAGATGTCGACGCTGAATTCCTGGGGCGGGTCGACGGTGATGTGGAAGTCGACGGCGTCGCCGGGGGCGACCGCGCCGGTGGAGACGAAGCCCTTGATCTGGCGGCGGACGTCGTCCGCGGAGCGGGGAGCGCCGGCCCCGGGGGCGGTGCGGGGGGCGGGGACGCGGGGGGCGCCCTGCGCGGGGGCCGAGGCGGGGGCCGGGTCCACGTACCAGGGGACGACCTGGCCGGTGTCGTCGAAGTACGTCTCGCTGCCGCGCAGCCAGGGGAGGGGGCCCTGTCCGAAGGGATCGGTCACGGCGTGGGCCAGCGCTCCCGACTCCCATCGGCGGATGCGCTCCGGTCCTGGTCCGGGTCCTGGTCCTGGTCCGGGTGCCATGGTTCTCCCCTCCCTCGTGCCCCCGTGGTGGTTCGTGCGTACGTGACCGCCGTGCGCGTTCGTCTCGCGTGCCTCGCGTGCCTCGCGTACTTCATGTGTCTCGTGTGCGTCGCGCGTGTCTCGCGTTTTGTCTTATGTCGCGAGCCCTTGCCATGGGCTCTATCGGTCCCAGCACATCACATAACGCGCGCAGACAGTCACTATTCGTTGCGAATTGGCCGAAAGTGGAAGGGGGTGCTCCGGTAGGGCTTTGCGGTGGCGGTGCTGCGGCTTCGCCGAGTTCAGCCGAGCCGTACCGGCTTCTCCGGACGTATGCCCAGCTCCACGAGCCAGGTGCGCAGCGGGACCGCGTCGCCGTCCTCGACGAGGCTGAGGATCCGGGGGGCCAGATCGGCCACGCGCACGCCGTCGACCATGAGTGTCGGGCCGTCGAGCCAGTCGAGGCCCGGGGTCGCGCCGACCGTGTCCATCGCGGCGCAGCAGACCATCGCCGTGACGTGATCGGCGAGGAGCTCGCGGTCGGTGCGCGGGGGCTGGAGGGGGAACAGGGGGAGCGCGTCGTCGTTCCAGAGCGCCGTGTCGGGGCCCTGGCCGGGCGCCGGGGGACCGACGGGAGCCGTGGGCGCGGCTGCCGCCTCCTCCCGGCCCACCTCGACACCGAGCCGGGCGGCGAGGGCGGCGCTGCGGGGGTTGGGGGGCTGGAGGTCCTCGGCGTCGAGGGCTTCGGGAGTGAGGGCGGGGTCGGAGTCGGGGCCGGAGTCGGCCGTGGGGGGCATGCCGAGCGGCTCCGTCAGCGGGGGCGCAGGCGGCGGGGCGGCCGGGTCCGTCGGGTAGGACGTGTCCGCGTGGGGCCCCTCCGCGCCGTGGTCCTCCTCCCCGGCGTCGGGCCGGTCCGCCAGGTGGTCCAGGACCCGGGCCAGGGTGGGCCCCCCGGGGTGAGCGATGCTCGTGGGGTGGGCAGAGCTCGTGAGGTCGAGGCTGCTCGTGGGGTCCAGGTGACCTGCGGGGCCGAGACAGCTCGTGGGGTCGAGACGGCTCGTGGGGTCGAGACGGCTCGTGGGGTCGAGACGGCTCGTGGGGTCGGGGGTGCGGCGGACGCCGAGGGCGTCCAGGACTCGGTGGAGGCGGGCCGCGTCGGTGCGCCACTTGCGGTCCACGACCTCGTCCGGGTAGTCCTCCCAGGCCACCGGGGACCAGTCCGGGCCGGGTTCCGCCGGGCCGCCGTGGAAGAGGCGGGCGGCGAGCAGCGAGGCGGCCTCGTCGACGGCGCCGGGCTCTTCGAGCAGGTCACAGGCGGGGCGCTCGCCGAGCCGGGAGGCGAAGCCCTCGGCCAGCCGGTCGCGCCGGGACAGCTCGGTCAGGGCGGCGACGACTCCCGCGTCCAGCCGGGAGGGCCAGCGGCCCATCCGCCAGGCGGGCAGCGCCACTCTCGTGAGCAGCCGGTCCCAGCCCGCGTACGCCAGGCCCACCTGTTCCTGCGCGACGATCCGCAGCCCGTAGTCCACAGCCTGTGCACGCTCGGCGGCCGCGGCGGCCACGCCCCGCTCCATCTCGCCGGCGTGGACCTGGCAGCCGCGCAGCATCAGCCGAGCGACCCAGCCGATGCCCGAACAGAACGGCCGCAGGACGGGATACCGGCTGCCTCGGTCGGCACAGTCGGCCACCGCCGCGTCCAGCCCGCGCACGAAGCGGCGGGCCGCGGCTATGTCCGGGTGCGCCGAGGGGCCCGTACCGGCGACCACGGGGGCGAGGACGGCGCGCAGCTCTCCGACCCGCATCCACCACAGGAACGGGGAGCCTATGACGAGCACGGGCGCCGCTGTCGCACGGCGGTGGAGAGCGCCGTTGGAGCCGCCCGCGCCGGCTATCTCGTCCCCGTCGCGGGACGGGGGCGGGCCGTGGGCCGGGTGGGTGCGGTCCTCCAGCCAGCTGTCGCAGTCCGGAGTGAGCGCTATCGCGGAGGGCACGGGGACGTCGAGGCGGTCGGCGAGGTCACGGACCAGGCGGTACAGATCGGGGGCCGCCTCCTCGGCGACGGCGACCGTGGGACTGACGGCGGGGCGCGCGCGGGCTACGACCAGGGCGATCACGCCCGCGGCGAGCAGTACGACGAGTGCGACGACGGACACGGTCCAGCGCGCGGCATCCCAGCCCGGGCCGGCGAACTGGCCGGTGGAACCGCCCGCGAGCAGGATCACGGCGGCGGCCGCGGGCAGCAGCGCGACGGCGAGCGCCCGGCTGCGGATGCGCAGCACCGCCAGCGCCCGGGCCCGCGCGGCCTGCGCGCCCACCTCCACACCCATACCGGTCACGACCGGACCTCACCCCCTCCCTGCAGTCCTGTTTCCCCCGGCTGTCTTCGCAGTTGTCACTCCCCCACTGTGGCACCCGCCACTGACATCGCAATGCCGGTGGGCCAAGTGCCGGAACGAGTACCGGATGGCTTGCGCCGCACCCTAGTTGGCGCTCCGGCCCCCGTCAGCCGGATAGCTCAGCGCTCACTCGATGGAATGGCCTTGGGGAAAGGTGTATGACGTTGGGCAACGATCAGGCCCCGGGTTCCATGGGTCCTCGATGAGGAGTTCCATGGCCGCCCGGGGCCTGGGAAATACCTGGTCGGCGTGGACGCCTACGCCTCGGCCGCCGCCTTCGCGGCGATGTCCGTACGGTGCTGGGAGCCGTCCAGACCGATGCGTGCGACGGCCGTGTACGCGCGCTCGCGGGCCTCGGTGAGGTCCGCGCCGGTCGCGGTGACGGACAGCACGCGGCCGCCGGCGCTGACGACCGTGTCGCTGCCGTCGCCGTCGTACTTCGTCCCGGCGTGCAGCACGTACGCGTGCGGGGCGTCCTCGGCGGCCACCTCGGCGAGGCCGGTGATCGGGTCGCCGGTGCGCGGGGTGTCGGGGTAGTTGTGCGAGGCGATGACGACGGTGACGGCCGCGTCGTCCTTCCAGCGCAGGGCCGGCAGGTCGGCGAGCTCGCCGGTGGCGGCGGCCATCAGGACGCCCGCCAGCGGGGTCTGCAGCCGGGCCAGGACGACCTGCGTCTCGGGGTCGCCGAAGCGTGCGTTGAACTCGATGACGCGGATGCCGCGGCCGGTGATCGCGAGGCCGGCGTAGAGCAGACCGGAGAACGGGGTGCCGCGGCGGTGCATCTCGTCGACGGTCGGCTGCAGAACGGTCTCCAGGACCTCCTGCACCAGCTCCGGGTCCGCCCAGGGCAGCGGCGAGTACGCGCCCATGCCGCCCGTGTTCGGGCCCTCGTCGCCGTCGAGCGCGCGCTTGAAGTCCTGGGCGGGCTGGAGCGGGACGACGCTCTCGCCGTCGGTGATCGCGAAGAGGGAGACCTCCGGGCCGTCGAGGAACTCCTCGATGACGACCCGCTCGCAGCCGGCCGCGTGCGCCGCGGCGGCCGCCAGGTCGTCGGTGACGACGACGCCCTTCCCGGCGGCCAGACCGTCGTCCTTGACGACGTACGGCGCGCCGAAGGCGTCGAGGGCCTCGGCGACCTCCTCGGGGGTGGTGCAGACGTAGGAGCGGGCGGTCGGCACGCCGGCCGCGGCCATCACGTCCTTGGCGAACGCCTTGGAGCCTTCCAGCTCCGCGGCCTCCTTCGAGGGGCCGAACACCGGGATGCCCGCCTCGCGCACGGCGTCGGCGACCCCGGCGACCAGGGGCGCCTCCGGGCCGACGACGACCAGCTCGGCGCCGAGCTCCACGGCCAGCGCGGACACGGCCTTGCCGTCCAGGGCGTCGACCTGGTGCAGCTCGGCGACCTCGGCGATGCCGGCGTTGCCGGGCGCGCAGTAGAGCGCGGTGACGGCGGGGTCGAGGGACAGTGAGCGGCACAGGGCGTGTTCGCGGGCGCCGCTGCCGATGACGAGGACGTTCACGGGGGTCAGCCTAACCGGCGGGGGCCGCGGTGTTTTGTGCGGGCTTCCGAGAGCGGAGGGGCGACGGCCTTGTGCGTTCCTCCAAATGAGCCCGCTGGCGGGCTGGGGCCGGGCAGGGATCAGGCGGAGGGTCGGGCAGGAGTCGGGCGGAGGTCAGGCAGCGGTCGGGCGGGGGTCGGGCGGGGGTCGGGCGGGGGTCGGGACTACTCGTTGGTGAACTCCTCGACCACGGTCGCGCCGAGCTCGCGGACGATCAGTTCGTAGCCGGAGAGGGCCGACTCGTTGAGGTCGGGGTCGTCGTCCTCAGGGGTGTCGTCCTCGGGGGCCACCGGTTCCGGGGCCGGGGGGCGGGGCTGGGCGGGAGCCGGGGCCGACGTCGGCTGGGGCGCGTGCTGGGCAGGAGGGGTGGGGGCGGCCGGTGCCGAGGGCGTGGACGGGGGTGGGGGCGGGGGTGCGGCCATGGCCGACGGCGCCGACGAGGTCGTCGCACCACCGCCGCCGTAGCCACCGCCGTAACCACCGGAGTTGCCCGGGTTGCCGTAGCCGCCCGGGGACCCGCCGCCTCCGCCGCCGCCGAAGCCGCCGCCCGCCGGGGGCGCCGAGCCGCCGGACGGGTCGACGATCGCGTCGATCTTCCATTGGACGCTGAACTGCTCGGACAGCGCCTGCCGCAGCACCTCCTCGCTGCCGCTGCTCGCGAAGTTGTCGCGGGCGCCGGCGTTGACGAAGCCGAGCTGCAGGGTCGTGCCGTCGAAGGCGGCGACGTGGGCGTTCTGGCTGAGCAGGATCCAGGTGAAGCGGCGTCGGTTCTTGACGGCTTCCAGGATGTTCGGCCAGAGCATGCGGGGGTCGAGGCCGCCGGAGGGGGGCGCATATGCAGCGGCCGGCCCGGCTGATGCGGGCGATGCGGTCGGCGCACTCGGCGCACTCGGCGCACTCGGCGCGGGAGTGTGGGTGGGTGTCTGGGGGCCGGTGGGGGTGGGTGCCGCCGGGGGACGTCCGCCGCCGCCTGCGGGCGTGGCCGTGGGCCAGCCGCCGGGTCGGCGCCCGCTGCCCGCCGCGGTGGCGGTGGGCCAGGCGCCGGGGGCGGGCGCGGCGGGTCCCTCGTCCACGGGCGGGACGGCTTGGGCCGCGACGGGAGCGGGAGCGGGCGTCGCCGGAGCCGGAGCCGGCGTCGCGGAAGCTGCGGGCGGGGCGGCGGGTGGCTGAGCGGGAGCGGCAGGCGGCTGACTCTGCTGCCCCGGCTGACCGACTTGGCCGCGAACGGCCGCGCGGGCCGCGGCAGCCCCGCCGCCGGGCGGAACCGACTCCCCCCCGCCCATGGCGGCACCGCCGTGCGCCTCGGGCCCGGGCACGTAGCCCATCGCCGGCATGGCGGGTGCCCCCTGCGCCGCCGCCCCCATGCCTGGGCCCGCCATGCCTGGGCCCGCCGAGAAGTTCACGCCGCGCTCGATGCGGTCGAGCCTGGCCATGACGGACCGTTCGTCCCCATAGGCGGCGGGCAGCATCACGCGCGCGCAGATCAGCTCGAGCTGGAGACGGGGCGAGGTGGCGCCGCGCATCTCGGTGAGGCCCTCGTTGACGAGGTCGGCGGCGCGACTCAGCTCCGCGGCGCCGAAGACGCCGGCCTGGGCCTGCATGCGCTCGATGACATCGGAGGGGGCGTCGATGAGCCCCTTCTCGGCGGCGTCCGGCACGGCGGCGAGGATGACGAGATCCCGCAGCCGCTCCAGCAGGTCGGCGACGAAGCGGCGCGGATCGTTGCCCCCCTCGATGATCCGGTCGACGATCTCGAAGGCGGCGGCACCGTCACCGGTGGCGAAGGACTCGACGACGGAGTCGAGCAGCGAGCTTTCCGTGTAGCCGAGCAGCGAGGTGGCCATGGCATACGTCACACCCGCGTCGGTCGCGCCGGCGAGCAGCTGATCCATGACGGACATGGAGTCACGCACGGACCCGGCGCCGGAGCGCACGACGAGGGGCAGCACGCCCTCCTCGATCGGAATGCCCTCCTGCTGACACACCTCACCGAGGTAGTCCCGCAGCGTGCCCGGCGGAACCAGGCGGAAGGGGTAGTGATGGGTCCGCGACCGGATGGTCCCGATGACCTTCTCGGGCTCCGTGGTCGCGAAGATGAACTTCAGATGCTCCGGCGGCTCCTCGACGACCTTGAGGAGCGCGTTGAAACCGGCTGACGTGACCATGTGGGCCTCGTCGATGATGTAGATCTTGTAGCGGCTGCGGGCGGGGCCGAAGAAGGCCTTCTCCCGCAGGTCACGGGCGTCGTCCACACCGCCGTGCGACGCGGCGTCGATCTCGATGACGTCGATGGAACCCGGCCCGTTCCTGGCCAGGTCCTTGCACGACTCGCACTCCCCGCAGGGGGTCGGCGTGGGCCCTTGCTCGCAGTTCAGACAGCGCGCCAGGATCCGCGCGCTGGTGGTCTTCCCGCATCCGCGCGGCCCGCTGAACAGGTATGCGTGATTGACCCGGTTGTTCCGCAGCGCCTGCTGCAGCGGGTCGGTGACATGCTCCTGCCCAATGACCTCGGCGAACGACTCCGGGCGATAGCGGCGGTACAGCGCGAGAGACGACACGCATACGAGGTTATAGGCGACCACTGACATCAAGCCCCACGCACGGACCCCACCGCACCACTGCCGCCCGAGCTCCCGGCGCCTGCGAGCCGCCCGGAAACGCAAGCGCCCCCCACGCACCCGCCAGAGCCAACCTACCCTTGCTGCCTTCCGGCCCTGGGGGAGTTCAGTCAGATAGCGCCGCGTGAGGGGCTTCGCACAGGCTACAGGATCTGAGCGGGGGGAACGAGTTCGCGAGCACTCCTCAACGTCTTGTATTGTTTGCCGCGGAGGATTCGCCTAGTGGCCTAGGGCGCACGCTTGGAAAGCGTGTTGGGGGCAACCCCTCACGAGTTCGAATCTCGTATCCTCCGCCAGTGCCTCACCGGGCACGATGTCGAAGGGCCCCGCTGTTCGCAGCGGGGCCCTTCGACGTTGTCCGTGTCAGGTTTGGTCTCAGGTGCGCGGCGGCTTCGCCGCACTGCCATGATCGCCCGTAGCGCGGCCAGGACGCATCGAGGCGGGCACTACCGTGGATCCATGACGGCCACTCTGGACGTGCTCGTGGTCGGTGCAGGGCCCACCGGGCTCGCGCTCGCCGCCCAGTTGCGGACCTACGGCACCGCTTTCCGGATCGTCGACCGCTGTCTGGACCGGGTCCATGAGTCGCGCGCGTTGGTCGTCCAGCCACGCACTTTGGAAGCACTCGCTCCGTTCGGGGTGACCGGCGAGCTGGTCGGACGTGGCAATCCCGCGATGCAGCTGAGGATGCATCTGCCGCAGCGGGTGGTGCGGATTCCGTTGTTCGACATCGGGCTGGCCGACACCGCGTACCCGTTTCTGCTGTTCCTCTCGCAGGCGGAGACCGAGAGCGTCCTCTCGGAACATCTGGGGGACCGGGGCGTGGACGTCGAGCGCGGCACGGAACTGATCCGTCTGGAGCGCACGGGCTCGGCTGTCACCTGCCGGCTGCGGCGCAGCGACGGCACCGAGGAGACCGTGGCGGCGAGGCACGTCGTGGGCTGCGACGGCGCGCACAGCACCGTGCGGGCCCAGGCGGGGATCGGCTTCGAGGGGCACGCCTATCCGCAGACGTTTCTGCTTGCCGACCTGGAGGTCGATGGGCTGGAGCCCGGGGCGGTGCACACGTACCTGACCGGGGCCGGGATGTTGTTCTTCTTCCCGCTCGGCTCTCCGGCCGGCTGGCGGATGCTCGCGATGCGGCCGCCGGGCACCCCGGGCGCCCCGGACGCCGAGGTGAGTCTCGGACTCCTGCAGGAGATCACCGACCGATACGCCGACGACCGGCCGGCGCTGCGCGACCCGGTGTGGATGACCGACTTCCGCCTCCACAAGCGCGGAGCCGCCCGCTACCGGTCGGGGCCCTTCTTCCTCGCCGGGGACGCGGCCCACATCCACAGCCCGGCCGGCGGCCAGGGCATGAACACCGGCATCCAGGACGCACTCAACCTGGGCTGGAAACTCGCTCTCGTATGCCGGGGCAGGGCACCGGAGGAACTGCTGGAGACGTACGAGGCCGAGCGCGCCCCGGTCGGCCGCAGCGTGCTGCGCTTCACCGACCGAGCGTTCACCGTCGCCACCAGCAGCAACCCCGTCATCAGCTTCGCCCGCACCCGGCTCGCGCCGCGTCTGGCCCCGTTGGCACTGCGTGCGACCGGGCCGCGAGGGCGGGTCTTCCGTACGGTGTCGGAGCTGGGCATTCAGTACCGGCGCGGCCCCGCCACCACCAGGGGCCCGCTGCGGCCGAGGCGTGGTCCGCGTGCGGGCGACCGGCTGCCCGACCTGCCACGCGGACTCCAGGCCCGAACTGCTGGGCCCGGGTGGCACCTGCTGCTGTCCGGGCCACCGACGCTCTGGAGCGATGAACAGCTCATCTCGGTCCTGAGGGGACGGGAGGACCTGGTCAGCGTGCACCGGCTCGGCGACGAGAGTCCGTGGCCAGGTGTGGCCCACGGGCTCGTGCGCCCTGACGGCTACCTTGCCCACGCAGCTCGCGGGACGCAGGTGGAAGCGCTGCGCCGGTACCTCGACCGTTGGCTACCTGCGCAGCGCCGATGAGGATGGGTGTTGCGCGACTCCGGAGGCCTGGAGGAAATGCCGACCTGGTCATCCCCCTCCGCCGCGACGACGCCTACGAGAAAGCGTGCAGGTCGCGAGAGAGCGTGCAGGTCGCGCCGCTACCCCGTTCGCGTCGCGACGCCGACGCCCGGACGACCAGGCGGCCGTGCCGGGAACAGTCGGCACAGCCGTCACGGTTGCATCGACCGAGGGACCGGCGCCGCACGGGCGGGGAACGCGGAGATCACGAGCGTCCGCCCCGACAGGATCCGGGCCCCGGGATCGCGGTACGCCCGCCGCGCACCTGGACCAAGACGTATTTCTGCTTTCTGCTGGAGGACTGTTCCATGACTGACCGGCCCTTGACGCTCATGGCGGTACACGCCCACCCCGACGACGAGGCCACCGGAACCGGAGGGGTCCTCGCGCGGTATGCGGCGGAAGGCATCCGCACGGTTCTCGTGACATGTACCGACGGCGGTTGCGGTGACGGACCGGGGGGTGTCAAACCGGGCGATCCCGGGCACGACCCGGCGGCCGTCGCCTTGATGCGCCGTCAGGAACTCGAGGCGAGCTGTGACGTCCTGAAGATCAGCGATCTGGAGATGTTGGACTATGCCGACTCCGGGATGATGGGCTGGCCGGGCAACGACGCCCCCGGGTCCTTCTGGCAGACCCCCGTGCAGGAAGGCGCGGCCCGGCTCGCGGAACTCATGCGGCACTACCGGCCCGATGTGGTCGTCACCTACGACGAGAACGGCTTCTACGGCCACCCGGATCACATCCAGGCCCACCGCATCACGATGGCGGCGCTGGAGCTGACCGCGCTGACACCGAAGGTGTACTGGACCACGATGCCCCGCTCGATGATGCAGCGGTTCGGCGAGATCATGCGCGAGTCCCAGGAGGACATGCCGGAGCCGGATCCGGCCGAGGCCGCCGCGCTGGCCGAGATCGGCCTCCCCGACGATGAGATCACCACCTGGGTGGACGCCACCGCGTTCAGCGGTCAGAAGTTCGACGCGCTGGCGGCGCACGCCAGTCAGGGCGAGAACATCTTCTTCCTCAAGATGGGCCAGGAGAGGTTCGGCGAGTTGATGGGCGTCGAGACCTTCGTACGTGTCCGCGACACCACCGGCGCGGCCATACCCGAGACCGATCTCTTCGCCGGACTGCGCTGATCCACCGGGAGAGCTCGCCCTTCGACGGCCCCGAGGAACTGGTGGGCCTAGGCTCGGCAAATGACCTTGCAATGGGAACAGGTAATCGTTCACTCGGTGGATCCGGCGGCGCTGGGGCAGTGGTGGGCCACGGCTCTTGGTTGGGTTGTGGTGCACTCCTCCGACGATGAGTTCGAGATCCGCCCGGAGCCGGATCTCCTGCCGGGGTTGGACTTCGTCCGGATCGAGGAGAGCAAGAAGGCCAAGAGCCGGCTGCATCTCGACTTCAGGCCTGACGACCAGGCCGCCGAGGTGGCCCGCCTGGAGGCCCATGGCGCGAAGCGGGTCGACATCGGCCAGGGCGAGCAGTCGTGGATCGTCATGGAAGACCCCGAGGGCAACGAGTTCTGTGTCCTTGGCCAACGGCGTCAGTGAGCACCCGCCCCGCCCCGGGTCACAGCAGATGAGGCAATGACGCAGGGCCCCGCTGTTCGCAGCGGGGCCCTTCCTCGTCGCCGGAGGGGATGTCGCCGGAGGGGATCAGGGGGTGAGGCGGGCGATCGACAGGGTCGATGTGGGCGTCGACCACCTCCTCCGCCGAGACGGGCTTTCCGGTGGGGTCGATCACCTGGAGGTGGGTGCCGGTGAACCTGCCGGTGCAGGTGCCGTCCTTGCAAGTGGCGCCGGCGACGCTCTCCCAGGAGACGAGCAGGTTCTTGCCGTACGGAGCGATGTGGACGTTGACGTGGTCGGTGGTCGGTGGTCGGGTCGTCGGTGAGGAGCACCGTGCTGCCGGGCTTCGAGGCGTCCTTCAGAAGCGCGACCGCCACCTGGTGGGTGTCCGTCTTCGGGGTGACGGTCCAGCCGCGGCCGCTGCTGTCCGCGGTGTTCTTGACCGCCGAGGCGGCTCCGCGGTCGGCGAAGGCGATGGCGTACCCGCCGGTGGAGGTCTTCACCAGGTCACCGGAGGAGCTGGGGTACGCGCCGCCGCAGTAGCCCGCCCAGTGTCGACAACGCCGCCAAGCTCAGCCTCGGCCGGCCCTGGGGTCCCAGCGGCCAGCAGGTCATCCGCAACACCTCGCTGCCCGCGCAGGTCGGCAGCGCCCCGTACCAGAACTGGAGCGCGACCCAGACCTGGCAGGCCGCCCGCTTCAACGAGTACCTCGACACCGGCGTCAACGCCGACCGGCCGCAGCTGACGGCCGAGAACGAGGGCGCCTACACCGTCGCCGCCTACCTGACCGGCACGGACGGGTGGGCTCCGCAGGGCAGCTGAACACCTGAGCAAGCGAACACCTGAGCAAGTGAGCAGGTGAGTGCGGAGGTCCGCCGGGCAGTCGACCGGCGGCCCTCCCCTCGTCTCAGCCCCGGCCGGCCGGCCCCTCGGCGAGCAGGGTCAGCTCGTCCAGGAAGGCCTCCGCCAGCAGGGCGGCGTCCCGGCCGCCCGAGTTGGTGGCGACGCTCAGCGTGTGACCTTGCGAGCAGCCGCCCAGCCCGAAGGTGGCCGTGTCGGCCGGGGGCACCATGGGGACGATGGTCAGCCGGCGCAGCGGCCGTCCGGCCAGGGTCTGGCCCTGCTCGCGCAGATGGACGTAGGAGCAGGCCGCCGGCGCGTACGCGGGCGCGAAGATCTTGCCGCCGGCCAGCGCCATGGTCGCCCCGGGAACCGCCCCGAGCGTGCCCTCGACGAGCTTCTCGGAGGTGCTCCGGGCCCGGGTGACGGTGGTCAGCAGTCCGGTGCACGCGGTCAGCCGGGCCGCCGGGTCGGACAGGGTCACCGGCGCGGGGACCCGGACGTTGGCGAACGCGTTGCCGAGGAACTCGCCGCAGTCCTCGGGACGTTCGTCGACCGGGACCGACAGCCAGACCTGCTGCGCCGGCTCAGCGCCCCGGTCGTCCGCCGAGGCCGCCAGACAGGAGCGCAGGACTCCGGAGACCGTCGCCAGGAACACCTCGTTGGTGGTCGCCGTCCGCACGCCGACGGCTTCCCGCGCGGCCCGCAGGACATCGGCGCGCAACCGCACCACGGTGTACGCGGGCTCCCGCGGGCCCTGGTGCGGCAGGGGCACCGCACGTCCCGCGGTGAGCAGTCCGGGTGGATCGCCCGCCGTCGGGGCGGGGCGGGCCGTCCGGCGCCGGGGGCCGGGCACGGCCAGGGAGGCGGCGGCGTCCAGCGGGCGGCCGTCGTCGAAGAGGGCGCGCAGCAGGGTCGTCAGGGAGCGGCCGTCGAGCAGGCTGTGGTGCATCCGGAACAGGAGGGAGAACTCTCCCTCCGTCGCGCCCCGCAGGAGGTGGAGGCTCCACGGCGGGCGGTCGGCGGGGAACGGGGTGTGGAACCAGTGGCGGACCGCGTCCCGCAGGGTGCTGTCCGCGCTGTCGACCTGTTGTGCGAGGTCGTGGCCGTCGCCGCGCGCCCAGCGGTGCCGGCCGGTCCACCAGGCCAGGCCGGTCCGGGCGCCGCCGGGGGCGACGAGGGTCTGGGTGAGCCTCGGCAGCGCCTTCCAGCGTTCGTCCACCAGGGCCCGCAGCTCCGCCGGCGCGGGCGGGTCGCCCGTGAAGTCCAGAGCGATGCCGGCGTTGGGCGGGCCGAACGGCCAGCGGGCCATCCCCTCTTCCATCAAGGGAAGATGCGATCCGGGCATGAGACTGCTCCTGTCGTGGGCCTGCTGGAGGACGACGTCCTGTACCCCCAACGGCGGATCGCACCGGCAGTCACGTCCGGGAGCCCCCGCAGGTGTCAACGCACGGCCGTGGAGGCTCCCTGATGGGGTGACACTGCAGCAGGTTTACGGCTCCGAACGGTGTCGGAGCGCCTTTAATCGGGACTCCGCGTCCACCCTCGGACGCCCCCGCCATCAGTCCCCCGGCCCCGGCTCCGCGCCGGACAGGAGTTGCGTGTCGTGCCTGGTACTCATCCGAATCCCGCGCACAGTCCCGCGCACAGTCCCGCGCGCAATCCCGCGCACATCGCCGTGTTCAACGTTCCGATGCACGGGCACGTGAATCCGACGCTGGGCGTCGTCGAGGAACTCGTACGGCGCGGTCACCGGGTCACCTACGCCGTCACCGAGCCCTTCGTGCACCAGGTGAAGGCGGCCGGCGCGGAGCCCGTGCTCCACCCGGACACGGCGGACGACTCGGAGGCGCCCGAGGAGATGGGCGAGGGGTTCGCCCGGGTCGTCCAGGGGGCGCTGGCCGCCCTGCCCGCCCTGAGCAGGGCGTACGGCAAGGACCGTCCGGACCTGGTGCTGTGCGACATCTACGCGTTCGCGGGGCTGCTGCTGGCGTCGCGGTGGGAGGTGCCGATCGTCGTGGCGTCGCCCACGCATCTCGCCTACGACGGCATCGTCCCCGAGTTCTTCGACGTGCCCGGACTCCCGCAGATCCCGGGCTTCGGGGAGCTGGTGGCGGCCTTCGCGGACCACGGGGTCGACAGCGCGCGGATCCACGAACTGGTGGCGCCGCAGCACGCCCTCGCGTTCTTCCCGCGGGTCTTCCAGCGCCGGGCGGACACCGTCGCGGCACAGCGCGTCGCCTATGTCGGGCCGGTGCTCGGGGACCGCTCCTACCAGGGGTCCTGGCAGCCCTCGCGCCCGGATCTGCCGGTCCTGCTGGTGTCGCTGGGCTCGCAGTTCACCCGGCGGCCGGAGTTCTACCGGTCCTGTGTGCAGGCCTTCGCGGAGCTGCCCTGGCAGGTGGTGATGTCCGTCGGCCACGCGGTCGCGCGGGACGAGCTGGGGCCGCTCCCCGACACCGTCGAAGTGCATGCGCACGTGCCCCAACTGGCGGTTCTCGCCCACGCGGACGCGTTCGTCACCCACGCCGGCATGGGCGGCACGATGGAGGCGCTGCACTACGGCGTCCCGATGGTCGCGGTCCCGCAGATGGCCGAGCAGCGGGTCAACGCCGCGCAGATCGAACGGCTGCGGCTCGGTGTCCGGCTGCCGCGCGAGACGCTCACGCCCGAGGCGCTGCGCGAGGCCGTGCTGCGGGTGTCGTCCGACCGGGACATCCGCGCGGGCGTCTCCGCCGTGCGCCGGGAGATCACGCAGGCGGGAGGGGCGGGCGCCGCGGCCGACCTGATCGAGCAGGCCCTCTAGGGCCTGGCCGCCCCGGGCCCGCAAGGGACACGGCCCGGCCCCGCAGTCCCCGTAGCCCCCGCAGCACATCCGAGGAGTGACCGTCTTGACCCAGGCCCTGGCGACCGACATCCGCCGCACGAGCACCGGGCGCACGCCCCGTGAGCTGCCGGAGAGCCGTCCGCACCTGTATCTCCGCCAGGTACGCATGAGCGACCTGGACGCCATGAACCATGTGAACAACGTCCGGCTGCTGGAGATGATCCAGGACGCCCACTTCGACATGTTCTATCTGCGCCCGGGTCTTCCCGGGCAGCAGATCCGCCCCCGGTTCGTCTACGCACGCCACGAGCTCGACTACACGCAGCCGCTCGTCGTGCAGCCCGAGCCCGTCACCATCACGACCACGATCGGCGAGGTGCGCCGCTCGTCCTTCCGGGTCACCAGCCGCGTCACCCTCGACACCCAGGTGTTCTGCACCTGTGTGAGCACGGCGGTCGCCTACGATCCGGACGCCCGGTGCTCACGCCGGCTCGAGGAGGCGGAGCGCGCGCTGGCGGCGCGCCACGCCACTCCCGACCCGGCGGGACGCTGACGGCGTCAGCGCACGATCTGCACCGGCTTCTCCACGCTCACCTGGTCGATGTCCGACACCCGCACGGTCACCTTCATCTCCCACTCGCCGGGGATGGGCAGATTGACCGCGTCGGCGGCGAAGTAGCCGCCCCGGTCGGTGACCTTGGCGTCGAGGGGACCGACCTCCTGCTCGGGGAGGCTGAAGGAGACGCGCAGTTCGGGGATGCTGACGAAACCGCCGTCGGGGCCGTAGACCACGGCCTGAAGGTTGTTCTCGCCGACCCGGCCCGGGTCGAGGGTCACCTGCACCTTGCCGCTGAAGTTGGCGGCCCTGCCGTCGACGGAGCTGATGGTGAAGGGGACGTCGGTCACGGAGGCCACGGGCAGCCCGGCGGACTGCTCCGCCGTCGCCGCCTCGGCCGCCGCCCTGCCGGGCAGGGTGCCCGTCAGCACGGTCGTCAGGACGAGCACGACGACCGAGACGACGACCTCGACCAGCACGGAACGGCGCAGTGCACGGCGTCGGGCGTCCTCGGCGGGGGTGAGGGCGAGCGGGGCCGGAACCTTCCCGGCCGACGGCTTCCCGGCCGACGGCGACGGCTTCTCGGCCGACTGCTTCTCGGCCGACTGCTTCTCGGCCGACTGCTTCTCCGCGACCGGAGTGCTCACCGAACCGCCCGCCGAACCGCTTGCCAGGGCACTCACCGGCTCCGGGACCCGCGCGTCCTGCTCCGCAGCCGTCTCGACCGTCTCGATCGTCTCGACCGTCTCAGCCGTCACGTTCCTCGCCGTCCTTTCCGTTGTCACCGTCCGCCGGGACCATGCGCCCGCGACCAGCAGCAGCGTCACCGCGGCCAGCTTGGCGAGCAGGATCCGGCCGTACGTGGTGTCCGTCAGCGCGGACGCGGAGCCGAGGCCACGCCAGGACTGGTAGACGCCCGTCACCACCAGGACGGTCACCGACCAGCCCGCCAGCCGGGAGAAGCTGCCGACCACGCGGGACGGGACGGACGCCCGGTACATCAGGGTGAGCAGGGCCGCGAGGCCGCCCAGCCAGGCCGCCATCGCGAGCAGATGCAGCACCGAGGACGTCATCGCCGCCGGCACCTGGATGCCGGCCGACGCGTGCTCGGCGGCCGCCCAGGTCAGGGTCAGGCCCACCGCCAGCGCCGCGCCGGTCAGGAAGGTCGCGCGGGACGGCCGCTCGCGCCGCTCGACCGGCCCCCGCTGCCGCAGGAGAAGGACCGCGACCGCCGCCAGCAGCGCGAGACGCGCCAGCAGGGCGAGGCCGGGGCGGGTGCCCAGGGTGCGGGTCAGGCCCGAGGGGTCGAGGACCTCGGCCGGGCCGGTGCCGGTCTCGTAGGGGGCGCGGAGCAGCAGCAGGAACACCGTCGATCCGGCGAGCGCCCACCAGCCGGCCTTCAGCAGCCTGCGCAGCGGCCGGATGTCCGGCGGTCCGCAGACGGCGATGAAGGCGGCCGTGCCGATGAGCAGGGCCGCGGCGAGGTACGCGACATAGCGGCCGATGTTGAAGAGTCCGCTGGTGGCGGGGTTCTCCACGGAGGTGCTGGGCAGGGCCGGCGGGGTCGCGGACGGTTCGCCCACGGAGAAGGTGAAGGCGCCGGCGATCGGGTGGCTGTCCGCCGACACGACCCGCCAGGCGACCGTGAAGGTGCCGGTGGCGAGCTTGCCGGGAAGCGTGACGCGCGCGGTGTCGGCACGGCCGTCCGCATGCCCGGCCTTGCCCGTCCTCACCCGCTGGTTGTCGGGGTCGAAGACGCGGAACGAGTCGTCGAGCAGGCCTACCGACTCGGTGAAGGTGAGGGTGATGGAGTCGGGTGCGGTCTTGACGATGCTTCCGTCGGCGGGGTCGGCGCTGCGGAGAGCCGCGTGCGCCGAGGCCGGTCCGCCGCCGAGGAGGAGCAGGACCAGCACGGTGCCCAGCAGCACCAGCCCTTGAAGTCGCCGGCTCCGGCCGCCGGGTCGACCGGGTCCCCGACCGCCGTGGCGCCGCCCGCCGGTCGCTCCGCCGCCGTGCCGCTCACTGCCGTGTCGTCCGTCATCGCGCCCTTCGCCCACGTCACCGCTCCGCCTTGCCTGAGACTCGAGACTCGCGTGCTCGGAGATACGTACGCATGCATCGGGCATCCGGTTCACCAGGTCGGCCGGGCCGACACCCCGCCGTCCACCACCAGGTCGTGCCCGGTGATCCAGGATGCGAGCGGCGAGGCCAGGAAGACACAGGCGTCGCCGACGTCCTCCGGGCGGCCCAGTCGGCCCACCGCGACCGCCTGCCGCCAGCGCCGTACGCCCTCGGGCCAGGCCTCGGCCAGGCCCTCCCGGTCGATGAGACCGGGCGAGACCGTGTTCACGCGGATGCCGTACGCCCCGTACTCCTGCGCCGCCGCCCGCGCGTGCATCACGACGGCGGCCTTGGCGGCGGAGTAGTGGGCGTGGCCCGGAGCCGGGCTGCCCGCCTCCACGGAGGCGATGTGGGTGATGGTCCCGCCGTGCTCCCGCATCGCCTCCGCCGCCGCCTGTGTGCAGGCGAACACGCTGGTCAGGTTGGTGTCCACGACCGCCCGCCAGTCTGCCGCGGTCATCTGGGGCAGCGGCTGGACCGGTTGTACGCCCGCGTTGTTGACCAGGGCGTCGAGCCGTCCGCCGCCCCACTCGGCGGCCTGCGTCACCACGCTCCGGCAGTCGTCCTCGACGGTGAGATCCGCGCCCGGCAGCACGACGGCCCGCTCGCCGATCTCCCGCGCGAGCGCCCGGGCCGCCGCCTCACCCGTGCAGCAGTGCAGCGCCACCGCCGCGCCTTCCTGGGCGAACCGCAGCGCGATGCCGCGGCCGATGCCGCCGCTCGCCCCGGTGATCAGGGCCACCCGGCCCGCCAGCAACGTCATGGACGGCACAGTTCCCTGATCAGGGGCGCCCGGTCCGGATAACGCGCCGTGAGACGGTCCGCGTCCCCGTGTTCGTAGTCCGCGTAGGTGAAGCCGGGGGCCATCGTGCAGCCGAGGAAGCTCCAGGCGGCCCCGGCGGCCACCCGCGCGCCCATCCAGGTGCGGGCGGGCACGGTGAGCTGCGGCTGGTGTCCGCCGAGGACGTCCGGGCCGAGCACCGCCGTGCGGGAGGTGCCGTCGGGGGCGAGGAGCAGCAGCTCCAGCGGGTCGCCGAGGTAGAAGTGCCAGACCTCGTCGGTGGGCAGCCGGTGCAGGGCCGAGTGGTCGCCGGCCGTGAGCAGGGCGACGATCGCGGAGCCTGCGGGACGGCCGTCCGGCCCCTCGGGCCCCGCCCAGGTGCGGCGGAACAGGCCGCCCTCGCGGGGTATCGGCTCCAGGCCGTAGTGCGCGACGAGGTCTTCGGGGGTGAGCGGTGAGGTCACCCGGGGAACGCTACCTCCCGGCGCAGGAAGGCCAGTTGCGCCTTCTTCTCCGGCAGGCGCACATCCGGCAGGACGATCTCCGGCAGGGTGACGACCGGCCCCTCCTCGAAGCCCTGCCGCAGGAAGCGGGCGACCGCCTTCTCGTTGCCCACATCGGGGTCCACCACGACCCGGCGCCGGTCGAGGCCGACCAGCACGTAGGCGGCGAGCTCGCCCATCAGCGCCGCCGACCAGCCGCGCCGGGTGCCCTGTTCGCCGGCGGGTGCGATGAGCAGGTGGATGCCGATGTCTCCGGGCTCGACCCGGTAGACCTCGCTGACCCGGTCCTCGGTCGGCTCGTAGGTCTGGAGCAGGGCGACCGGGACGCCGTCCAGCTCGGCCAGGAAGGCGTGATGGGTGTCGAGGCCGGCCATATGGGCGTAGATCTCGGCGACCTGGTCCCGCGTCAGACCGTTCATGCCCCAGAACACGGCCCGCTCCTCGCTCACCCAGGAGTGGACGACACCGGCGTCGGCCTCGGCGTCGAGGGGCCTCAGCCGGAGGGTGCCGAACCCGTCGACGTGCGCTTCATGGACATACCGGCCAGACGGAACGTGGTGGACCTGAGGGTCAGCCATGGTGGTCGCTCTCCTTCGTCAGCTGCGCCCAGTCGGTGACGACCGGGGCCAGCTCGCCCTTGAGCCACAGGGGCAGCTGGTCGTGATGGTGGGGGTGGTCCGGGACGCCCGACGCGCCGTACGGGACGACCCACAGGCTGTCCTCGCGGCGGGCCAGGTCCCATACGTAACGCGCGGCCGGGCCGCGGGCGGCGAGGTCGGTCCAGCCGGGCACGGCCGAGGTGCAGAGCACGCAGTCGTGGTCGCCGGCGAGGGCCGGGGGCTCGTCCGCGGGGTCGTCCGAAGGGTCGGGCAGCGCCCGCCAGGGGGCGAGGCGGTGGGTGTCGCCCCAGTGGGCGGCCGGCTGCCCGGCGACCTCCTCGAGGGCCTCCCGGACGAGTTCCGGCCGGTCGATCCCGTACAGCTCCTCGGCGCGCAGGAGGTGTTGGAGGGCGAAGCCGATCCGCGGGACGAGGGCGAGCCAGGGGAGGAAGACCTCCGGGTAGGCGGGCGGGCCGGTCAGGGCCGCGAGCGCCGGGTGCGCGGCGAGGCGGCGGACCAGCGCGCTGCGCAGGGCCGCGAACCGGGCCGCTTCCTGGCTGTCGGCGTCCATCCGGCGGTTCCAGCGCAGCAGGCGGTCGCGGAGTTCGGCGGCCGGTCCGGTCAGCGCGTCCAGGGCTGCGACGTGCTCCAACAGGGGTGCCGCGGAGGCCAGATACGTGTCCGTGTGGATCGCCGGCATGTCGGCGGCGGACCACTGCCGGCGTTCCGCCAGCAGCGCCCCGATCCGGTCGGCGCGGTGCGGCGCGGCGAACTCGACGCCCAACTCCACCGCCGGGCCTCGCTGGTTGGCCATCACGGCGACGCCGTCGGTCAGTCCCGCGTGGGGCATCTCGTGCCAGCCGGTCCACTCGTGGCCGGGTTCCCAGGCGGCGACCAGACGGGTGCCGTTGGCCTCGGCGCGCAGCGGCACCCGGCCGGCGACCCGGTGCAGCAGGCCGCCTGAAGTGTCGGCGGCCTGGACGACGTTGACCGGCTCGGCCCAGCGGTCGAAGGCGCGGTCCACGTCGGCGACCCGGCGGGCGCGGAGCAGCGGGAGGAGCGCGGAGAAGCCCAGGTCGGCGGTGACGCGGGGCGGGTAGCGCAGGCTCAGCGCGAGCGGGGAGCCGTCGTCGAGGCCCTCCGGGCCCCCGGCGATCACCGGTCCGCGCTCGGTCTCCAGGACCTCGACCTCGACGGTCTCCTCCCCCGCCACGCGCACGAGTTCGGTGTGCCGGGCGACGCGCTGCCAGGTCCCGTCCGGGCCCAGGGCCTCGACGCCCGCGCCGGTGCGGCGCAGCCGTTCGCGGTAGAGGTCCTGGTAGTCGGCCATGGCGTTGGTGATGGCCCAGGCGACGGTGCCGGTGTGGCCGAAGTGCGCGATGCCGGGGACTCCGGGGACGGCGAGGCCGACGACGTCGAACTCGTCGCAGGCGAGGCGGATCTGCTGGTAGACGCCGGGGTCCTCGATGAAGCGGTGCGGGTCGCCGGCGATGACGGCCTGTCCGGTGACCGTGCGCTCGCCGCTCACCAGCCAGCCGTTGCTGCCGGAGGTGCCGGGTCCGTCGGTGGCGAACAGTCCGACCGCCTCGGGGCCGAGGTGCCGGGCGGCCTCCTCGCGCCACAGCTTGGCGGGGAACCCGGCGAACAGGATGTGGGTGGCCAGCCAGACGGCGAGCGGCGTCCAGGGCTCCCAGCGGCCGGCGGCGAGTCCGACGCGGGCGAACTCGGGGGCGGGCGCGGCGGCTCCGCCGGTGGTCAGCCCCTCGTTGACGCCGTCGACGTACGCCCGTAGCCAGTCGGCCGTCTCCGGGTCCTGTTTCTCCAGCTCGGCGAAGCAGCGTCTCGCCGTGTCGTCGAGGCGGGCGCGGCGCACGAATCTGTCCCAGGGGAGGGCTTCGGGGCCGAGGAAGGCGGCCGAGGTGCCCCGCGCGCGATGCCGTTCGACCTCCAGCTGCCAGGCGCGGTCGCGGGCGGTGACCAGCCCCTGGAGGCGGGCGAGCGCTCGGACGCTGTCGGCGCGCAGATGCGGGACGCCCCAGGCGTCACGGTAGATCTCGGCAGTCACCCTGTGATCCCACTTTGCTTTAGGTTAGGCTTGCCTAAGTTAGTTGTGCCGAAATCGTACGCGAGGGGTGAAGACGTCATGGCACAGGGGCGGGGCTGGGAGGGCGCGGTCCTCAAATTGATGCGCGCGAAAGACTTCACCCTCACCGTCACGGGGGTGGAGGAGGTCACCGGGCACTACCGCCGACTGCACCTCTCGGACGGCGGACTGCTCGCCGCCACCGGCGTCCACCCGACGATATGGGTCCGGCTCTGGTTCGAGAACGCCGGCCGGCCGCACCAGCGGGCCTACACCCTGGTCGACCCAGACCCGGCGGCCGGCGCCTTCAGCCTGGAGTTCGCCCTGCACGACGGCGCCGCCAGCGACTGGGCGCGGGCGGCGAAGCCCGGCGACACGATCGGCGCGACCGTCCAGGGCACCGGCTTCGAACCGCCCGCCCCGGCCCCCTCGCACGTCCTCGTGATCGGCGACCCGGCCTCCCTGCCCGCCATCAACTCCCTGCTCGGCGCGGGTGCGCTCGGCGGCGTACCGGCGACCGTCTGGTTCGAGGGCGCCCCGGAACACACCGAGGACCTCCCCTTCCGCACCGACCCGGACCGCCACGAGATACGGCGCGTGCCCCGGCAGGACTCCGGCGCCCACCTCGTCGAACGGGTGAAGGCCGAGCTGCCCGACCTGCTCTCGGCCACCCCCGACCCGTACGTCTGGATCGCCTGCGACACCCGCACCACCAGAACGCTGTCGGCCTACGTCCGCAAGGAACTGGGCATACCGAAGGACCGGCTGCACGCGCTCGGATACTGGCGCGCGAGTTAGGGCCATCGCCCCGCCTGCGCCCTCGGCTCGCGCCCCCGGGAGTACCGGCGCGCGAGCCAAGCGCTCCGCTGGAAGTGCCGCGATGTGCCGTCGTTCCGCCGCGGCGCCGTCGCGGCGCCGTCGCGGCCGGTCGCGCAGTTCCCCGCGCCCCTTCAGCGCGCAGGCGGGATCATCTACGCATGGACGTCACCCTTCACCTCTCCCAGGACCCCGAGGCCGACGAGCTCCTCGGGCGGTCCCCGCTCGCCGCGCTGGTCGGGATGCTGCTGGACCAGCAGGTTCCGATGGAGTGGGCGTTCAAGGGTCCCCGGACCATCGCCGACCGGCTCGGCGCCGACGACCTGGACGCACACGACATCGCCGCCCAGGACCCGGAGGCCTTCGCCGCGCTGCTCTCCGACAAGCCGGCCGTGCACCGCTACCCCGGCTCCATGGCCAAGCGCATCCAACAGCTCTGCCAGTACCTCGTCGAGCACTACGACGGTGATGCCGGGGCCGTCTGGAAGGACGCCGGCAGCGGCAAGGAGCTGCTGAAGCGGCTCGAGGAACTGCCCGGCTTCGGCAAGCAGAAGGCGCAGATCTTCCTCGCCCTGCTGGGCAAGCAGCTCGGCGTACGGCCCACGGGCTGGCGGGAGGCGGCCGGCGCCTACGGCGAGGCGAAGTCCTTCCGGTCCGTCGCCGACATCACCGGCCCGGAGTCGCTGGCGAAGGTACGCGCCCACAAGCAGGAGATGAAGGCGGCGGCGAAGGCCGCCAAGGCGGCCGAGAAGTAGGTCCGGCCGGGGGCGGCCCTTTCCTACGGACCGTCACCGCGTCGAGCGTCCGCGGCCGGGCCCGGCGGGTCCCGGTAGATCCCGGCGGGTCCCGCACACCGTCCGAGCACGCCCTTCGGCCTCCGTACGCCCCCTCCTCCGAACAGGTGATTCTCCCGTCCGGCATGCTGAACGCCGGGCGTGTCGCGGGGAGATCACCTCCCATGAGCACCGCACGCAGTCACTCCCGCAGCCGCGCCTGGCTACGGGTGCTCGCCGTGCTCCTCGCCCTGCTGGCACCGTGCATGCCCGGCGAGCTCTCCGCGGCGCCGGTCGCCGCCGCCGAGATCGTCGAGTACGACGTCCTCGACACGGCGCTGCGACCCGCCTCCGGCGCCCACCGTCCCGCCGCACCCCTGCGCCCGGCGCCGCTCCCGGCCCCCGCGCCCGGCGTCCCGGCGGACCGGCCGCGCCCCGCACCGCCGAGGACCCCGTACGCCCTGCACACCCTGCGCACCGTGGTTCTGCGCTGCTGACGGAAGCCGTCCCCCCAGGCCCGTCAGCACTCACGCAAGGAACATGCGAGGGAAGTGTCATGCCCAGAGACCCGTACGCCGTCCTGCGCGCCCTGCTGCGCGCGGAGGCCGCCCGCAGCGCACCGAAGCCGCAGGTGAAGGAGCAGCGTCCGCAGCAGCCCCGGGAGAATCGGGACCGCTGACCGGTCGGCGGAGGCGGTCTACCGCCTCCGCCGGGCCGTACCGAAGAGCGAACGGGTGATCTCGCGGCCGATCTGGGTGCCGACGGACCGGGCCAGCGACTTGAACATGCCGCTGCCGACGACCTGCTCGACCACGGACCGTTCCGCCTTGGGCCTACCTGGCTCCTTGGGCTCCCTGCTCCCCTTGGTCTCCTTGGCCGCGGTCGCCCTGGTCTCCTTGGTCTCCTTCGGCTCCGGCCGGGCCGCCTCGGCCTCTTCCCGGGCCGCCAGCTTCTCGAACGCCGATTCTCTGTCCACAGCCTGTGCATACCGCTCGTGGAGCGAGGATGCCTGGACCGCCCGGTCGAGCTCCGGGCCGTCCACCGGGCCCATCAGCGACTCGGGCGCACGCAGCCGAGTCGCGGCGACCGGGGTCGGGGCGCCCTTCTCGCTGAGGACGGTGACGACGGCCTCCCCGGTGCCGAGCCCGGTGAGCAGTTCCTCCAGGTCGTAGCCGGAGTCGGGGAACGTCTTCACCGTGGCCTTGAGGGCCTTCTGGTCGTCCGGGGTGAAGGCCCGCAGCGCGTGCTGGACCCGGTTGCCGAGCTGGGCGAGGACGTCGCCGGGCACGTCCTTCGGGGTCTGCGTGACGAAGAACACGCCCACCCCTTTCGAGCGAATCAGCCGGACGGTCTGTGTGATGGAGTCGAGGAACGCCTTGGACGCGTCGCTGAACAGCAGGTGCGCCTCGTCGAAGAAGAAGACGAGCCCCGGCTTGTCCGCGTCGCCGACCTCCGGGAGGTCGTGGAAGAGGTCGGCCAGCAGCCACATCAGGAACGTCGAGAAGAGCTGCGGCTTGTCCTGGACGGCGGGCAGTTCGAGCACCGAGACGATCCCGCGACCGTCGGACGCCGTGCGCAGGAGGTCGGCCGTGTCGAACTCCGGCTCGCCGAAGAAGCTCGCCATGCCCTGCGCCTCGAAGGCGGTCAGGGAGCGCAGGATCACCCCGGCGGTGGCCGTCGACAGACCGCCGATGTTCTTCAGCTCCGTCCTGCCCTCGTCGGAGGTGAGGAAGGCGACGACGGACCTCAGGTCCTTGAGGTCGACCAGCTCCAGGCCCTTGGTGTCCGCGTAGTGGAAGACCAGGCCGAGGGACTGTTCCTGGGTCCGGTTGAGCTGGAGCACCTTGGCGAGGAGCACGGGGCCGAAGCTGGTGATCGTGGCCCGCAGCGGAATGCCGTGGCCCAGGCCGCCGAGCGCGTAGAACTCGGCCGGGAAGCCCGTCGCCGACCATTTCTGGCCGACTTCCGCGGCCCGCCCACGGACCCTGTCGTTCGCCGCCCCCGGAGCCGACACCCCGGACAGATCGCCCTTGACGTCGGCGAGGAAGACCGGGACGCCCTGGGCCGAGAGCTGCTCGGCGATCAGCTGAAGCGTCTTGGTCTTCCCGGTGCCGGTGGCCCCGGCGACCAGGCCGTGCCTGTTCAGCATGGGGAGGGGGATGCGGACGGGGGCGTCGGGCAGGCACTTGCCGTCCCACAACAGAGCGCCCAGGTCGAGGGCGGGGCCGGTGAAGGCGTACCCGGCGGCGATGTCAGCGGCGCTCGTCGACTCACTCATCGGCAGCCCCTCATTCCGTTTTACCCCTGTTCATCACGTCTTTTCCAGCGTCGCACTCCGTCTCCATGGCTGCGCCCGGAACGTCTGGACCGGTAGGCTTTCCGTGTGATCTTCAAGCGCATCGGAAACGGCCGGCCGTACCCCGACCACGGCCGGGAAAGCACCCGGCAGTGGGCGGACGTCGCGCCGCGCCCGGTCCGCCTCGATCAGCTGGTGACCACCAAGCAGCAGCTCGACCTGGAAACCCTGCTCGCGGAGGACTCCACGTTCTACGGCGACCTCTTCGCGCACGTCGTGAAGTGGCAGGGCGACCTGTACCTGGAGGACGGGCTGCACCGCGCGGTGCGGGCGGCGCTCCAGCAGCGACAGGTGCTGCACGCGCGCGTGCTCGAGCTGGACTGAGCCCCGCCGCAGGCACCGTCGCGAGACCCGTCGCAGGCCCCTGACGAACCCCGGGATTGACCCGTTCGGGTTCTTTCTCGCACCCCCGCGCAGTGTCGGATGATCCTTTATTAGTCACGGCCGCCCGGGCGCACTACGCTGCGCCCATGAGCATGCTGACTCCCCCCGGCATGGGCGGCAAGTACCGGATCACGGGGGACAAATACCCCCGCATGCGCCCCCACCGACGACGCGGCAGGCTGGCCGTCGTGGTCGTCGGCTGCGGTGCTGTGCTCGGCGTGGCCGGCTGGGGCACTCTGCAGCTCATCGACGTCTTCACGGGCGGCGGCGGGACGGCCTCGGCCGCCGGCGCCGCCTGCGCGAAGAACTCGACGAAGGCGAGCGCCGTGCCCTCCGCCTCCGCTGCCGCAGGTGCCGCCGCGGCCACGGGCGCGGTGCCCAAGCCCGCCCAGATCACCGTGAACGTCTTCAACGCCACGACCCGCAGCGGTCTCGCCAAGACCACCGCGGACGAGTTGAAGAAACGCGGCTTCAAGATCGGCGAGGTGGGCAACGCCAGCAAGCAGTACGACAAGAAGGTCACCGGCACGGGGATACTGCTCGGCCCCGCGGCCTCGCTGAACACCTCGCTGCCGGTCCTCGCCACGCAGCTCGGCACCGCCGAGCGCCGCACGGACGCCGCCCGCACGGGCACGACCGTCGACCTGATCATCGGCAACGGCTTCAAGACCCTGACGCCGCAGGCAGCCGCGGCCAAGGCCCTGACAGCCCTGTCCGAACCCCGCCCGACGGCATCCACGAAGCAGAGCTGCTAGCAAGCCTGCCGGCAGCCTCTGACCGCCTTCGGACCCTCGAGCCGACCGGATCGGCTCGAGGGTTACTCGGCTGCGCCGTACAGACGGTCGCCCGCGTCTCCCAGACCCGGGACGATGTAGCCGTGCTCGTTGAGGTGATCGTCGACGGCTGCCGTGACGACCGTGACCGGGGTGCCCGCGAGCTCGCGCTCCATGATCTGCACGCCCTCGGGGGCGGCGAGCAGCACCACGGCCGTGACGTCGTCGGCGCCGCGCCGGATCAGCTCGCGGATCGCGGCGACCAGCGTGCCGCCGGTGGCCAGCATCGGGTCCAGGACGTACACCTGGCGGGCGGAGAGGTCCTCCGGCATACGCGTGGCGTACGTGGACGCCTCCAGGGTCTCCTCGTTGCGGATCATGCCCAGGAAGCCCACCTCGGCCGTCGGCAGCAGCCGCATCATGCCGTCCAGCATGCCCAGGCCCGCGCGCAGGATCGGCACGACCAGCGGGCGCGGGTAGGAGAGCTTGACGCCGGTGGTCGAGGCGACCGGCGTCTTGATGTCGACCTGCTCGGTGCGCACGTCACGCGTGGCCTCGTAGGCGAGCAGGGTGACCAGTTCGTCGGCCAGCCGGCGGAAGGTCGCGGAGTCCGTGCGCTGGTCGCGCAGCGTGGTGAGCTTGTGGGCGACCAGGGGGTGGTCGACGACGTGGAGACGCATGGCCACAACAGTAACCGGGCCGAACCCGCCCCGCCGTCCCGCGGCCTGCTCCGTTCGCTCGCATCAAACCGCCCGTCGGAGGGAAAGCGGGGGAAAGGTGTGCAGACGGACCGGGGTGCCCGGGGTGGTGTGCTGATGTCCGACCTGCCCGACGACGAAGTGCCGGAGGCGGCGGAGCCCGCCGGGACCGCCGAGGCCGAGTCCGACGCCGAGTCCGAGGCCGACGTCGAGGTCGAGGTCGAGGTCTGACGTCGAGGCCGAGGTCGAGCGCCGTCGGCGGCGCGCCCGGTTCCTGCGCGAGCCGGCCGAGGCCCGCGCACTGCTCGACCGGGTCTCGCCGCGCCGCGCGAAGACGGCTCGCCTGCGCCACGCGAAGCGCATGCGCACCTTCCGCTGGTAGCCGCAGCCGTACGGGACTTGGGGCATACGGGGAAGATCGCCACCGTCACGGGTGTCGCATGGGGTGGGCGTGCGTGGGCGCACGGGAAAGCCGCGTACGATCCGCTCGTGGCCGCAACGAGTGTGCTGGTGAGTCGCGCACGGACGTCGCCAAGGACGTGCGATCAAAACCACCGGACACAGGGAGCCGAAGACGTCCCCTGAACGCCTTGTTTCTGCCACGATTCCGAGTGGGTGGGGCTCGGAGCCTGAGCTCTCTCTCCGCCCGTAACCTCCGCCGGGGGGACCCCCAACCGGCACGCCTATGACCAGTGGGAGAGTCACGGTGTACTTCGCCGCACTGCTCGCGCGCACCGAAGACGGGTGGGAAGCGAGCGACACAGAGCTCGACGATGTGGAGACCCTGTCGGATCTGGCCGACCTGGCCCGGGAAGCCTCTCCCGACGACGACACGGTGCTCGTGCTGATCGAGCAGGAGGACTCCTGGTTCGGGGTCGTCCGCATCGACGGCGAGGAGGACCCTCGCATCTTCGTCTCCGACGCCGCAGCCGCCGCCCGCAGCTCGTACGGCGAGATCCTGCTCACCGACGAACTGCTCGGAAGGGATCCGGGTGACGACGACGACCTGGACGCCCTCGACCTCGACGGCACCGAGGACGGTGAGAACGACAACGACAACGACGATGAGGAGTCCGGCGGCACCGAGGCCACCGGCTCCGCCGAGGCCGTGCCGCACGGCCCGGTCGGCGACGCCCGCATCCTCGACGACCTCGGCGTCGGCGAGAAGGAACTGAGGTCGCTGTCCGAGGACGCGGTCACCGAGATCGCCGAGGCCCTGGGCGCCTCGGAGGTCCTGGAGACCGTCCGCTGACCGCACCCGACCGGGGTCGGACGCCCGACCCCGTACGCGACCGCTGGCGGGCCGCGATGCGGCTCGCCCTGGAAGAGGCCAGGCTGGCCGGCGACGGCGGAGACGTCCCGGTCGGCGCCGTCGTGCTGGGTCCGGACGGCACGACGGTCCTCGCGGCCGGCCACAACGAACGTGAGGCCGACGGCGATCCGACGGCCCACGCGGAGGTGCTCGCCGTCCGGCGGGCGGCCGCCGCGCTCGGCGAGTGGCGACTGTCCGGCTGCACGCTGGTGGTGACCCTCGAACCGTGCACGATGTGCGCGGGCGCGATCGTGCAGTCCCGCGTGGACCGGGTCGTCTACGGCGCCCGCGACGAGAAGGCGGGCGCGGTCGGCTCCCTGTGGGACGTCGTCCGCGACCGGCGGCTCAACCACCGCCCGGAGGTCGTCGAGGGCGTCCTCGCAGAGAGTTGCGCGGACCTCCTCACAGAGTTCTTCCGCGACCGCTGAGTCCTCGCCCGACCCCCTCCGAATACCGATTTCAAACCGGGGCTCACCGTGCTGTAAGGTCTGTCTCGGTAGCGTGTCCGAGCGGCCGAAGGAGCTCGCCTCGAAAGCGAGTGTGGCGCAAGTCACCGAGGGTTCAAATCCCTCCGCTACCGCGCTTGAGCGAAGGGCTCGACCCCAGGGGTCGGGCCCTTTGCCGTGTTCGATATCGGCTTCTTGCCCAGGTACAGCCAGACGAGGCCGCCGAAGACCGGGGCGTGCAGCAGGAAGAGCAGCCACAGCAGCTTCGGCACGTACCGGACCCGCTCTGCGGGGGTGCGGACGCAGTCGACGATCGCCGACAGGATCAGCAGGGCCGCGAGCAGCATCAGCGCGGCGAGCGGCAGGTCCGTCATTCCCAGCATTTTTCTTCCCTCTCGTTCGGCCTCGCGCCCTTCGCGTCGGGCGCGTTCTCCCCCTCATCGGACGAGGGCCCCCGATCGGTTCACGGTCCGGTTCACGAATCCGCTCGCGATCGGTTCACGAACGCGCCGCACACGCTCAAAAGCGGTGTGAAAATCGCACTTGCGGTTACACTCGCCGCCGTCAACAGGGGCCCAAGTGGGCACATACAGGGGAGGCCAGGTGGCGGTGAACGCCAAAAAGATCGCCGTCTACGTACTCGTGGTCTTCGTGCTCTACGTGATCATCACGGACCCGTCCAAGGCGGCGGACTACGTCCAGATAGGCTTCGAGGGCATATCGGACGCCGCCAAGGCCATCGGGGACTTCTTCACCTGGCTCGCCGACGGGGCGAAGTAGCACCTACGGGAGTGCCCATGATCCGCCACCTGGTCCTTTTCAAGCTCAACGAGGGCGTCGAGCGCGACGATCCCCGGGTCGCGCAGGGCGAAGCGGCCTTCCGGGGCCTGGGCGGGCAGATCGACGAACTGCGCTTCTGGGAGCTGGGCTGGAACGTCAGCGACCGTCCCATCGCCTACGACTTCGCCATCAACTCGGCCGTCGAGGACGCGGACGCGCTGAAGCGGTACATCGAGCACCCGGCCCATCAGGCGGGCGTCGCGCTGTGGCGGGAGTTCGCCACCTGGGTGGTCGCCGACTACGAGTTCTGAGGCGTCCCCACCGCCGGAACAGCGGCGGACCCTCGCGGGAAATTCGTCGGCACTTCGCCGGTACTTCGCCGGTACAGCGCCCTCCGCCGGAACGGCGGGGGGCTTTTGTGCGTCCGAACAGCGATGAATACCCCAACTTCTCCCTCAACACGGGGTTATGGGGTGCTTGCACACAGTGCACATGTCTTGTGATGCTATGACCGCTTTTGACGGATGAGTTGACCGATGTTGACCTGACGAAGAGGTGGCGTTGACCGTGTCGGCCAGTACTGCGCCGCCTCAGGAAGAGGCACCCCCGGCACCCGCCCCGGAGACCGTGCCGACGCCCGCCCCCGAAGCCGTCCTGACGCCCGAGCGGCGGCGCGGCGCCGACACCCGGGCGCTGACCCAGGTGCTGTTCGCCGAACTCAAGGAGCTCCAGCCGGGCACGCCGGAGCACAACCGGGTGCGCGGGGCGCTCATCGAGGCCAACCTCCCGCTCGTGCGCTACGCGGCCGCCCGCTTCCGCTCCCGCAACGAGCCGATGGAGGACGTCGTCCAGGTCGGCACCATCGGTCTGATCAACGCCATCGACCGCTTCGACCCGGACCGGGGCGTGCAGTTCCCCACGTTCGCCATGCCCACGGTCGTGGGCGAGATCAAGCGGTACTTCCGGGACAACGTCCGCACGGTCCACGTGCCGCGCCGGCTGCACGAGTTGTGGGTGCAGGTCAACGGCGCGACCGAGGACCTGACCACCGCCTTCGGCCGCACTCCGACGACGGCCGAGATCGCCGAGCGGCTGCGCATCGCCGAGGACGAGGTGCTCTCCTGCATCGAGGCGGGCCGCTCGTACCACGCCACCTCACTGGAGGCGGCCCAGGAGGGCGACGGTCTGCCGGGCCTGCTGGACCGCCTCGGCTACGAGGACCCGGCGCTGGACGGCGTGGAGCACCGCGACCTCGTCCGCCACCTTCTGGTGCAGCTCCCGGAGCGCGAGCAGCGGATCCTCCTCCTGCGCTACTACAGCAATCTGACGCAGTCCCAGATCAGCGCCGAGCTCGGCGTGTCCCAGATGCACGTGTCCCGGCTGCTCGCGCGCAGCTTCCAGCGACTGCGCTCCGCCAACCGCATCGAGGCGTGAGCCGTCGACGTGTGAGCCGTCGACCCGTGAGCCGGAGAGTCCGGCCCTGAGGACCTGATCCGGGGCTCGGGACACGTAGCTCGATCGGGGATCGCAAGCACGAGCGAGTCGTCACCGCTTGGAGCGAATCGGTCAACAAAGCAGTTCCCGGCCGAACTGGGCTGAAAAACCGTCACACCCCCTCTTTCCAGGGCTGTTTCGTTACTCACATGTCGACATGTCACTACAGCGTGTTGCCGACATGTGACATTCTGCCGGAAGCGCGTTTGCCGGGGCCTCGGCTCCGGTATTCAGGTGAAGGCTGACGTTCCTCAAGCAAGAGCGTTCGCCGCGACCGTCCCGCGACCCAAAGGGGGTGGCATGTCCGCAGATCAGGGCAGCTCGAAGGTGCTCACGCTCACCAAGAGCGAATCCGCGCCCGTCGTGCCTGTCGAGCCCGACGTGCTCGACGACGTCATGGCCCCCGAGGCCCCCGAAGCCCCGGCCCTCACGACCACGGGGGCCATCGACACCCGCACCCTGTCCCGCTCCCTGTTCCTGCGACTGGCCACGCTCGCCGAGGACAGCCCCGAGCGCGTGTACGTCCGGGACACCCTCATCGAGCTCAACCTCCCGCTGGTGCGCTACGCGGCGGCCCGCTTCCGCTCGCGCAACGAGCCGATGGAGGACATCGTCCAGGTCGGCACCATCGGCCTGATCAAGGCGATCGACCGCTTCGACTGCGAACGGGGCGTGGAGTTCCCGACGTTCGCGATGCCGACGGTCGTGGGCGAGATCAAGCGCTTCTTCCGCGACACGTCGTGGTCGGTGCGCGTCCCGCGCCGCCTCCAGGAGCTGCGCCTGGCCCTCACCAAGGCCAGCGACGAGCTCTCCCAGAAGCTGGACCGCTCCCCGACGGTCGCCGAACTCGCCGCGGTGCTGGGCGTGTCGGAGGAGGACGTCGTCGACGGCCTCGCGGTCGGCAACGCCTACACGGCCTCCTCGCTGGACTCCCCGGCCCCGGAGGACGACGGCGGCGAGGGCTCCCTGGCCGACCGCCTCGGCTACGAGGACACGGCCCTGGAGGGCGTGGAGTACCGCGAGTCGCTGAAGCCGCTGCTGGCCAAGCTCCCGCCTCGGGAGCGCCGGATCATCATGCTGCGCTTCTTCGCCAACATGACCCAGTCCCAGATCGGCGAGGAGGTCGGCATCTCCCAGATGCACGTCTCCCGCCTTCTCACCCGGACCCTGGCCCAGCTGCGCGAGGGCCTGATCTCCGACTGACCCGCCCGAGTTCCTGCTCGGGCAGGGGACTTCCTTCCTGACGGAGTGTCAGCGACACTGTCGCGATGCGAAGTCCGACACGGGCACGTGGCCGCCGGGGCGCCGTATGGGGCGCGTCGGCGGCCGCCGTCGTGGTGGGAGCGGCGGGACTGCTGGCCGGCTGCGGAGGCGGCGGCCATGGAGGCGACTATGTCGCCATCGGCGCCGCGGGCGGCCCGGCGCCGCCGGGCGCTCGTGCGGGCGACTCCGCGGATCCGACGGGCGGGGTGCGGCTCGTTCCGCTGGACGGCGGCTCCCCCGACGCAAAGCCCGATCCCGGTACGACGGGGACAACAGGTACGACGGGGACGACGGGGACAACTGCGCAGGAGGCGGGGGACGGCACCTCGCGTCTCACGGAGCCCGGTTCCGGTTCCGGTGCACCGCAGGCCTCGACCGGCCAGGGCGGCGAGAGCGGCCAGGGCGGCCAAGGGGGCGGGGGCGGCCGTACGACCCCGAATGCCCCCGTGCCGACGCCCACAGGCCCGTCACCGGCCCCCTCCGGCAGCGCGCCCGCCGGACCGGCCGCGCTCTCCGTGAGCGAGCCCGTCCGCGCGGGCACGGATCAGCGGTGGTGCGAGGACGTGACCCTCGCCTTCCACAACTCCGGCGGCACGGCGGTGGGTTCCGGCACGGTCACCTTCGGGACGCACGTCGTCGACCTGCTCGGCATCGACTGGGCCACTCGTGAGTCGACGGCCCCGCTTCCGACGCCGATCGCCGCCGGCGCGCACGAAGAGCGGACCTGGCGGGTGTGCGTCGACGCATGGCGCGTCCCGCTGGGGATGCATGTCGAGACGCGGGACGTCTCCGTGCGGTGGGAGTGAGAAGGCCTTACCGAGAAGAACTGCTCACTTCAAAGACTGCTTACTTCGAGGACTGCCTACTTCAGCGCCAGCCAAGCGACCGCCGCGACGATCACGACCGCGGCGATGATGCCGACGATCAGGCCGATGCGGGGGCCGGCCGGCGCGGGAGCCGGCTGGGCGGCCCGAGGGGCGCCCTCGTCGACGAACGCGCGGAACATCTGGGTGCTGCCGGCGGGGTCGTGGTTGCCCTGGGGGCCCTGCGTGTTAGCCATGGGCCGAGACACTAGCGAAAACGACGGGTGCGGCCCAAGTGGGGGTCGCCACAGGCACTGTGAGGTCGACCGGTCCGGCCGCTTCGACCAGCGGGTTCGCCGACTCCAGGTCCGCCGATCCGACCTGCACGTTTACCCTCGCAATACTTGCCTTTGCCAACTTTTTGCGGCGCTCGCACCCGTTTTATTTGCCTGCAGCAACCAACCGCTTCTATGGTTGCCCTAAGCAACGAAACCGGGAGGTGTGATGGCCGCGCAGGCCCAGTACGAGGAGCTGGCACGACAGCTCAGCGCCGTCGGCGCCGTGAAGCGGGACCTCGGACGGATCCTGCCGCAGGACTGCTCCGCGGGCTCGGCCGCCGTACTGGCGCTGCTCGGCCGCCACGGGGACATGCGCATGAGCAACCTCTCCGAGCTGCTCGCCGTCGACATGTCGGTGACCAGCAGGCATGCCGCGCATCTCGCCGAGCGGGGCTGGCTCGAGCGCTCCCCGGACCCGGCGGACAAACGCTCCCGCATCCTGCACCTCACCCCGGCGGGCCACGCGATGCTCGCCGAGCTGTCCCGGCGGAGCGCCGATCTGCTGGCGGAGCGGCTGGGCGACTGGACGGACGCCGAGGTCGGCCTGCTCATCGGGCTGCTGACCCGGCTGCGCACCAGCTTCGGGGACTGCCGGACGATCGCGCACCGGCCGTCGCCCCCACCTGCGCCCCCACCCGTGCCCCCACCCCCCGTTCCCGTAAGCGAACGAACAGAGACCACCCGTACACCCGCAGAAGCAACGTAAGAGAAGGAAGCTCATGGCAACGACCACACCGGCCGGTGTGCGGGCTCATGCGAAGCACGGCGGAGGGTCCCACGGCTCCGCCGAGGCCGCTCCGATGACCCACCGGCAGATCATGGAGGCGCTCTCCGGGCTGCTGCTCGGGATGTTCGTGGCGATCCTGTCGTCCACGATCGTCTCGAACGCCCTTCCGGAGATCATCGGCGACCTCGGCGGCGGGCAGTCCGCCTACACCTGGGTCGTGACCGCCACCCTGCTGGCGATGACGGCGACCACCCCGCTCTGGGGCAAGCTCGCCGACCTGTACGACAAGAAGGCGCTCGTCCAGATAGCGCTCGTCATCTACGTGCTGGGATCGGCGGCGGCCGGGCTGTCGCAGAACTCCGGGATGCTGATCGCCTGCCGGGTCGTGCAGGGCGTCGGCGTCGGCGGTCTGTCCGCCCTCGCACAGATCGTCATGGCGGCGATGATCTCGCCGCGTGAGCGCGGCCGTTACTCCGGATACCTCGGCGCGACCTTCGCCGTCGCCACCGTCGGCGGTCCGCTGCTCGGCGGTGTCATCACCGACACCAGCTGGCTCGGCTGGCGCTGGTGCTTCTACGTCGGCGTGCCGTTCGCCGTCATCGCGCTGATCGTGCTGCAGAAGACCCTGCACCTGCCGGTCGTGAAGCGGGACGTCAAGGTCGACTGGGCCGGCGCGTTCTTCATCTCGGCGGCGGTGTCGCTGCTGCTGGTCTGGGTCACCTTCGCCGGTGACAAGTACGACTGGCTGTCATGGCAGACGTACACGATGATCGCCGGTTCGATCCTGCTCGGGCTCGTCTTCGTGTTCGTCGAGTCGCGGGCGGCCGAGCCGATCATCCCGCTGCGGCTGTTCCGCAACCGGACCATCACCCTCTCCTCCCTCGCCTCGATGTTCGTCGGCGTGGCGATGTTCTCCGGCACGGTGTTCTTCGCCCAGTACTTCCAGCTGGCCCGGGACAAGTCGCCGACCATGTCGGGCGTCATGACGATCCCGATGATCGGCGGCCTGTTCGTCTCCTCCACCGTCTCCGGGCAGTTCATCACCCGCACCGGCAAGTGGAAGGCCTGGCTGGTCAGCGGCGGTGTGCTCATCACGGCCGGCCTCGGACTGCTCGGCACGATCCGCTACGACACGGACTACTGGAAGACCGCCGTCTTCATGGCGCTGCTGGGTCTCGGCGTCGGCATGATGATGCAGAACCTGGTGCTCTCGACGCAGAACCAGGTCGACGCCAAGGATCTCGGCTCCGCCAGCTCCACCGTCACCTTCTTCCGGTCGCTCGGCGGTGCGATGGGCGTCTCGGCGCTGGGCGCCGTCATGGCCAACCGCATCACCGACTACGCCAAGGACGGCATCGCCGACCTCGACCCCAAGTACGCCTCCCTCGCCTCCGGTTCCTCCGGCCAGATCCCGGACATGGACAAGCTGCCCGCGCCGCTGCGCACGGTCATGGAAAGCGCGTACGGCCACGGCATCGCGGACGTCTTCATGATCGCGGCCGGCCTGGCGCTGCTCGCCCTCCTGATCACCCTGTTCATCAAGGAGGTCCCGCTGCGGACGAAGGGCGCGCTGGCCCAGGCGGCGGAGACTCCGGACCAGACGGAGACCCCGGCTGCGGAGACTCTGGCCGCGGTCGCTGCCACAACCACCCCTGCCGCGGTCGCCGCCGAGGAGAAGGTCCCCAGCTGGGCCGTCACCGAGTCGGCCGCGGATGCCGGTCCCACGGCCGGTCCGGAGGACGCTCAGCGGCTCTCCGCCGTCGCCGCCGTCGCCGTCGCCGAAGCGCCGCAGGCGCCCTCGGGCGGCGTCCCGGTGCACGGCTTCGTGCGCGGCGCGGAGAGCGCGCCCGTCCCGCAGGCCGCCGTCACGCTGATCTCGCTTGCCGGACGGCAGCTCGGCCGGTCGGTCGCGCAGGCCGACGGTTCCTACGGGCTGGACGCGCCGGGTACGGGTTCGTACGTGCTGATCGCCGCCGCGGACGGGTTCCAGCCGCAGGCCTCCACGGTCGTCGTGAACGGCGAGCCGGTCGCGTACGACATCCTGCTCAGCGGGACCAGCGGGCTCAGCGGTGTCGTGCGGGCCGCCGAGTCGGGCGACGGCGTCAAGGACGCGATGGTGATCGTCACCGATGTGCGCGGCGATCTGCTGGCCACCGCAGCCACCGGTGAGCAGGGCGGGTTCGCCTTCACCGAGCTGGTGCCCGGCGCCGTGACCGTCGCGGTGAACGCCGTCGGGTTCCGGCCGCGCGCCCTGCCCGTCGAGGTCGGCGCCACGGGTGTGACCCGGGTGGAGGTCGTCCTCGACGCGGGCGCGCAGCTCCGGGGCGTCGTCCGGACGCCGTACGGTCCGCTGACCGACGCGCGCGTGACGCTCGTGGACGCGGCGGGCAATGTGATCGGCACGGCCACCACCGGCGCGGACGGGGCGTACGCCTTCGCCGATCTCGACGGCGGCGAGTACACGGTCATCGCGACCGGCTACCCGCCGGTGGCCACCGCGCTGACCGTCGCGGGCGCCGGCGTCGACGGGCACGACATCGAACTCGCCCACCCGGGCGAGTAGTCCACCGGTCCACCAGTTGTCGGCTCCGGCCCGGTGCGGGGTTCGCCCCGCACCGGGCCGGTTCCAGTTGAGGAGTACGTGAGATGGCACTGACCGCGAAGATCCGCACGCGGGACGGGTGGGCCGTGTCGCACGCGGTCGTCACGGTGACCGATATGACGGGCGGCCAGGTGCTGCGCGCCGAGGCCGACGGGGAAGGCACCGTGCGGGACGCCACCGAGCTCGCCCCGGGGGCGTACACGGTGATCGTCACGGCCGTCGGGTACGCGCCGACGGCGTCCAGCGCGATCGTCACGGCGAGCAGGCGGGCCGAGCTCGGGACCGTGACGCTGGCCCGGCAGGGCGGCACGGAGCTGCCCCCGCCCGGCCCGTGGACCGTGGACCCGGCGCACTCGACCGTCGGCGCGGTCGCCCAGCACCTGGGCATCAGCAGCGTGCGCGGCCGGTTCACCGAGTTCTCGGCGGCGATCGAGGTCGCCCCGGACGACGTCGCCAAGTCGCGGGTGGAGGCGGTGATCCGGGCGGCCTCCATCGACACCGGCAACGCCACGCGCGACACCCATCTGCGCTCGGCGGACTTCCTGGACCTCGAGACCCACCCGGAGATCGTCTACCGCTCGACCGGGCTGACGGTGGCCGGCCAGGACCGCTGGACCGTCCACGGCGAGCTCGCCCTGCGCGGCGTCGTACGGCCCGTCGACCTCGACCTCGCCTACCTCGGCACCGGCTCCGACCCCTGGGGCGGCACCCGGGCGGCCTTCCGGGCGACGACGGAGCTGCGGCGCGAGGACTTCGCCATGAACTACAACCAGGTCGTCCAGGCGGGCATCGCGGCCATCGGCACGACCCTGAAGGTGGAGCTCGACGTCCAGGCGGTGCAGGGGGACGCGCTGCCGCAGGCGTAGGACCGGCAGGGTCACGTGCGGCCGGCCGTCCGCCGCCTAGGCTGAGCCCATGGCACCGAACATCGCGACGAACACCAAGGTCTCCCTGGACGAGCTGCTGGACTTCGTCCGCCCCCGGCACCGCGCGATCCTGCTGACCCGGCGGACCGACGGCAGCTCCCAGGCCTCGCCGCTGACCTGCGGGGTCGACGACTCCGGGCGGATCGTCGTCTCCACCTACCCCGAGCGGGCCAAGACGCGCAACGCCAAGCGGGACGACCGGGTCGGCGTCCTCGTGCTGAGCGACGACTGGAACGGGCCGTGGGTCCAGATCGACGGCACGGCCGAGGTCGTCGACGCGCCCGACTCCGTCGAGCCGCTCGTGGAGTACTACCGCAACATCGCGGGCGAGCACCCGGACTGGGACGAGTATCGGCAGGCCATGCTCAAGCAGGGCAAGTCGATCATCCGGATCACCCCGCAGCGGTGGGGACCGGTCGCGACGGGCGGCTTCCCGGCACGACTCGTCGCCGACCAGTAGTCCGTCCGGCCGGTCCGCCCGGCCGGTCCATTCGGCTGGTCCGTCCGGTGGATCCGTTTGACTGGTCCGTCCGGCCGGTTCGTCGGGTCAACCCCGTTCGACCATCGCCTCGATGCCGGCGATCACCAGGTCGAGGGAGAAGTCGAAGTCCCGCTCCCACATCTCCTCGACCGTGCCGCCGCCCCGGGCCGCCATGATGTCCTCCGACTCCTTGACGATGTCGGCGGCCTGCGGGGCCTGCGTCACCGTGCTCATGGCGTGCCGGAAGTACTCGTCCGGGGTCATGCCCCCGGCTCTGGCGCGGGCGATGAAGTGGCCCTCGATCGTGCCGAAGCCGTACACGAACTGGAAGACGGAGGACGTGGCCGCCGCCAGACCGTGGAGGGGCAGCCCGGTGCGGCGGATGAGGTGCTGGACGACCCGGGAGAAGGCCAGGTTGTTCGGGCCCAGGTTGAGGAAGGTGCCCGCCAGCGGCGACACCCAGGGGTGACGGACCAGCAGGGTGCGGTACTCCCTGGCCAGCGTGCGCAGTTGGCCGCGCCAGTCCTCGCCGGAGTCCGGGTCGGGCAGGCTCATCTCGCCGAAGACCGCGTCCAGGGCGAGTTCGAGAAGGTCGTCCTTGGTGTCGACGTACCAGTACACGGACATCGCCGTCACGTTCAGCTCGGCCGCCAGCCGCCGCATGGAGAACCTGGCCAGCCCCTCGGCGTCCAGCAGCCGCACGGTGACCTCGGTGATCCGGTCCCGGTCGAGCCCGGACACCTGCCCCGCGCCCCGCCCACGCCGACGCGCGCTGCCCTCCACCCACACGCTGTGGTGCGCGGCTTCCCTGGCGGTCTCGGCCATGGCGAGGCACCTTCCTGAACTACTGGTCGCTGAGGAAGATGCTATGCGGCGTCCCGCCGACGGGACGCGCGGGACCGCTCCGATCTGCGACTTCCCCAGGATCTGTCCTAGGACCTGGCCCAAGGACCTGGCCCAGGACAGGTCCCTAGGCGGCCAGCACCGACTTCCGCTCTGCCCGGTCCGCCCGCCGCAGCAGCCCGGCCGCTACCGCGCCGCCCAGCAGGACGGCCACCGCCCCCACCGCCTGCCCGACCCCGAGTGCGGTCGACAGCGACTTCCCCGATGCGACGGACGAACTGAGCACCGCTCCCAGCACGGCCACTCCCAAACCGTTCCCGAACTCCGCCAGCGTTCCGTTGATCCCCGCGCCCACGCCCGCCTTCGCCGGCGGTATCGCCTTCATGATCGCGTGGGCCATCGCCGGGTTGGCGACCGCGCAGCCGATGCCTATGAGGACCAGTCCGGCCGCGGTCCCGGCGTACGCCTCGCCGGTCGTCGCGATCGACACCAGCCCGCCCGACATCACGACCATGCTCGCCAGGACCGCCCTCGGCGCCCCCAGCCGCACCGTCAGCTTCGCCGCCACCCCGCTGAAGTTGAGCAGGACGACGGTCAGCGCGAGCGGCGCGGTCCGCAGGCCCGCCTCCAGGGGTCCGTATCCGAGGACGAACTGCAGATGCTGGGTGAGCAGGAAGAGCGCGCCGCTCATCCCGAAGGTGATCAGGACCGCCCCGGCGACCGCGCCGGTGAACCCGCGGTCGCGGAAGAAGTCCAGGTCCAGCATGGGGTACGGGATCCGGCTCTCCCAGTAGGCGAACAGCGCCAGGACGACGACGGCCACCGCCGCGCTCACCAGCACCCGCGCCGACGTCCAGCCGTGCGCCGGACCGGAGATGATCGCGAAGACGAGCGAGGCCATGCCGACGGTGGAGAGGACCGCGCCGAGCAGGTCCGGCCGGTCGCCCTGCGGGTTTTTGGACTCCGGGACCAGGACCACCACGGCCGCCAGTGCGAGGGCCGCGACCGGCAGGTTGATCAGGAAGATCGCGCCCCACCAGAAGTGGTTCAGCATGAACCCGCCGATCAGCGGGCCGGTGGCGAAGCCGAGCGCGTTCACCGCGGCCCAGATGCCGATCGCCCTCGGCTGCTCCTCGGGCGTGAAGATCTGCATCGCCACGGCGAGGGTGGTGGTGAGCAGCAGCGCACCGCCGACCCCCATGCCCGCGCGCGCCGCGATCAGCTGGGTCGAGGTGGTGGCGAGTCCGGCCGCCACTGATCCGATGCCGAACAGCGCCAGGCCGGTGGCCAGCAGCTTCTTCCGGCCGTAGCGGTCGGCGGTGCTGCCCGCGGTGAGCAGCAGGCCGGACTGGACGAGCGAGTACGCGTTGATCATCCACTGGATGTCGGAGGTGGTCGCGCCCAGCTCACGGGTGAGCGAGGGGATCGCGACGTTCAGGATCGTGTTGTCGAGCAGCACGGTGAGCTGCGCGAGGCAGATCACGCCGAGGATCAGCCAGCGTCGGGGGTGGCCCTGGGAGGACATAGACATGCTGTACACCGTAGAAGAGTTCCTCTACACCGCACAACGGAGATACGAGCAAGGGCGGTGGCAATCGGCCACCGCCCTTGCTCAGAGCACTACGGTCAGCTGCTCGCCTTCTGCGTCAGGTCGTAGAAGGTGGCCGAACCGACCGTCACCTTCTTGAAGTTGGCCTCGACCCAGGAGGTGATCTGCGAGGACGTGCCGGTGCTGCTGCTGCCGCCCATGCCGCCGCCGGACGATCCGCTGCTGATGAAGTAGTGGATCTTGCCGTCGGTCACGTACTGCTTGAACTGCGCCAGCGTCGGCGACGGGTCGGTGCCGTTGAAGCCGCCGATCGCCATCACCGCGTCACCCGTGGCGAGCTGGTAGCTCGCGGCGTTCTGGGCGCCGATCGCGGCCGCGGCCCAGGTGTACTTGCCGGAGTCGGCCTCCAGCAGCTTCTTGGCCTCGTCGGTGACCGAGGCGCCGTTCAGCAGACCGCCGACGCCACCGCCGCCGCCCATGCCGCCGCCCTCACCGGTCTGACCGCCGGGCATGCCGCCCTGCTGGTTCTGGCCCTGGCCCTGGCCCTGGTTCTGGCCCTGGCCCTGGTTCTGGGTGTTGCCGTTGGTGTTGCCGTTGCCGTTCTGCTGGTTCTGGCCGGGCATGCCGCCACCGGGGAAGCCGCCCATGCCGCCGCCCTGCTGGTTCTGCGTGTTGCCGTTGCCGTTCTGCTGGCTCTGGCCGCCGGGGCCGCCGCCGTTGCCGCCCCGGCCACCGCCGCCACCGCCCGGGCCGCCGCCGCCCATCATGCTCGCGCCGGCCGGGCCGGCGGTCACGATGGAGCCGGTGTGGCCCTCCTGCAGCGTGCTGATGGTGTACGCCGTCGGACCGGCCAGCGCGGCCACCAGGCCCACGGAGGCCGCCGCGAGGGCGAGCTGACGGTTGATCCGGCCCGCGAAGACCAGGCCGAGAGCTGCGGCCAGGCCGCCGATCAGGACCAGCCACTTCAGCCAGGGCAGGTAGTCGGAGGTGCGGTTGAGCAGCACGTACGACCAGGCGGCCGCCGCGACGACCGAGGCCGCGAGGGTGAGCGAGGCCCACATCTCGGACCGCTTCTCCCACAGGATCCCGGCGCCCATGCCGATCACGGCCGCCATGTAGGGGGCGAGGGCGATCGTGTAGTACTGGTGGAAGATGCCCGCCATGTAGCTGAAGACGACCATGGTGATCAGCAGCGAGCCGCCCCAGACGAGGAACAGACCGCGGGTGGCCGACGTCCGCTTCAGCTTGCGCGTGGCGACCAGGCCGCCGACCAGCAGGACGAGCGCGGCCGGCAGCAGCCAGGAGATCTGGCCGCCGATCTCGGAGTTGAACATCCGGTCCCAGCCGGTCTCGCCCCACTGGCCGGTGGTGCCGCCGCCACCGCCGCCGCCGACGCTGCCGGTCTCCTCGCCGTTGAGGCGGCCGAGACCGTTGTAGCCGAAGGTCAGCTCCAGGAAGGAGTTGTTCTGCGAGCCGCCGATGTACGGGCGGGAGGAGGCGGGCCACAGCTCGACGATCGCGACCCACCAGCCGCCGGACACGATCAGTGCGCCGGTGGCGACGGCCAGCTGACCGAAGCGCTTCTTGAGGCTCACCGGCGCGCAGACCGCGTAGACGATCGCGAGCGGCGGCAGGATCAGGAAGGCCTGGAGGGTCTTGGCGAGGAACGCGAAGCCGATGGCGACACCGGCCCACACCAGCCACTTGGTCCGGCCGTCCTCCACCGCGCGGGCCACGAAGTAGCAGGCCACGGCCATCAGCAGGGCCAGCATCGCGTCCGGGTTGTTGAACCGGAACATCAGCGCGGCGACCGGGGTCAGCGCCAGCACGGCGCCGGCGATCAGACCGGCGGGTGCGCTGAACCGGCGGCGCACGGAGGCGTAGACGACGGCGACCGTGCCGACGCCCATCAGCACCTCGGGGGCGAGGATCGCCCAGGAGTTCAGGCCGAAGATCCGCACCGACAGCGCCATCGGCCACAGTGAGGCCGGGGGCTTGTCGACGGTGATCGCGTTGCCCGCGTCCAGCGAGCCGAAGAAGAAGGCCTTCCAGGACTGGCTGCCGGCCTGGACGGCCGCGGAGTAGAAGGAGTTGGCGTAGCCGGAGGCGCTCAGGTTGTAGAGGTAGAGGACGAGGGTGGCGGCCAGCAGTCCGAGGAAGGCCGGGCGCGCCCAGCGGGGGTCCTCGGGGCGGCCGCGCCACAGTCTGCGGTGCAGGGGCTGCTTCGGCTCACCCGACTCGGGGGCCGGGACGAGCGTTTCCTGCGGGGGCGCCGCGGGCGACGGCTCCCAGTGGGCCGTCGGCTGATCGGCCGTCGGCTGGTCGATGTGCGTGGTCATCGGGCGTCCCCCGGGTCGGTGTCGTGGGGGCGCACCGGCTGCAGCTGCATGGTGGCGTCCCTCCAGGTGCCGTCCGCGGCTTCGCCGGCGCGGAACTGAGTCGTCGTGTCGGTGGCGCCGTGTGCGTGGGTGGCGCTGTGCGGGTGGTGCGGGTGGTGCGCGTGCTGGGGGTGCGTGTGCTGGGGGTGGTGGGAGACCTGGCGCTGCGGCAGCGGCACGAAGGGGCCGCCGGCCTGCGAGGACGCGGTCGGGTACGTCGCCGGGGACGGGCCCGCGGGGTGGACCGGGGCGTGGACCGGAGGGTGGACCGGGGGGTGAGCGGCGGCCGTGGCCAGCGTCGTCGCCGGGTCCTCGCCGTCGTCCCGCCGGTCGGAGAACACCCAGACGCGGAAGAGAAGGAAGCGCAGCACCGTCGCCGCGAGGTTGGCGGCTATCAGGACCGCCAGCTCGGTGGAGTGCGCGGGGTCGGCGGACGCCGCGTTCAGCGCGACGAGCGAGCCGCTGGTCAGCGCGAGGCCGATGCCGAAGACGACCAGGCCCTGTGCCTGGTGCTTGATGGCCCCGCCGCGGCCCCGCACCCCGAAGGTCAGGCGCCGGTTGGCCGCGGTGTTGGCGACGGCGGACACCAGCAGGGCGAGCGCGTTGGCGACCTGCGAGCCGCTGAACTGGCGGAAGCCGCTGTAGAGAAGGAGGTAGAAGAGGGTGGAGAGGCCGCCTACGACACAGAAGCCGACGAGCTGCCGGGCCAGACCCTTGGGCACGTCCTGGATGTCCCGGTCGCGCGGGTCGTCGCCGAACGGTCGGGTGAGCCGGTCCAACGACAGCGAACCGGTGGCCAGGGCCTTGCCCACACGCCACACCCCCTTCAGGTCGTCGGTCGCCGTCTTCACGATGTGCACCGTGGAGTTCGGGTCGTCGACCCAGTCGACCGGCACCTCGTGGATACGGAGCCCGGCACGTTCGGCGAGCACCAGCATCTCAGTGTCGAAGAACCAGCCGGTGTCTTCCACCAGGGGGAGCAGAACTTGTGCGACGTCACGCCGGATCGCCTTGAACCCGCACTGCGCGTCCGAGAAACGCGCCTGGAGCGAGCCGCGCAGGATCAGGTTGTAGGCGCGGCTGATGAACTCCCGCTTCGGCCCGCGCACCACCCGGGAGCTACGGGCCAGCCGGGAGCCGATCGCCAGGTCGGAGTGACCGGAGATCAGCGGCGCCACCAGCGGCAGCAGCGCGTTGAGATCGGTGGACAGGTCCACGTCCATGTAGGCGAGGATCGGGGCGTCCGAGGCGGACCAGACGGTCCGCAGCGCACGGCCGCGGCCCTTCTGCTCGAGCCGGAAGTTCTTCACCTCCGGGATCCGCGCCTCCAGCCGCTGCGCCACCTGCGGGGTGGTGTCCGTCGACGCGTTGTCCGCGATCGTGATGCGGAACGAGTACGGGAACGTCCGCGTCAGATGGTCGTGGAGTCTCTGGACACAGGGCTGGAGGTCCTTCTCCTCGTTGTAGACGGGGATCACTACGTCCAGGACAGGCGTACCGGCTGTGTCGGCCGGGAGGTGCTCCCGCGCCGGCAGGGTGCCGGGAGAAGAGTCGGTTCGCATGCCACCTACTTTCCTCAGGCGCCCTGTTGCACCCATGTGGTGGCACTGTGCTCGACCTGTGAGTCCAGTTGCCAGTTCGTTTCGGGAGCCGGCTGGGGCACAGCGGGGCCGAGTGCGGGCAGATGCACCGTGAACACGGTGTGTCCGGGCACGCTGTCGACGGTCACGGCACCGCCGTGCGCGGTCGCGACGGCCTGCACGATGGCGAGGCCGAGACCGGTGGAACCGGTGGCACGGGAGCGCGCGGAGTCGCCTCGCGCGAACCGTTCGAAGACATGCGGGAGCAGGTCGGACGGAATGCCCTGACCGTTGTCCTGGACGTCCACGCACAGCCACGGCCCACGTCGCTGCACGCGCGCGGTGACGGTCGTGCCGGGCGGGGTGTGCGTACGGGCGTTGGCCAGGAGGTTGACCAGCACCTGCTGCAGCCGGGCCGCGTCCGCCGACACCAGGGCCGGCTCGTCGGGAAGTTCGAGGCGCCAGACGTGTTCGCGTCCGGCGGCGCGGGCGTCGCTGATGGTGTCGATGACGAGCGGGACGAGGTCGGTCTGCTCGAACTGCAGCGGCCGTCCGGCGTCGAGGCGGGCGAGCAGCAGGAGGTCCTCGACGAGGAGGGTCATCCGGCTGGCCTCGGACTCGATCCGGCCCAGCGCGTGCTTGGTGTCGGGTCCGACCTCCTCGCGCCCGCGCCGGGTCAGTTCGGCGTAGCCGCGGATGGAGGCGAGGGGCGTGCGGAGCTCGTGACTGGCGTCCGCGACGAACTGGCGGACCCGCATCTCGCTCTCCTGGCGGGCGTGCAGCGCGCCGTGGACGTGGTTCAGCATCCGGTTGAGCGCGGCGCCGACCTGTCCGACCTCGGTGTGCGGATCGGTCTCGGACTCCGGCACCCGCTCGCTGAGGTTGACCTCGCCGGTGTGCAGGGGAAGCTCGGAGACCCGGGTGGCGGTGGTGGCGACCCGGCGCAGCGGGCGGGTGGCGACGCCGACCATGACGTACCCGGCGATACCGGCGGCCACGAGACCGGCGGCTGTGACGCTGAGCTCGACGAGGATGAGCGTGGTGATGGTGCTGTCGGTGTCCTGGGTGGGGATGGCCACGTAGTACGAGCCCCTGTCCCCGGAGACGTACTTGACCAGGTAGTCGCCCAGCCCGGGCAGTTCGACGCTGTGCGACGAAAGGTCCTGGGTGACCGTGCCGAGGGCGGCCTCCTGGGCCTCGCTCAGGTCCTTGGCCACCATGGGGTTGATCTCGGTGCTGTCGGCGTCCCGCTCACCGAGCTTGGAGTCGGTGATGCTCCCGTTCTCGACCTTCGCGATCAACGTGCCCTGCGGCTGGGGGCCGCCCTTGACGAAGTCGTCCAGGTTGACGGTGCCGGAGGAGCCGGTCGCGCCGAGGGTGGACTGGGTCGGCTTGCCTTCCTTGATCCCGCCCGGCGGCCCCATCCCGCCCGCACGGTTCGCCACGTCCGTCAGCTTGTCGTTGAGCTGGTCGTACAGGTGGGAGCGCAGGGCCAGGGTCGTCACCGTTCCGATCACCGCGCAGACGACGGCGATCAGTACTACGGACGCGACGACGAGTCGCGTCCGCAGGGTGCGCGGCTGTCCCGCTCGTCGCTTCTGCGGACGCGGCCGTCGTCGTGCGCTCATGACGCGGCGGGCTTGATCAGGTACCCGGCGCCACGCCGGGTGTGGATCATCGGCTCGCGACCGGCGTCTATCTTGCGACGCAGGTAGGAGATGTAGAGCTCGACGACGTTGGCCTGGCCGCCGAAGTCGTACGACCACACGCGGTCGAGTATCTGCGCCTTGCTCAGCACGCGCCGCGGGTTGCGCATCAGGAAGCGCAGCAGCTCGAACTCGGTGGCGGTCAGATGGATGTTGTCCCCGGCCCGCGAGACCTCGTGGCTGTCCTCGTCGAGGGTGAGGTCCCCGACGACGAGCACGGAGTCGGAGCGTCGGTCGGCGGCGCCGGAGCGCCGGATGAGCCCACGCAGCCGGGCCACGACCTCTTCGAGGCTGAACGGCTTGGTGACGTAGTCGTCGCCGCCGGCGGTGAGTCCGGCGATACGGTCCTCGACCGCGTCCTTGGCCGTCAGGAAGAGCACCGGCACGTCCGGCAGCTCGCGGCGCATCCGCCCCAGGACGGTCAGCCCGTCCATGTCCGGCAGCATCATGTCGAGAACGACGGCGTCGGGACGGAACTCCCGCGCTGTCTGGATGGCGCCGGTGCCGTCTCCGGCACTGCGGATCTGCCATCCCTCATAGCGCAGGGCCATGGACAGCAGTTCGGTGATCGACAGTTCGTCGTCCACCACAAGCACTCGGACGGGGCTCCCGTCCGGCCTCAGCAGTTCGGTGCGCCCCTGGGGCGAGGTCGTGGTCATGGTGGACACCTTGTCGGGGTCCCCTGAGAACACCCTTTCCCTAATCTGTGATTTCCCTAAGAAACGCACAGGCGCCTCTCAGGCAACGCCTGGGTACTCCTTGCGCCGCCCCGACAGCGCCGGGCGACATGCCCGAAGATTTCACCTTCTGCGCCCTCGCGGACCGCCTTGTCTTAAAACCACATGGGCCGACCGTTCGAACGACGCCTGTGATCCACCTGGGCGATGCACAGGAAGCGGCACCCGCCCGACCGCTCAGAACAGGCCGTCCTGCCGATGGTCGTCGCCTTTGAAACGGCGGACGGGAAGGCGGACGGCGACCTCGTCGGCGTCCGCTGCCACCGGGCCCAGCTCCCAGCCCCGCATCAGCCGTGTGTCCAGCACGATCACCCCTTCCGGGGTGGCCAGATGGAGATCGGGCCCGGCGGCCGCGACCAACCGCCCGCTCAACGAGCCGCCGGGGACGAGCTCGCGCACCTCCCCGAGGGCGGCCGGGGCTGCCGCGAGCCCGAACGCCCGCACATGATCGACGGGTCGGAAGGGAGCGCGCTCCAACGACTCCGGCCAGCCGCCCAGTTCCACGGCCCGTCCGTACACCTCGCGTATCTCAACGGCCCGTTCCTCCTCCGTTCCCGGCAATGCGGCCCGCACCGCCCGCTTCTCGGCGTACGGAATCCGGTCCGGCACCCGCAGCGCGGCCCGCAGCAGCTCCTCGGTGCGCCGGGCGGCCATCAGCGGCCCCGCGCCGAGCCAGCTGAACGAGACCGCGCCCTGCTCCAGCAGCCGCACCGACCCCCGCTCGACCCTCGTGATCCCGACCTTGACGAGGCCGGGCCCGAACCAGGCGAGATAGACGCGGTACGGCCGTGGATCGTCGGCGATCCCGTCCGCCGCGACGGAGTGCGCCCGGTCCAGCCGCGCGCACTCCTCGCACCGGGCCCCGGTACCCCTCCCGGACACCCCCGCCCCCCGGGGACACGCATACCCCCGAGCCCCGACGCACCTGCGCGCACTCCCCACCGCCACCTGGAAGGAGACCTGCTTCCCCCAGGACAGCGGACTACGACGCCCCCCGTCCCACATCAGCACGGGGCTCTCCGCCGACCACCGCAGCCCCGCGCACTTCCATGCCTGTGCCATCACCCGCAACGGTAGGCCCCGGCACTGACAACGAGCCCCCGGCCACCCGGCCGCGTCCGGCGAGCCGGCACCCCAGGCACTCCGGATGCCCCGCCCGGGCCCCGGGATCCCGCACCCGCATGCCCCACTCCGCCCGGGGCCGCGCCCCCGGCGGCTTGCCCCACCCGGCGAGATGCAGCCCCCAGGTGAGCAGCGCGCCCAGTGCGGCGACGACGCCCCCGCCGACCAGCGCGGGCACGGAGACGGCGCACACCCCCACGCCCATCACGGAGACCCCGACGGTCGCGACGGCCACCCCGCTCCACCCGGCGATCGTGTGCCCTTCGTCGTACTGATGCCCAGCCACCGAATCTCTCACCACCTAAGAAGTTAGAGGCAGAAACTTCTTACAAGGTAAGACAAGCGGAAAGCAGATAACAAGGACCCAGCACCAACGCACCGGAGAGGACCCGGCCCCGCGATGACCCCCGCCCCACCACCCTTCCCGCCCCGCCCCGCCGCCACCCCCGCACAGGCGCTCTCGGCGATGGACGACCTCATCGCGGCCAGCATGGTCGGCCAACAGGAGATGGCCCAGCGCCTGGGCCTGAACGTCACCGACCTGACCTGCTTCGCCTACGTCATCCAGGCCGGCGAGGACCTCCTCACCGCCGGCGACCTCGCGGCCCGCGTCCATGTCACGACGGGTGCGGTGACCGGCATCCTGAACCGTCTGGAACGCGCCGGCTACGTCTCCCGCCGCCCCGATCCCCAGGACCGCCGCCGAGTCCGGGTGGCGGCGGTCCCCTCCGCGGTGGCGAGGGCCTACGCCCTCTACGAGCCGTACTACGCCCGCCTCGACGCCCTCTTCGCCGACTACTCGCCGGACGAGATCGCCGTCCTCACGGACTGGTTCACCCGAGCGACGACACTCGCGAACGCCTACCGCGAGGAACTCCGACTACGGGAGGACACGGCCGAATGAGCCGGGGGGGGGAGGGGGGACGGTGGAGCTCACCGCCGTCCACCGAACTCCCACGCATGAACCTCGATGTCGGCATACCGGCCGGGGGTCAGCACCTCCCGGGCCGCCGCCGGGCCGTCGGCCCGCACCAGGGCGGCCGTGCCCACCCGGACGGTCCCGTCGTCGGACGACAAGGGCCCGTACGCGATGAGCCGGTCCTCCCACCCCGCGGGCACGGCAAGGTCGACGGAAGCCTCGCCCGGGCCGATTCCCAGCCCGAGCACGAGATACCGATCCCGGCTCCCCTCGTCCCGCCCGCCGGGAAACTCCCACATGGTGCGCCCCAGCAGATTGCGCCACCGGCGCAGCAGCACGTCCCGATACACGCCGGCCTGGTAGTTGGGCTCGTCGAAGGCGAACGCACGGGCAGCGGCGGGATGCGGCAGATCGACGATGTGCACACTGCCCGAGGGCACGTCGACGTCGGCGTCGGCGTCGGCGCCGAACGTCGGCCCCCGGGCGATCAACTCCTTCGCGTACCGGTCCATATAGGCCCAGTGCGCCTCCGACAGCTCGTGCCGCAACGCCAGGGCGCCGACCCGGTCACGGTGATAGCAGAAGAACTCCATGCGGGCAGTCTTCAGCAAGACCGACGCCGAGGCCCCGACGATCGACGAGCGGGACTCACGACGACGAGACGGCCGGGCCCGCGTTGTGCGGGTTGAGGAAGCCGGCCTCCTGCGGCACGTGCGGCGGAAGATCGGTACGCGGGTCGGTACGCGGGTCGGGGCGGGGTTCCGGTCGGGGGTCGGCGGGCCGGGGCACGAAGACAGGGACCTCCGACTGGTAGAAGATGTCGATGTCGGCCTCCTCACCGCTGACGATCAGGGTGTCCCACGCCCCGCTCTCCTGAAGCGTGCGCAGCGTCCCCGGCGCGAGCGCGGCGAGTTGGGCGCGCAGTTCGTCGTCGGTCGGCATGCCCGGGAGGCGGGACGACAGACGCTCGCGGATGGCGGCCATGCGGTCGAGCAGCAGGTCGAGATCGGAGCGGCGGGCCGCGGAGCCGTCGTCCGGCTCCATGCTGCGGGCGACGATGTCCTTGATGGCGCGAGTGATGCCCTCGTCGTCGGTGGCCACCATCGCGTTCCAGGCCCGGGACTTGTGCCGGTACTGAAGCATCGACATCGCCGCCTCGTGCCGGATGAAGTCGGCGTCGCGCAGCGGCCGGCCCTGCCAGACGCGGCTGAGCGAGCGGGCGAGCGAAGTGGCCGACGCCAGACCGCTGTTGAGGCCTCGGCCGGGCCAGAAGTGGATGGCGTTCGCCGCATCGCCCAGCAGGAAGCCGAAGGTCCCCGGGGTCTTCGCGGTGGGCCGGCTGAGCTGGGCCGAGAAGCGCGGGCGCTGCACCATGTCCAGCCGGAACGAGGTGACCGCCGACAGGTCCTCCTCGGGCACCCCGAACAGCTTCAGCCCCTCCTGGATCCGCTTCCACAGCGGCGAGCCCTGCAGCAGGGCCGGCAGGAACAGGGTGCCGTGCGTGGGACAGACGAACTCGTTGTGCTCACCCCGGGTCATGACACAGGGGCGGGCGGCGATGCACTCCTCGAAGACCTTGCGGACCGGGTCGATGCCGATGACGTCCTCGGCCTCCTCGCGGGTGAGCCGCATGTTCAGGAAGCCCTCGCCGCGCAGCGAGTTGAGCAGGAAACGGTTCTGGGACACGGTGAGCAGGACGCTCATCGGGTCCGACAGCGTCGACTTCACCCGCAGCCCCAGCACGACGTCCCGCAGGTGCTCGCCGTCGAGGGAGTAGATCGAGGCGTCGGCCGCCCCGAAGCGGTCGGCGTAGTGCTCGCGGGTGCGGGAACGCCCGCCCTCCGCGATGACGAGGACATGGTCCTGGGCGATCCGGTTCTGCTGCTCCTCCACGTCGAAACGCTTGGGGACGAGCCTGATGGCCGCGCGCTTGTTGGCCAGTTCCAGCAGCTGGTCCTCGACACGGGCGATGCGGATGTTGCGCGGCGGACGGCCGTCCACGGAGTCCGGCCCGACGGGCCACATCTCCGAGTAGCCCTCCGCGTCGTCGAACAGCGCCGAGCGGACCTCCTCGGACAGCGCCAGGTACTGCCGGCTCTGAACGGTCACGACCTGCTGACGCCGCACGTTGCCGTGCCGCTCGTCCTTCCAGACGACGGCGGAGCCCTCCTTGTGCCACCGGGCGTCGTACACGGTGATCTGTGCACGTCCCGGCAGTTGCTCGTCCAGTGCCAGGGCGAAGGCGAGGCCGACCGGCCCGCCGCCGGTGACCGTGACGCGCAGGGTGCCGCTGTCGGCGTTCGGGTCGACGCGCGGCGAGTTCAGCAGGGAGAGGTCCATGACCGTCTCCATCGCCTCCTGCGCCTCGTAGAGGAAGGTCTCGTCGCCGATTCGTATGCAGTCGTTGGGGCGCAGCACATGCCGTGTGACGCGTTCGTCGTTGACGTACGTGCCGTTGCGGCTGTCCCGGTCGTACAGGACGAACCCGGCGTCCTCCGTGACGATCTCGGCGTGCAGACGCGAGGCGTTGGCGCTCACGAGCACGATGCTGTTGTCGCCCTTGCGGCCGAACGTCAGCGGTGTGCCGTCCAGCACCACACTCTGACCAGTGAAGGGACCCGTACGTCCCACGATGACCGACGGCACCTGCGTTCTCCTTTTTTCAACGGCAATCGAAATTCAACGGCGATCTCAACTCAACGGCGGTCTCAACTCAACGGCGGTCGAAATCGACGAGGGGCTACTCGCACGTCACCGAGAAGGGCACCGTGTTCGAGGTCGTCCCCAAGGGGCCCTTGACCTCCACACCGATCTCGCTGGTGAAGGTTCCGGCCTTGGAGTACGCCGTCAACCGCACGGTGTCCTGGCCCGTACGGTCCCCGCCGCTCGGGAAGGTGACGGAGCGCCACTCGTGATCGACCACCGAACCGTCCTTGGACACCCATCGATAGGTGATCTTGGCCGGTGCCTCGTCCACGGCGAACGTGGCCGTGAAGGTGGGGGCCTGGTCGGCCGGCGGCGAACAGGCTCCGACGTAGGTCGTGTTGACGCCGGTCACGGTCACCCGGACCTTCTGCGTGGTGTCCTGCTGGGTCGGACTCGGCGACGAACTGCCCGTGCCCGCGGCCTTGTCGTCCCCTTCGTCGTCCTGACCGCGGCTGACCAGCGCGTAGCTCAGCCCGGCGATGAGCAGGACACACACGACCGCGCCCGCGATCACGGCCGCGGTGCGTCGGCCACGGCGCGGAACGTCGGCAGCCGGCGGCTCGAAGCCGATGGGCGGCCCGAAGACACCGACCGGCACGGCCGCGTGGGGTGTGGGCACGGGTTGGGCGGGCTGAGGGGACTGAAGGGACTGGGCGGGCTGAGGGAAGTGGGCGGGCTGGGCGAGCGACGTCACGGTCACGGCGTGCGCGGTCGGTGCAGGTGCCGGTGTCGCCGTTGGTGCCGGTGCCGGGGACGGTGTCGCCGTTGGTGTGTCATCGGCGGTCTGTACGACGCCGACGGTCGGTGCGTCACCGGCCGTGGGAGCGTCGCCGACTGTCAGGGGTTCGCCGACCGTGGGAGCGTCGACGGCCGTGGGGACCTCCGGGGCGTCGACAGCCGTGGGCGCATCCAAGACGGCGCTCGTCGGCGCATCCTCGGCGGCCGTCAGGGCCGTCGGAGCGGTCGGAGCGGTCGTAGTGGTCGGGGGCTTCGAGACCGCCGTTGCTGCCGTGGCCGCCGTTGCTGCCGTAGCTGCCGTTGCTGCCGTAGCTGCCGGGACCGTCTCGCCCGCCGCGATCGACCGCAGGTGCCGCTCGGCCTGCTCCGCGGTCATGCGCTCGGCGGGCTCCTTGCGCAGAAGCCCCTCGACGACGGGAGCGAGCGGGCCGCTCCGGCGCGGTGCCGGCGGCTCGTCGTCGACGATCGCGCGCAGGGTGCTGAGCGGGGTGTCCTGGCGGAAGGGGGAGAGGCCCTCCACGGACGCGTACAGCAGAACGCCGAGCGACCACAGGTCGGACTCGGGACCCGGAGTGCGGCCGAGGGCCCGCTCCGGCGGAAGGTACTCGGGGGAGCCCACGACCTCGCCGGTCATGGTCAGCGAGGAGTCGCCCTCGACCATGGCGATGCCGAAGTCGGTGAGCACGACGCTGCCGTCCGTGCCGAGCAGCACGTTGGCGGGCTTCACATCGCGGTGCAGCACCCCCTCGGCGTGCGCGGCGCGCAGGGCGGACAGGATCTCGACGCCGATCTGCGCCGCCCGCTTCGGGTCCAGCGGCCCCTCGGCGCGCAGCAGGTCCCCCAGCGAGCGTCCGCGCACGAGTTCCATGACGATCCAGGGGCAGCCCTCGTCCCAGGCCACGTCGTAGACGGTCACGACGTTGCGGCTGGGGATGCGGGCGGCGGCCCAGGCCTCGCGTTCGAGCCGGGTGTACATCCTCTCGATGTGCGCGGCGGACAGCCCGGCCGGGGCACGCACCTCCTTGACGGCGACATCGCGGTGCAGTGTCTCGTCGCGCGCACTCCACACCGTTCCCATGCCGCCCTCACCGAGGCGCGACAGCAGCCGATAGCGGCCCGCGACCCTACGCTCCTGGTCCGGTGGCACCTCTACGGCCTCCTTGTCATGCATCCGCGCGGCTCTCCCTCTCCTCGTGCGACGGCAGGGGCGATCACCGATGCTTCCCCCGCGCAGCTGTCCCGTATCCCCATACCCCAGTGCCCCCGCGCACAGCGCTCGACAGCGAGCCTGCCCGCCCCCGGCACCGCTATCAGATACACGCAGAAGGCGACGGGATCGGTTCACATCTTGACGGATAACTTGCCGCAGGTCTGGGCCTGTTGGCCAGCGGCACCTCCTGCGGCCGGCCGAGGGCCGTCAGCCCTGGCAGCCGCAGCCGCTCGCGGCCTCTTGAAGATCACGAATAGGACAGCCTGCCGGAGTCGCACCACGGGCCCGGACAGTCACACGTCGGGCAAGCGCACGGCGCAGGGCGCACATACCGAGCAGGGCCGGTCACGCGGCGGAACCAGGCAGTCCGGATATCGGGCCCGTCCTTTCAGAACCCGGCCGCCTCGACTGTAAACACCCCTGAACCCCACGGGATGTGACTGTCCGTATTGGATCTAGTGCTTTAAGTAACGAGCCTCATAGGGTTCAAAGCGTCGCCAACACCGTATCCCCGGAGGATTCGTGGCAAGCTTTCGCACTCGACTGGTCCTGCTCGGCTCGGCCGCGGCACTCACCGCAGGCGTCCTGGCCCCCGCACAACTCATCGCGGCACAACCCGCCGCCGCGGCGGACTACCAGTGGGTCGCCCTGGGCGACTCCTACACCGCCGGAGTCATCCCGGCCGCCGGTGACGTCTTCGAATACCCTCGCGACGGCTGCGAGCGCACCGATCAGTCCTACCCGCAGGTCATCGACCGGGACTTCGGCTCGCTGATCGAACTGACCAACGTCAGCTGCGGCGCCGCCACGATCGAGGACGTCACCTTCCGGGCCCAGCAGCCGATCGGCCGTAACGTGCCGGGCTTCCCCGAGGACCCGGACTACCCCTTCCCTCCGGTGCCTCCCCAGTCCGAGGCGGTCGAGCCCGGCACCGACGTGATCACCGTCGGCGTGGGCGGCAACACCCTCGGGTTCGCCGACATCCTCTTCAAGTGCCTGGAACTGGGCTCGGGCAGCGGCGGCGTGGACACACCGTGCAGGGACGCCCTGGCCGCCGACATCCCCGGCAGGCTGACCAAGGTGAGCCGCGACTACGACCAGATGCTCGCCAAGCTCCACGAGCGCGCCCCGCACGCCAAGATCCTGACCGTCGGCTACCCCACGATCATCCCCCAGGACACGTCCAAGTGCCGGTACAACGACCTGCAGCACTTCGCCTCGATCACCCAGGGCGACCTGGACTGGCTGCGCCATGACGTCCTGGAACCCCTCAACAAGGCCATCGAGAAGTCGGCCGACACCCGCGACACCGCCACCTTCGTCAACCTCTACGACTCCACCCGGAACCACAGCGTCTGTGACGCCGGCAAGTGGGTCGAGGGCATCTTCGACCACGACGACCGTCCGGCCCTCGTGCACCCCAACGCCAGGGGCCACCGCAACGCCGCCGACCATGTCGCGTCGGCGATCCTGAACGCCATCGCCCCGCGCTGACCCGCACCCGGGTCCCGTTCACAATCCCTTCGATGCGGCCCTGAGGATCACTCCTCAGGGCCGCCAGCCAGCCAGCCGTGCACACGCCAGGATCCGAATCTGCAAATTCCGATCCGTCGTTGAAGGCCATACGGGCTCCACGCATATGGGATCGCGCCGGCGTGCCGATCGGGCGATGATCTGTGGCGTGACAGAGATGGCGGGCTCGGGCGTCGACGACGCCGACCACGGATGGACCGAGCGTTTGGCATGGGCTCACGGCTTGATAGCGCCGACCCTTGCCGAACGCACCGCTGCCCATGCTCGACTGACCAGTGCCCAAGAAGAAGTCGAGTCCGCTCTTCTCCGGATCAAGAAGGCTTGGCTGCCGACCCCTCGGCTGAGGTTCAAGGCACGGGACCGGGCAGCCGCCCGGAAGGCTTACGACGAGGCCGCGAGTCGCTGCCTGCCCGAAGCCCTGGGGAGCAGGCACGCCTCCGGGGCGATCAACACGTGGGCGGGGCTGCCCTTCGCCCTGCTGTACCTGGAATGGGAGGCCCGGTACCCACAGGAGTGGACACAGCACGCGAAGGCGTGGGGTACGAAGCAGCGTCTGATCCGGCAACTGGCCACTGCCGACCACGACGACCAGGTGAAGGCGAAACTCGTCGATCTGATCGACCTAGCCGTCCAACGCCCCTATCGGTGCAAGGACCGTGAGTACGTACGTGTGGCCCGGGCGATCGACGGAGACGAACTGCGCGGCAGGCTCCACAGGGCGCATCACTCGGGGGACTCATGGGCACAGCTCCACGCGGGCTATGTTCTCTGGCTCCTGGACCACCCGGAGGTCCCGAACACCCGACACGTGTGGAGAACGCGGCTTGCCGCCACTCGCACCTGCTGACCGCCTATGGGCACGGCAGGTCGTGGGGCAGGCCGCAGACGTCGTCCCGCATGTGCAGCCTGCGGAGATCCTGGACCAGTCCGAAGGGGTACGGATGCATCGCCCACTTGGCGCGATAGCCGGCCTCGCCATGCTCCCTGAGCACGGTGTCGGCGGCATCCCAAACAGCGTGAGCGAACGCCGGACGCGGATGGGTCGACCGCCAAACGACCTTGCCGTCGGAGTCCGGACGATCGAGGCTGACGGCGACGTCGGGGAACTCGTAGACGGTCACGTCGATCGCGTCATCCGCCGCGCGGAGCACCCAGCGAAACTCCTGGGGCTCGGCGTCGAAGAAGAACCGGGCCGAGCGCCGCTGCCCGTACAGCTCCCCCGTGCTTGCTACAAGATCCGCCAACGCGTCAGTGCAGTAACTGGCGGTCACTGACACCGCCTGAGAGTCATGACCCAGCCGGCATGTCGCCCAACCATGCCCCACGAGCTCCCACTTCACCTGAAGAGCACCGGCTACCCCTTGATCCATCACCACAGTCCCAGGCTACTGGCAGCGCTCGGCCCGCAATCGGCCCTGAACTCTCTGGACAGGCACCGCACGCGCCGATGTCAGACGTCGATGTCAGGCTGACCGAGGCACTATCTTCACTGCCCGGTAGGCGTAGCCGTCTTGCTTGAAGCCAGGGGCTTCCCACTGGAGATCTACACGTTGCCCCGGCGACAGCGTATGGAAGCCCTTCGTCCGGATCTCGGCGTAGTGACCCCAACAACCGCCGGGCGTCTCGGGAGAGTCGAGTACCCCCCACCCTTCCTCGTCGTGCCACTCACGAACAGTCGCAGTCACCATACAGCGACTATACGAGCGCCGGATGTGCCGACGTTCCGGGGACCTCAGCTTGGGAAGCTGGGGTTACTTGGCGGCGGTTGCCGCCCCGGCGCGCGTGTGCCTCGCTGCACCCCCACACGCCTCAGCCACCCGTAGGTGGCGCAGCGCATCCTCCGTCACTCGGGCGTAGACACGCTCATGACTGCCCCCCGAGCACGCGTCGAACAGCAGCCAACCGCTCTCGGGCTGCGTCGAGCCACTCGGCCTTGAGGTCGATCGGGACCCGAACGGAAACCTGGGTGCCGGGCGCGTCCCGTACCTCGACCACGTACGGGTCCTCGGCAATGAAGGTGAGGTATGCCGTGCGGCCCTCACTCGGCCAGTCGCCGGCGAAGACGGCATCGGCCTCGTCGGCCTCGGTGCCGGCCTGCTCAACAGCGTCCAGGAGCGCCGCCCAGTCATCGAGGTCGTCGGTGTTGAAACCGACTCGCACAGCAGCGTTCACGAAGCCGCTGCGGATGATGATCTCGGCGTCGTAATAGCCGTGCTGCGGAACTGGAGACATCAGCCGGACAGCGACGCTCTGCACACCGTCGTCCAGGACGATCAGGTCGAGCGGTTCAAGCGGTTCGACGTTCTCGATCACGGCTCCCCCCTCCGGCTGACATCACCCGTTGCCGTACTTCGCTGCCGTACGCCCCAAAACACCAAAGGCCCCGGATCTCTCCGGGGCCTTTGACCTGTGTGCACTCGGCAGGATTCGAACCTGCAACCTTCTGATCCGTAGGATCGGGCAAGACCCCGCATCTGGCGCTGACAGCCTCATCTTTCGCGCGCTCGGGCTAGTGATCGAGTGCGACGGTGTGCCGTCGTTGCCGTCAGAGCTGCCGTCAAATCCGAGACAGCGAGGCCAACGTTGGGCTTCTTCGGGCTCAGCAAACGCAGAGACAACGCGAAGACGCAAGAGCTCCGCGCGACCGACTGTGTGACAACCCCTTACAGGTTCAAGGCAGCTCGCTCCCGCATCCGTCCTGCTCTGGCCCGGCCAGCGTCCGAGCCGCGCGGACAGCAATTAGCCGCTGGATGCCAGAGAATGAGTACACGCGGCTAGAGCGATCGTCCCCGAGCCCCCTCGAAGAACATCTGTCCAATCACTTTACGAAGTGGATTCGACCTGGCGGCAGCTGGTCTTGCAGCGCGCTCAATAGAAGCTTCCGTGAAGCAGCCTGCATGCGCCAGACAATTTCCCAGACGAACTCCGCTTCAGGTGACATCAAAAGGCCAATTTCGAAAATTCCAGGTCGCGTCTCCCCGCCATGGAGCCTACCGTTATGAACCGTGCGGGAACGATCATTGTAAACGCGGTGTAGGTAATTAGCCTCAGCTTCTGTCGTAACTCGCTTCAGGGTTTCACGGAATTTATCTGAAATTCTCGTGTACGCCTTGCACTCAGGGCACCTATCATCGCGGTAGATCATGAGAGAGATGACCTCGACGCAAGAAACAAAGGCCACCAGAGCCAGACTCGGATGATCTTCTGTCAGTCGAAGCCCTTCCATATGCATCGCAAGTGCAGAATCAAGCTTTCTATTCTTGTTAAGCTTCTTCCATGCGCCATCAATCCAGGGCGGCACCGAAACAATCGAAACCTGGTCAATCACAGGGGGATCTGCGAAGACCTTTTTGGCCCAAAAGGGGGACGAGGGCGTTTCGTAGTGCACCCCAGATTCCGCCAGCCTAGGACTTTCGCGCACGTCAATGCAAACATTCCAGTCTAGCGACAGGACAGCAACTAGCCTACTCAAATCTCCGGCAGCCTTCCTTCGGGCATGTTGCCAGGTACGCGCCGAGCAGGTTCCCTGAACTCTAATAGGGATCGATGCCGACACGTTAGAAGACTCTAGCGAAGCAACCACACTTATTACTGGCTCCCAGAGTTCCACTTCAGAAGAGGTCAATTTCATACCTTGCACTCGGGAAACTTTCCCAAGCTTTATTGTCTGACCCGCAGCTTTGGACGGCTTTTCTCCTATGAGCGCCACCCACATATAGGACTTGTCCGGAGTGCCCAAAGCAGACGTAGCCTGATTCCCTACGTTCAACCAATGCGTCCTGGTTGCTTCGTCCGGCTCGCATCCAATTCCAGCGAGAGCAACAGTGACTGTCTCGTCCTCATGAGGAATAATGAGAACTTTCGGGTTAGCTGATTTCGAACCGTCCGGCCGGAGTTCGATGATGGAAGGGCCACCAAAACCCCCCTCTTCCACATATCCGACAGAACCTGAGTAGCCGGAAATCTCCGCCATCTTCTGCAACCACTCAGCACCACTCTCTTGCCAAGGCACTTCGAAGTTACCAACGGACTCAACCCACTCCGCGTTCATGCTCACAGGATGTCCTTTCAGCCAGATGAACTACACTCGCAGAAGGAGCACTACGGGCGCATAATCCGTCTCTGCCTTGATGGGTTACCGTCCTGGCCGCCCGGCGAAGGACTATGAAGGATCAGTTGAGCCTTTTCCGCTCCTCCAAGAATGCGTCTAGCACCTCTTGATTTAGAGTAATTTTGAGGTTGAGATTAACATTCATCGACGCTACGTCACTGGTCGCATAGCGGTCACCCAGGGCATCAATTTCGTAAAAATACTGCTGGATGAATGTTCTCACCTCGCGGACTGGTTCATCCGCAATAAGGGCAGCCAATTCGATCAGGCGAGCCGCCTTGTGGGGAGCGACAATTCCCCTAATCGCCATGGCCCAATCCATATAGTCCTCATAAACGCCGACCAGGTCGCTAGCCATGCGCTTGATAAGATCAGGTTCGGCATGTTCCGCCGACTTCTCGAATACTCTGTCCTGCAACTCTGGACTCAAGCATGTGTCGATTCGATGTGTAATTGTTTGTAGTTTTTTTAGAGAATTGTCGATGTAGTGGCAAAATTGCGCAACACTCATGTGGCGAGATCGAGATGAGCGGCCAGCCTCATATTGCGTCCACTTCTCATTCAAAGACTCCATCCCGAGCCGCAAAGAGGCTGCATACAAGAGGTAATCCCACTTTGGCGGCTTGGCGCGAATCAGTTCATCACGCCCGGCCAATGTTCGAGGAACGCGGGGAATCTCCACCACAACGTCATCGATAAACGTACCTGAACTTAGGGGATTTGAATTAATCTCGATGACGCTAGGGGATGCACTCTTTGGCTTATAATAATCGCTGGCCTCAGGACTGAAGGCTGCATTTTTAGCCAAAGCCATCACGTCCGAATTCTCTGTGATTTGCTGCTGGGGAATTGGATTTCCGCTGGCGCGGAGCGAGGATTGAAGATGCTTGTAGATGGAATTGAGAGTCAGGAGGCTTTCCGCTCCTGAGATCCCCTCACGAAGGATCCGCAGAAGTTCACCCGTAAACACTGTAAAACGATCTCCGGGGTAAGCCTTCGCTACGGAGTGTCCCGGCGATGCTGCTAGTACGTACGTGCCGGCTACCTGAATCTGGTTGAAGAATACGGCGTCCGATTCAGACGCAGATAGCGTGCCCGAGATCGCCCGACCTGAATAGCAGCAATCTAGGATTACGACGCGAGTTCTGGCGCTACTCTCCATGCAGGCATCACGAATATAAGAATAGTCCACTCCGGTAAACGGGAGGCGCAACCCCGGCAACGTATTAGTAGTGGACAGGAACAGTTCATGGCGGGCAGTGCTAAGCAGCCCGTGCCCTGCATAGTAGATTAGCAGGAGATCTTCTGCTTGCTCTGACGAGGAAGCTACCAATTCACCGACACTGGACTGGTCTGCAGGATCTAGAAGAGTTGTGCAGTTTTCCGGAGCAATAATACCCGTGGCTGCGTCTGTGAAAGTGTCGAATAGCGTCGATACATTATTTCTAATTGCCGGGACATCGGGGAGTTCCGTCGATTCATAACGAGACGAACCGATCAAGACAATGCGGGATTTTTCACTATCCGGCAGTCTCACTCGGTTTCCCCTTGGGTGGCCTCAAGCGCTTTATGGAGTAGCTCATTCACCTCTTGTGGAGTGGCACGCTTGGCGTCAATTTCCACCGTGGCTCCACCGGGGCCCGTAACCTTCAAAGTGATGTCTGACTTCTTAGGTTGCTGGATCCATGCACTCAATGAAGTCGCAAGAACCGAGATTACGCCGCCGCTACCGATAGCGACAGCAAGTAGTTCACCTGCCCTCCCAAGGTCCCCTTCCGAGGGCGTACCAGTAAGCCTTGTCCTTCCCCGGAAGTTTGCATCTAGTCGAAGCCAATTTTCCAGAGACTCAACCTGTTTATTTTCGACAAGTTCAGTAGCACTAATCTGGACCTCAATGGGCCATTCAGTGGTCAACTGAGACCTACCCTTCAGGTGCACGGTTCGCACTTCCATGTTTTGCGTGATCCTACTTGTCAAGGGTCGGGAGTTGGGGTGGTTCGGGTGATTCCCTCACCCTGATCGGTACCATTCGGCGGCGTCGAGGACGTTTCGCCTTCCTAGGCACGCGAGAGAGGCAGAGTCTCTGCGAGTGGAAGAGATCATTCTTTGAAGGCTCTGCCGCAACGCTTCCACCAGGGCGGCTTGCTTCAATCGACGTAACAGTGTCATCCACGTGCCAGATCTTGCGAGGCTCACGGGCAGCAACGGGCATTTATTGCGGATCCGCAGACACTCGTGCACTGTCCCGCCACAGAGCAGTGGAGCAGCCGATACAAATAGGTCCAAACCTCTCATGCTGAGGGTTCAATAGACTTCCCCTGCTGCCCGTTCGGGTCTCCTCAACTGGCCGCTCGGCCCCTCACTCGAAGGCAATCATCTCGTCAGTGTGACGCAAAAGGATCCGAACTTGCCGCCTCCTCTGGGGCGGTCTGAGATCCTGGAGACCGGATCGAGAGGGGCCGCAGGTATGGAGTGGAAGACCCACGGTGAGCGTCAGATCTACACCAACAAGTGGGTGAACCTGTGTCTGGTCGACGTCCAGCAGCCTGACGGGCGCAGGTGGGAGTACCACGTCGTTCGCCTCCGGCACTTGGCCGTGGCTGCCGTCGTCAACGACCGCCAGGAGGTGCTGATGATGTGGCGGCATCGCTTCATCACGGACTCGTGGGCTTGGGAGTTGCCCATGGGCCTGGTCGAGGAGGGTGAGTCTCCTGAGGAGGCGGCGGCCCGTGAGGTCCTGGAGGAGACGGGCTGGCGTCCTGGTCCCATCAAGCCCCTGATCTATGCCGAGCCGGCCAACGGGATCACGGACTCGCAGCACCACGTTTTCCGTGCGGACGGGGCGACTTACGACGGTCCGCCTACGGAAATGAACGAGTCGGACCGGATCGAGTGGATCCCCCTCAGTGAGGTGCGCGGGATGATCGACCGCCGGGAGGTCGTCAGCAGCGGGTCTCTCGTCGGGCTTCTCTACCTGCTCATGGATGAAGCGATCCGCTGACCGGCGGGAGGACTGCCCGTAGCCGTGCCTCGAAGGCCAGGGCTACGGGCTCCTGCCTGTGCGGGGCCAACTGGTCGTAGAACTCCCTGAGATGGCCCGAGACCCGCTCGGAGGCCACTGCCGACGCGGACTCCAGCGCCTGTGTGGCGGTACTGCACGCCTGATCGAGCTTGCCTTGGTCCAGCTGGGTACGAGCCAGCCAGAACGCGTGAAACGCCCGGCCGCGCTGATTGGTGCGGGCTTCCCGGCGCAACGCATCCGCGATCAATGGTTCAGCCGTCGCTGCCTCGCCCAGTCGGCCGTGGGCAATGCCCGTGTCGACTATGAGCTTGAGTTCGTCGAAGTAGGTCACCCATGACGGGTCTGGGTCGCTCGTCTGGATCTGCTCGAACTGGCGGTGCGCTTCCCCGATCGCTCGGTGAGTCGACGTGTGGCTGCCGAGCGTGGCATGGGCGAACGCCTCGCGCATGGACAGCATCGACAGCACACGCGGTGTCGTCCCGAGATCTGAGCGGGCCTGGTCCTGCGCGGCGGTCACGAGGGCCAGGGAGTCCGCGGGCTTGTCCTGGTAGGTCGCCTGCAAGCTCATGCAGGCCAGGACGTTGGCCATGAACTGGCGGTCGTCGATGGCCTTGGCGAGTTGCAGGGCCTCGGTGAAGTAGGCGCGGGCCTGGTTGTACTGGCGGGCGTCGAAGTAGGTCCAGCCGGTGAGGCGTGCGAGCTCGGCCGCGATTCCGTACAGGCCGTTCTGGATGGACGGCGGGCGGCTCTCCTTCAGCAGACCCACCACATAGCGGAGCTGGCCGACGACGGCCGGCCGCAGTGCCTCGCCGCCGTGCTGGTCGTCCCGTCGCCAGTAGTCCTCGATGGAGGACCGAAACGCTTCAAGCGTGGCCGCGCTGAGGTTCGTCCGTGTGGCCAACGCCAGGATGCTGTCCACGTCCGGGCCCGGTAGGGAAGCCGGTGACTGCTCCTGAGGCTCTGGCACTTGACGTGCCTCGCGCTCGGTGACTGCGAGAGCCTGGGGCGTCTCCCAGGGGCGGCGGGCAAGACCGAGCATGCCCCCTGGGATGCGCAAGCCGTCTGAGATGCGCTCGATCACATCCATGTGGAGCAACTGGCGTCGCCCAGCGATGACTTCGCCGACGCGGCTCGGCGTCAGTTCGCAGCGCCTCGCGATCATCGACGGGTAGATGCCCGCTCTGGTCTTCACCAGCCGGAAGACTCTGGCGAAGTCCCGTACCCGGCACGCATTGATCATCTCGGGATCGGTGAGCAGCCGGACAGGAAGCTCCTGCGGCCGGTCGGCGTCGGGCACTGGGCAAGCTCCCACACTGCGAGGGCTACGCAACGTCGCGGATTCTCTACTTGCCGCGATGTTACCCAAGTTGGGTAATCAGCCTGACCTTTTGGCGGGGGTACCCGGTTCGCGATGCTCGTGTGCATGGCGAGCAATCAGCAGACCAGACCAGCCGTCGGCGAACTGGCGAAAGACAGCGGCACCGGACGTATCGGCGTCGTCATGGGCGAGCTCGGTGGCCGTGTGCAGATGCGGCCGGTCCGTGGCGGCAAGGAGTGGGATGCCATGCCGGGCAATGTGGTGGCACCCGGTGCGCGGGAGGAACTGAGCGCACGCCTGGCCGTGCGGAACGGCAACAGTCAGGTTCCGCTGTGATGCGCGCCGTCGGCCGGTATGCCGGGGTCCTGTTCATCGTCTGCATCAGCGGTGCGTGCGGTCTGGTGATCGGCATGGCCCTCGGGACCGGCCAGTAGACCGGCCGCCCCGGACGGGTGCCGATCCGCCCGGCTTCCCGTCCCCGTCCGGGGCCGGCCACCAAAGCCTGCTTCCCGATCGTCTCTGAGCCGAGCTCGGCGATCGGGACGGGTCGTACGTGTCCTGCACGACCTCACTTGAGGAGATTGCACATGACGGCAACAGCGAACGATCAGAGGGCCGGTCGCGCGGTGGCTGGTGAAGAACTGTTCGAGAGCCTGGCCCGCTTCGTGGTCGTCCACAACGGGCAGTCCCCCGAGCGCGCTGAGCGGATCGCGGATCAGGCGGTCGCGTTCCTGGTCACGGCGGCCACCGCCACCGTCCCCATGGTTCCGTCCGACGACGTCGACCTCGGCCTTCACGCACTCATCCTGCACACCAAGGAATACGCCGGACTCTGCGAGCAGCACGCAGGCCGCTTCCTGCACCACAACCCGATGCCCGGTGGAGGAGCACGAGACCCGGAGAAGGTCGCCGCCTCGGCGCGCGCCATGAAGGCGGCCGGGTTCGTGGTCTTCGACGACCTGTGGACCGTGGACGGCACGAACCTCGCGCAGTGCGACTCAGACTGCGGCCGTCCCTACGGTCAGGACTAGCACCCGACAACAGCGACGCGGCCGGCCTCGAATCGTGGTCGGCCGCGCTCGCCCGGAAGGAGAAGAGATCTTGTCCGGCCCAACCCCTGAACTGCCGATCGTGGTGCTCGACGCACTCATGCCCACGACTCAGCGCATGGTCATCAATCGCCGAGGCTCCACGGTGTGGGAGGTGGAGAGCCACCGGGGTCACTTCGCCGTGAAGCTCGGCTATCCGATCGAGGCCACGGCCGAGTGGCCCGCCCAGCCCTGGACCGCTCTCGCGCCCGCACGCGAGGGCGCCGTCCTGCACAGCCTCGCCCTCGACGCCGTTGCGTACGGCGAATGGGAGCACGGCACGTGGAACTTCCAGCCGTGGCACGAAGGGCCAGACCTCTACAGGCTGTGGGAGCCATGCCGTAAGCAGGGTTCGTCCATCAAGCCCCACACCAGCGTGGCGCTGGGATGTGCCGAAGCACTGGCATATCTCCATGTAAGAGGCTGGGCTCATGGTGATGTGCAGCCCGCCCACTTCATCATCGGGCCGGAACGAACGCACCTCATCGACCTCGCCTTGGCCCGGGGCGGACAGGTACCCGAGGGGTACGACTTCCCGTTCCGCGGCTGCCTCGTCCACTACGAAGCTCCGGAGATCGCGCGCAGCGTGCTCGACACCGGGGAAGCGGAGCCGACGCAGGAAGCCGACGTCTACGCCCTCGGAGCCTCACTGCTCATCTCCGCCACCGGCTGGCGGGCGGTCGAATACCCGGACGACGCTCCACGCCCCGTGCAGCGAGAGGCAGTGGCCAACGGTCGGCGTCGGCCCGTGAAGCTGCCCGGTGAGCTGGGCGAACTGGTCGACGCGATGCTCAGCCACGCGCCGGGGGACCGGCCCACCATCTACGAGGTGGGCAAAGCGCTGATCTGATCCTCAATGACCGTTCCCTCTCAAAATCACCATGCCGAGGGAGATGCATGCGGAAGCAAGCCAGAAGGAGGTGAAGGCGGCTCTGGGCAAGTTGTCCGCACCTATGGGCCGCACACGTTGAGTGACGCAAGTGCGGTTGCTGAATCCATTCAGCAATGAGCCTCAACCCCTATGTGTCTCTCGACAGGCTGCATCTCATGCAGGAGCCGTAACCTCCCCGCGGACCAGCGAGTTGCAGATCAACGACCTCACCACTCCCTTGTAGGGACAGGTGGGTCCGTAGCTGAAGCCTTGAGCGGCCCCTCGTCCCACGAAGGGATGAGGGGCCCTCCGCATGCGGTGGTGGGCCCAAGATCGGGACCCGTCCCAGCGGCCAGGCGCTCCGGGCGGGTCCCACGTCGAAAGGCACGTGCGTGACCACCGATCGGCTGATCATCATTTTGCTCTGCGCGGCTTTTGTAGCGTATGTCGCCAAGGAGCACCCGACTGCGGTGCCGGCATTGACCCTCGCCGCGGCCGTGGCTGTCGTGCTCGTGACGGTGATGGTCACCTAGGGATCCACTGAAGGGCTGTTCAACAACGGGCGTCTCACGAGGCCCGTTGCTGTACGGCCCGGAAACACCAAAGGCCCCGGATCTCTCCGGGGCCTTTGACCTGTGTGCACTCGGCAGGATTCGAACCTGCAACCTTCTGATCCGTAGTCAGATGCTCTATCCGTTAAGCTACGAGTGCTTGTTTATTCGGTTTTTCTGTCTTCGCTCCCGGTCCTTCTGGCCCGCTCGCGGCGACAGGAAGAACATTACATGACTGCCGCCGTCATGTGAAATCCGTTTGCCGTACCCGTTGTGACCTGCGAAAACGGCTCTGGGAGGCCTCGCGGAGGGGTGGGGGAAACGACGAAGCCCCGGTCGGTCGGACCGGGGCTTCGGTGATCGCGCGGAGGCGGAGGGATTTGAACCCTCGATGGGCTTGAAGGCCCAAACCGCATTAGCAGTGCGGCGCCATAGACCGGACTAGGCGACGCCTCCAGCACAGCCGCTCGCGTGTGTGCGAGTGGTGCGTGCAGATGATGACACAGCCAAGCGTCGTGTCACCAATCGGCGTCCACGGTACTCGGGAGTCGGGCCGCAGGGCAAAGGCATTCTTCGGGCGCAACGTCGTCGTCGGCACCGCGTTAGTCCGGTCATGTTCCAGGTCACCCCGCTTCGACGGCTCGCCGTCACCGCCTCCGCCGCCTCCGCCGTCTGCGCCGCCGTGGTCGCCTCGGCCGCCGCGGGCCCCGTAACCGTCGCGTACGCCGGGACGGCCCACGCCCTCACCGACGGCGTCCCGCTCGCGCCGCCGCCCGTCCGGGACGAGGACCGGGTCGTCGGCGATCACCTCACGGTCACCGTGCGGCACGCCGGCGGGCGGGCGGACGGGACGTTCGAGGTGTACTGCCACCCGGGCCGTGGCAGTCACCCGGACGTGGGAAGCGCCTGTCGGGCCGTTGACCGGAACACCCGGTGGGGCCGGGACGCCTTCGCACCCGTGCCGGGCGGCGGGGTCTGCACGATGCGGTACGGCGGGCCGGCCACCGCCCATGTCACCGGACGCTGGGCCGGACGGCCGGTCGACGCCACGTACGACCGCAGCAACGGCTGCGAGATCGAGCGGTGGGACCGGCTCGTGCCGCTGCTGCCCGATCTGCGCCCGGCCGCCCGCTGACACGGCCCCACGGCATCCATATACCTCGCATATCTCGCATACCTCCTCACGTACCTCCTCACGTACCTCCTCCCATGCCTCCTCCCATCCATCGCACCTCCGCCCTTCTGTCGCCCTCATCCGCGACTCATAGCGGAAGCACCGGTTCCGTAAAGGTGGGGCGGAGGTCCCGCGGAGTCGGAGGGGCCTGGGGGTCGGTGTCGGTGCAGGCCAGCGTGTGTGAGGGCGGGCGAGGACAGACGTTCTGTGTCACTTCGTCGTGCGAGCTCCCTCTCATCCGGCTCCGTCGGCGGGACCCCAGCCCTTAGACTCCCTCGCGTGACACGTTGCGGGCCGGTTGGCAAGATGGCCTGAGCGGTGGGCAAGGTGCGGTAACAGGGAGGAAGCGACTCGTGAGCAGCAGGCCATCCCGAGGCGCTGCTCGCCTCGCAGCCATACTCGACGCGCTTCCCGACGCGTTGGTACTGGTCAACGCCAACGGGACCGTCGTCAACGCGAACACCATCGCGCTCGAGGCCTTCGAGACGCCGGGGACGGCCCTGGTCGGGCGGGGGCTGCTCGATCTGCTGCCGCAGTTCGACTCCAAGCTCATCCCCGGGTCCATGCGGCGCCCCGATCACATGGACCCGCGCGGGCGGACCAAGCCGACGCGGATGGTCGCCCGGCGGACCGACGGGTCCGAGTTCCCCGTCGAGGTCACCAGCGCGAATCTGGAGAACGGCCAGCAGGCCTACGACGGCTACGGCTACACCTCCGCCTCCGACGAGCTGCTGATGCTCGTCGTCCGCGATCTCTCCGGCACCGTCGACACCGAGGCCGAGCTGGCGCGTTCGCAGCGGCAGACCGAGATGATCCTGCGGGCCGCCTCCGAGGGCGTCGTCGGCACCGACACCGACGGGCGGATCGTCCTCGTCAATCCGGCCGCCGCGCAGATCCTGGGTTACCGGGCGAGCGATCTCGGCGGCAAGGAGCTGCACACCCTCGTGGTGCACTCCCGTGCCGACGGCTCGCCGTTCCCCTACGACGAGTCGCCGCTCGCCGACACGCTGCGCTCCGGGCGCAAGCACCGGGTGCGGGGGCAGGTGTTGTGGTCGAAGAGCGGCGAGAAGGTCTCCGTCGACCTGACGACCGCCCCCGTGCGCGACGGCGACCAACTCGTCGGCGCCGTCATGACCTTCACCGACCGGCGGTCCTACGACGCCCTCGCCGAGGAGAAGGACGCCGTCGAGAAGCGGCACACGGAGGAGCTGGAGAAGCTCTCCGAGGAGCACGCCTCCGACCTCACCGCGCTGCGCCAGCAGCACGTCACCGAGCTCGAGGAGCTGCAGGAGCAGCACGAGGAGGAGCTCGCGGGCGGCGAGGAGCGCTACGCCGCGCTGGGCGAGCGGGAGAAGGACCGGTACGAGGCGCTCGCCGGGCGGCACGATCAGCTGCTCACGCTGCTCGGGGACTCCCTGCGCGGCCCGCTGGACGAGCTGCGCCGCGAGCTGGCCGCGCTCGCCGCCGACGACGCCGGTCAGCTCTGGCCCGAGGCCAACCAGGTGCTCCATCATCTGTCGGCCGGCTACTCCCGGATCACCACGCTCATCGACAACGTCCTCGGCTATCAGCGGCTCGACACCGGCGTGGAGACCGTCGCCCGTACGAAGGTGATGCTCGACGCCGTCGTCGCCGCCGGTGTGGACGGCGCGGTGGAGCTCATCGGGCCGGGGCGGGTCCAGTTCGCCGTGCACGCGCCGCCCATCGAGGCGGAGGTCGACCCGCGGCTCCTCGCGACCGCGCTCGCGCATCTCGTGGCCGACGTCGCCGGCGTCGACGCCACCGGCAACGCGCCCGTCTCGGCGGGCGGTTACATGGACAACACGGTCGTCGTCGCGGCTGCGCAGCGGGGCGAGGTCGTGCGCATCGAGGTGCGCGGGCCGTACGCCGGCGGCGACCCCGTGCACGAGCCGATCGTGCGGGGGATCGTCCGGGCGCACGGGGGTGTGCTGCAGACGCACGAGGTGCCGGGCATGAGCGGCAGCGCGTACGTGCTGGAGGTGCCGTTGGGCGGTGGCGCGGGGGCCGTGCCGGCTCCGGCCGCGACCGCCCTGCCCGCCCTCGCGGCCGGTACGGGCACCGGTTCGGGCACCGGCACGGGTGTGGCCTCGCAAGAGGAGGCTGTCGGTGGGCGTCGGCGGGCCCGACGGTCCTCCGTGGACGCCTTCCTGGAGAGCGACGTCCCTGGCGCCGAGGGCGGCGCCGAGGTGGAAGCCGCGGTTCCGACCGGGCGCCGGCGCAGGCGTGCCGGGGCCGCGGCGGTGGAGGAGACGCCGGCCGAGGCGTCGCTTCCGATGGCGGCCGAAGTGGAGAGTGCGGGAGGCGCGGGAGGCTCCGGGCGGCGGCGTGGACGGTCTGCCGAGGTCGCCATCGCCGGGGCCGGGGCTGTCGCGGGGGCCGACGCGGGGGTGAGCGAGGGGGCCGTCGTCACGGCCGCGGAGCATGCCGCGGGGACCGCCGCCTCGGGTACGGGGCTCGGCGGCACCGTTCCGCCCCAGGGCGTACCGGCGCCGGGCGGACGCCGGGCCCAGCGCGAGCCGGACGGCCCTCAGCAGTTGCAGAACGCCTTGCCGCCCGCCGCACTGCCGGCGCTCGCGAGCGCACCGTCCGAGCCCTCGGTCACGGACGGGGACGCGGACAGCGGGCAGCCGAGCGGGCGCCGTCGACGTGCCCTCGCCGCCGCGAACGAGCGCGCCGCCGCGCAGGAGGCGGGGCCGCGTGCGGTGTTCGCCCTGCCGCCCGCCGAGGCGGACCGGGTGCCGGAGGGATCCGGCGGTACGAGTGCGGCCGACCAGGCCCGTGCGGCGGGGCCGGTGCCTGCCGCAGGTCCCGTTCCGGTCGCCGGTCCCATTCCGGTCGCGGTTCCCATCCCCGCGCCCGCCCCCATCCCCGGTCCCGTTCCCGTGCAGGCCCCCGCTCCGATGCCGGCCCAGGCTCCGATTCCGGCTCAGGTCCAGGCTCAGGTCCAGGCCCAGCCGCCCGGCGCGGGATCCGTCGAGGACTCCGCGATCGACCACGGACGTCACGACGCCGTCCCGCTCGACCAGGCGGACGACCACACCCCGCCGCAACCGCACCCCACCAGCGCGCCCACGGGCCGCCGCCGACGGGCCGCCGCGCACCCCGCGGAGGCCGCGGAGGCCGTCGGTGCGCCCGGGCAGGGTGTCCCCGCGGTGGCCCAGGCCGCCGTCCCGGCACAAGCACAGGTTCAGGCCCAGCTCCAGTCGCAAGTCCCGGCACAGGCACAGGTCCAGGCACAGCCTCAGCCGCAACTTCAGCCCCTGCCTCAGCCCCAATTGCAGGCGCAGGCACAGGCACAAGCTCAGGCTCAGGCGCAGGACGGCGTCGGGCAGCCGCTGCCGGCCGAGGCGGTGCCGAGTCCCGCCCAGAACTCCCCCGCCGCCGCGCAGGCCGCGCCCGCCGTCACGGCGACGTCGACTCCCGGTGGCGGCACCCCGCTGCCGCCGGAGGCCGTCGTCGGGCCGCCGCGGGCGGCTCAGCCGTTGCCCGCCGAGGCCGCCGCCGCGCCGATGGACCCCCACTCGACGCAGGGGCGGGCGATCAGCGTGCGGACGCTGGGGCAAGGCGTGCCCTTCACCCGCCAGGCCGCGCAGGTGCAGCAACTGCAGCAGACACAGCAGGCCCAACACACGCAGCACACCCAGCACGCACAGCCCGCCCAGCCGACGCCGGTGCAGCAGGCCCAGGCGGCACAGGCCACGGCCACGCCCGCCCCGCACGGACCCGGCGGCTCCGGACGGCGCCGCAAGCTGGGGACCCCGCCCGATCCGGCGACGCGCCCGGAGCAGACGGCCCGTCCGCACCCGTCGGCCGAGCAGCCCGTCGTCCCGCAGGTCCCGAGGCCCCCGCAGCCCCCGGCGTCCGCGCAGGTGCCGCAGGCCGCCGCCGCGGCGGCACCGGCGGCTCAGCCCCCGGTCGCACCCGGCGCGCCCTCTCCGGCCGTGCCGCAGCCCTCCCTCGCCGGGCAGGTGCGGCTCGTGCCCGGTGGAACGAACACCGAGGGGGCCGGGCGGTCGTACGCCATAGGGGCCCCGGACGAGAACGCCGCCGAGGGGCCGGAGCCGTTGGACGGGCCCGGCGGGGCCGTCGAGGTGGCGGATCCGCCGCGCCCGCAGCCGTTGGACGACGAGCTGCCGCCGGAGCCGCTGGACAATCCGCGTCGGCTGCTGGTGTGGCCGGCGCCGGACGTCAGCACGCAGGCGGCGCTCAGCGACCGTGGCTACCGTCCGGTGATCGTGAACTCGCGCGAGGAGGTCGACGCGCAGATCGCCGCCTTCCCGGCCGCGCTGTTCGTGGACCCGCTGACCGGGCCGATCACCCGCACCGCGCTGCAGTCGCTGCGTACGGCCGCGGTGGCCGCCGAGGTGCCGGTGCTGGTCACGGCCGGGCTCGGGCAGGCGACGCGCGAGGCCGCGTACGGCGCCGACCCCGCCGTCCTGTTGAAGGCGCTCGCGCCGCGCGACAGCGAGCAGCATCCGCCACGGGTGCTGCTCATCGAGGAGCACGCCGAGATCGCCCTCGCGCTGACCTCGACTCTGGAGCGGCGCGGGATGCAGGTGGCGCGGGCGGCGAGCGACGCGGACGCCGTCACGCTCGCCGGGCAGCTGCGGCCGAACCTGGTGGTGATGGACCTGATGCAGGTGCACCGTCGCCAGTCCGGGATCCTGGACTGGCTGCGGGCGAACGGGCAGCTCAACCGCACTCCGCTGGTCGTCTACACGGCCGCAGTCGACCCGGCGGACCTGCCGCGGCTGGCGTCGGGGGAGACGGTTCTCTTCCTCGCCGAGCGGTCCACCAGTGCCGAGGTGCAGGGCAGGATCGTGGATCTGCTGGCCCGCATCGGCACCAACTGAAGTACGCCCGACCGGGGTACCGCCAGACAGGCGTACGCCGGACAGATGTACGCCGGACAGGTGCCGCGAGGTGACCTGCCCGGCGTACGGACCGGGGGTGGGACGAGGGGCCGCCGGACGGGGGGCCGATCGTCAGAGTTGGGTGACGTCCAGCTCGCCCTCGGCGTACTGCCTGCGCAGCACCTTCTTGTCGAACTTGCCGACGCTGGTCTTCGGGACCGCCTCGATGATCGTCCAGCGCTCCGGGAGCTGCCACTTGGCGATTCCGCCCTCGGCGGCGAGGAAGGCGCGCAGGGACTCGAAGTCGGCGGTCGTGCCCTCCTTGAGGACGACCGTGGCCAGCGGACGCTCGCCCCACTTCTCGTCCGGGACGGCGACCACGGCGGCCTCGGCGACGGCCGGGTGGGACATCAGCGCGTTCTCCAGGTCCACCGACGAGATCCACTCGCCGCCGGACTTGATGACGTCCTTGGCGCGGTCGGTGAGGGTGAGGAAGCCTTCGGGGGAGATGGTGCCGACGTCGCCCGTCTTGAGCCAGCCGTCCTCGCTGAACTTGTCGGCGGGGCGCAGGGGTTCGGCGTCGGGCCCGTTGTAGTAGGCGCCCGCGATCCACGCGCCGCGCACCTCCAGCTCGCCCGCGGACTCGCCGTCCCAGGGGAGGCGTTCGCCGCCGGGGCCGCTCAGGCGGGCCTCCACGCCGGCCGGGAAGCGGCCCTGGGTGAGGCGGTAGCCGAACTCCGCGTCGGTGCCGACCGCGTGGGCCGGCGGGCGGGCGATCGTGCCGAGCGGGGAGGTCTCCGTCATGCCCCAGGCGTGGCAGACCCGCATGCCGAGGTCGTCGAAGGCCGCCATCAGGCCCGGCGGACAGGCCGAGCCGCCGATGGTGACCTGGGTGAGGGTGGAGACGTCCCGCGGCCTGGCGATGAGCTCGGCGAGCAGGCCCTGCCAGATGGTGGGGACGGCGGCCGCGTGGGTCGGCTTCTCGCTCTCGATCATCTCGGCGAGGGGCACGGGCTGCAGGAAGCGGTCCGGCATCAGCATGTTCACGCCGGTCATGAAGGTGGCGTGCGGCAGTCCCCAGGCGTTGACGTGGAACTGCGGGACCACGATCAGCGAGGTGTCCTGGTCGGTCAGGCCCATCGACTGGGCCATGTTGACCTGCATGGAGTGCAGGTAGATCGAGCGGTGGCTGTAGACCACGCCCTTGGGGTCGCCGGTGGTGCCGGAGGTGTAACACATGGCGGCGGCCGCGCGTTCGTCCAGCTCGGGCCAGTCGTAGACGGTGGGCTTGCCGGCGATCAGGTCCTCGTACTCGTGGACCTGCGGGCGGACGTCCGCCAGGAGCGAGCGGTCGCCCGGGCCGGAGACGACCACGTGCTCGACCGTCTTGAGGTGCGGGAGCAGCGGGGCGAGCAGCGGCAGCAGGGAGCCGTTGACTATGACGGCCTTGTCGGCGGCGTGGTTGACGATCCACGCCAGCTGCTCGGGGGGCAGCCGCAGGTTGAGGGTGTGCAGCACGGCGCCCATGGCGGGGATCGCGAAGTAGGCCTCGACGTGCTCGGCGTTGTTCCACATGAGCGTGGCCACGCGGTCGTCGCCGGCTACCCCGAGGTCGTCGCGCAGGGCGTGCGCCAGTTGGGCGGCGCGGTCGCCGATCTCGGCGAAGGAGCGGCGCTGCGGCTCGCCCTCGCCCGTCCAGGTGGTCACCTGTGATGTGCCGTGGATCCTCGCCCCATGGGTCAGAATCCTCGAGATCAGCAGTGGTACGTCCTGCATGGTGCTCAGCACGGCGTCCTCCCAGGGCGGCGACATTGCCTACGCGGTGGTAACGGTTGTGCTGATTCTGCGCACATACCGCGCGGTATGTCACTAGGTGGCGACGATCGATCAGGTCACGTTAAAGCCCGGGTCAAAACACCACGTCGGCGCGGCGTCCGCTTATCGGACAAGTACCAGCTCGGGGTCCTCGCGGAGCTTGCCCAGGGCCCTGGAGACCGCCGACTTCACCGTGCCGACCGAGACCCCGAGCACTTCGGCCGTCTGGGCCTCACTGAGATCCTCGTAGTACCTGAGGACTACCATCGCGCGCTGCCGCGCGGGCAGCTTCGTGATCGCCCGCCACATCGCGTCGTGCAGCGCCTGCTGCTCGGCCGGGTCGTTCCCGTCCGGCGCCGGATCCGGCTCCGGCAGCTCGTCGCACATGTACTCGTCGACCTTGCGCTTGCGCCACTGCGACGTGCGGGTGTTCACCAGCGCCCGGCGGACATAGCCGTCGAGCGCCCGATGGTCCTCTATCCGCTCCCACGCGACATACGTCTTGGTGAGCGCGGTCTGCAGCAGGTCCTCCGCGTCGCTCGGATTCGCGGTCAGCGACCGGGCGGTGCGCAGCAGCACCGGCTGACGGGCTCTGACGTACGACGCGAAGGACGGGTACGGCGCAGGCCGCGTCCTGCCGTTCGAAGCGCTGGTGCAGACGAGTGTGGTCATGGCTCCACGCTAGGTTCGGATCCCGCGCGGGCGGATCGGCCGCAGGTCCCGAAGCCGACTCCGTCTCAGGTTGTAGGGGTGGTGCCTGCCCCACCTCCTGAAGGTGGACGAGAACACGCCGACTACTACGGGATGACCCCTGGGGGCTCATCCCTGCCTATACATCGGCGGTCAGGACCAGGCCCGAGGTCGGCACTCCGGTGCCCGCCGTCACCAGGGTGCGGGCGGCCCCCGGTATCTGGTTCACGGATGTGCCGCGCAGCTGCCGTACGGCTTCGGCGATGCCGTTCATACCATGCAGATAGGCCTCCCCGAGCTGGCCGCCGTGGGTGTTGAGCGGCAGCCGGTCCTCCGACACGTACGCCGCGGCCTCGCCGGGGGCGCAGAAGCCGAACTCCTCCAGCTGCATCAGCACGAACGGGGTGAAGTGGTCGTAGAGGATGCCCACGTCGATGTCGGCCGGCGCCAGCCCGGAGCCGCGCCACAGCTGGCGGGCGACCACGGACATCTCCGGCAGGCCCGTCAGGTCGTCGCGGTAGAAGCTGGTCATCTGCTCCTGGGCCCGGCCGGCGCCCTGGGCGGCCGCGGCGACCACGGCGGGCGGCTGCGGCAGGTCGCGGGCCCGCTCCACCGAGGTGACGACCAGGGCCTGGCCGCCGTCCGTCTCCTGGCAGCAGTCGAGCAGCCGCAGCGGCTCGGCGATCCAGCGGGAGGCCGCGTGGTCGGCGAGGGTGATCGGCCGGCCGTGGAAATAGGCGGCCGGGTTGCCCGCCGCGTGCCGACGGGCCGTGACGGCGACCGGCCCGAACGCGTCCTGCGCGGTCAGCCCGTACGCGTACAGGTACCGCTGCGCCGCCATCGCCACCCAGGAGGCGGGGGTGAGCAGCCCGAACGGCAGCGTCCAGCCGAGCGCCGTCCCCTCCGCCGAGGGCTCGCGATGCCGCACGCCCGAGCCGAACCGGCGCCCCGACCTCTCGTTGAAGGCGCGATAGCAGACGACGACCTCGGCCACGCCGGTCGCGACGGCGAGCGCCGCCTGCTGGACGGTCGCGCAGGCCGCCCCGCCTCCGTAGTGGACCCGCGAGAAGAAGGACAGCTCGCCCATTCCACAGGCCTGGGCCACGGTGATCTCGGGGCTGGTGTCCATCGTGAACGTCACCAGGCCGTCCACGTCGGCGGGCGTCAGCCCCGCGTCGGCGAGGGCCGCCCGCACCGCCTCCGCCGCCAGCCGCAGTTCGCTGCGCCCCGAGTCCTTGGAGAACTCGGTGGCGCCGATGCCGACGATCGCGGCGCGCCCGCCGAGGTCGTCACGCGTGCGTACGCTCACGCCGGGCCTCCGTCCTGGACCGTGACCGTCACCGTGCCGATGCCGTGCCGTTCGCCCTTCGCCTGCGCGCTCCACCCCGGCACGGTGAACGTCACCGTGCCGCTCACATGCCGGCCGATGCCGTTGTCGCCGGTGATGCGCACCACGAACGTGTCCCCGTCCCGGACCTCCTCGACCGTGCCCCTCAACACCAGGCCGTCCCCCGGGTAGTTGGGCACCCCCAGCCGGATGGCGACCTTGTGGAACACCACCTGCGGGCCGAACTGGTCGGTGATGTAGCGGCCGACCAGCCCGTTGGTGGTGAGGATGTTCATGAATATGTCGGGGGACCCCTTCCGCCGGGCCGCCTCGGGATCGTGGTGGACGTCCTGGTAGTCGCGCGAGGCGAGAGCCCCGGCGACGATCAGCGTGCGGGTGACCTCGATCTCCAGCGGCGGCAGCACGTCACCGGCGTTCACACGGTCACCCCCTCGGACAGCGCGTGAAACACGGGCAGCGTCAACTCGTCGTCGTACTCCCGGAATTCGAGCCGCACCGGCATCCCGATCCGCACCTTGTCGTACGGCGTCCCGACCACGTTGCTGACCATCCGCACGCCCTCGGCCAGCTCGACCAGCCCGATCGCGTACGGCGGATCGAACGCCGGGAACGGTGGATGGTGCATGACGACGTACGAGAACACGGTCCCCTCGCCGCACGCCTCGACGGTGTCCCACTCCGGGCACCCGCAGGACTGGCAGCCGGGCAGCCACGGGAAGCGGAGGACGGCACAGGCGGCGCAGCGCTGGAGCAGCAGCCGGTGGTCGCGCACGCCCTCCCAGAAACCGGCGTTGTCGCGATTGACGACGGGGCGGGGGCGGAGGGCCTGAGATGGCTCCGCCGGCTGCGTCTGCTGCGTCTGCTGCGTCTGCTGCGTCTGCTGTGGTTCCTGGGGCTTCCGCGAACGGTCGCGGGCGGGGGCGGCGGGGGCGTACTTGAGGATGCGGAAGCGGTGCGTGCCGACGAGACTCTCGCCGACGCGTACGTCCGTCCGGGTCGTGACGAAGTACCCGGTGCCCAGCTTGGTCTTCTTGCGCTGCGAGACCGACTCGATCACCGTGTCGAAGGCGACCTCGTCCCCGGGCCGCAGCGGGCGCGCGTACTCCTGCTCGCAGTCGGTGGCGACGACCGAGGTGCAGCCCGCCTCGTCGAGCAGACGGAGCAGTTCGTCATAGGCCTGCGCACGCCCTTCGTGACCGCTCAGGCCGCCCATGATCCACGCCTGGAGCATGGTGGGCGGGGCGATCGCGTCGGGGCCGGTGTACGCCGGGTTGAGGTCGCCCATCGCCTCGCACCAGTGCCGGATCATGGGCGCGTTGACGGGGTCCCGGCCGGTGCCGGCGACCGCGGCGGGCAGACCCTCGTAGGCCTTGAGCAGCGGGTGGAGATCGTCGTCGTCCACGACAGCACTCCTTCCAGGACCGATACGGGAGGGGTTTCTGACTGTCCGTCAGATAGAGGGGCGTGTCAAGGTCGCGGCAGAGGGACGCCGGTGGGACGCGGTGGGGCGAGGCGGAACGCGAAAACGTCTGCGCGGCGGAGCCGAAGCCCCGCCGCGCAGACGCGTTACCACCCCACAAAGCACACCCAGTACGGCACTCCCCGAGGGAGCCGGCCCCGAGCGCCGGCCCCCTCAGATCACCACCACAGCGGGGTGAAGGAGACCGCCACGTTGCTGTTGCCCTGGTTGATCGCGGTGAACGCCGAGCCGTTGACCTGCGCGGTGTTGCTCTGGTTCGAGGCGCCCGATCCCACGGCGTTCTGCTGCGTCGTGGCCGAGTTGCCGTTGTTGTCCTTCCCGACACCGCTGCCGACGATGCTCGCGACGCCGGCATTCGATCCGTCGTCCGCGAATCCGCCGTTGTCCGCCACCGCGACGCCGCTGAAGAGGGCGGCTGCCAGCGGAAGGGCGGCGACGGCGGCGATGACGCGGGCGGTACGGATGCTTGCCATGTTTTTCCTCCAGAAAGGAAGTGCGTGAGTACCCGAAGTACCTGAATTACGGCTTCCACCAGGACGGTTGGCCGACCGTCTCGGCGCTGTGTGACGACGTCGCAGGACCAGAGTTGCCCACCGAATCCCCGGCGAACCACCCCGCAAGCCATGATTAGCACTCAAGCGTGATGACAAGTCGATAAACCCCTATCGCCACTTTTCCTTCCCTTGCCCACACAACCCCCGGCAAGTCGGACACCCGCCCCTCAGGCCCCACAAGGGGCGAAGCGTTACGGCACTTGCCCGCCATTTCCCGGATCACCCGAGCGCCCTCGGGCGCGTCGCACCGCACCCTCTTCCCTTCTTCGAACACGCGTACGATACTGAACTCATGGCCACCACCGACCGGTACCCCCGGCAGGCCACCACGCTGGCCCTCGCCCACGCCCTGTCGGCCGCCGAACGCGGCCTGGCCGTCATCCCCCTGTCCCGAACGAAGCTCCCGGCCCTGCGCTCCCCGCACCGCGACGCCCCGGAACCCGCCCCGGAACCCGCCCCGGGCCCGCCCTGCCACGGCGAGTGCGGCCGCCCCGGCCACGGGGTGTACGACGCCTCCACCGACCCGGCCCGCATCCGCGCGCTGTTCGCCGCCGCGCCCTGGGCAACCGGCTACGGCATCGCCTGCGGCCTGCCCCCGCACCACCTCATCGGCGTCGACCTGGACACGAAGTCGGACACCGATTCCACCTCCGCCCTGCGCGAACTGGCCCTGCGCCACCTCTTCACGATCCCGCCGACGGTCGTCGTCCTGACCCCGTCCGGCGGCCGGCATCTCTGGCTCACCGGCCCACCGGACGTCGTCGTCCCCAACTCGGCGGGCCGTCTCGCCCCCGGGATCGACATCCGGGGCGCCGGCGGCTACCTGGTCGGCCCCGGCTCACGCACCGCCCACGGCGTCTACGCCACCGCCCCCGGCACGAGCCACCTCGCCCCAGCCCCCTGCCCACGCTCCCTCCTGCGCCTGCTGCTCCCGCCCCCGCGCTCCCCCCAGGCCGGCCAGGCACAGGCGTCCACGGCGGGCGGCGCACACGGCCGAGGCCTGGTCCAGTTCGTCCTGGCCGCCCACGAGGGCCAACGCAACACCCGCCTGTTCTGGGCGGCCTGCCGGGCCTACGAGGACGGCATCGGCCCGGACCTGACCGAGGACCTGGTGTCGGCCGCCGTACGAACGGGCCTGACGGCCAGGGAGGCAAGGGGGACGATCGCCTCGGCGGCCCGGATGACAACACACCGCCCGGACCTTCACTGAGCTACGCGCACGTCAGCGCGCGATCCGCCGATCCGCCCGGCGACGCAACGCGAGGACGATGCCGCCACCGACCACGACGAACGCCCCGGCGACACCGGCGATGACGGCAGTACCGCTGCTCGCCCCGGTCTCGGCAAGCTTGCCGCCCCCGCCGAGGACCGACGGAACGCTGACCGGGGACGCGGAGGACGAGGGCGAGGAGGCCGGCACCGACGTGGCCGAAGCCGAAGCGGATGGGCTGATGGAAGGACTGGCGGAAGAAGTGGCGGAAGGACCGGCGGAAGGACTGGTGGACGAGCAGCTCTCGTCCCCCACGACGACCAGGGGCTGGATGTCGTCGTCGACGAGGTCGCCCGCCTTGACGTGGACCCGGAACGTCGCCCCTGCATGCCATTCGAGGGGGTTGAGATCGACGGTGACACCCTGAGCGGTCGGGTGCGCGATGGTCTTGGTGTCGACGAGCCGCTGATTGTTGATCGGCTGATCCAACTGCAGGTACAGCGAGACGGTGGCCGGAGTGCCGGAGGCGTCCTTGTCGGTGACTCGGATGACACCGTGACCGTCGCCACCGCAGACGGCGGCGGCGGAGAAGTCACCGATGGTGCACGCGAGCGCCGTATGGGCGGCGCCGACGGCGAGCGCGGCCGAAGCCGCGAGAGTTCCTATGGCGCGGGCCGCCACGGCGGCACGAGATGAACGAGACACGCTTGTCCTTCACGATCGATCAGGATGCGACGAGACGGCCCCAGGGCCGCTGAGCGAGCCCCGGAGAGCCCCCGTCAAAGACACATCACAGCCGTTCAAGGCACGCCTAACAGGCGGTCATGATCGAACGCAGGACCGGTCAAGAAACAGTCACGCCCAGCACCGGCCGCTCTCCCCAGCACCGACCACCCACCGCACACACCAACGACCCCCGACCGATTCACCAGGTCAGGGGCCGTTCGCACTGCTCACCACGCGGTGGGTGTGGGATTTGAACCCACGGTGACATCGCTGCCACGACGGTTTTCAAGACCGTTCCCTTAGGCCGCTCGGGCAACCCACCTGCGCCCCGGCCCACCAGGGGCGGAGCGGGTACAGAGTACCGGCCGTCGGCGTTTCGCGGGGGCCGTGGTCCACATGGGGTCCGCTGACGTCGGTGGGTACGCGCGCGTGGGCGTCAGCTGTCGCCCTTGCGGGAGCCCAGGGTGAGTTCGACGGTGTTGGACTTGCCGTCGCGCTCGTAGGTGATCTTGACCTTGTCGCCGGGCTGATGGGTCCAGATCTCGCCGATCAGGGTCGGGCCGCTGTCGATCACCATGCTGTCGAGCTTGGTGATGACGTCGCCGGGCTTGAGGCCGGCCTGGTCCGCCGGGCCGCCCGACTCGACCGCGGAAGCGCCGCCCGCGCCCGTGTCGGTGATCTTCGCGCCGCCCGTGGAGTCCTCCAGGGAGACCGACGCGCCGATCTTGGCGTACACCGGCTCGCCGGTCTTGATCAGCTGCTGGGCGACGTACTTGGCCTGGTTGATCGGGATGGCGAAGCCGAGGCCGATCGAGCCGGACTGGGTGGTACCGCCCAGGCCGCCGCTGCCGGTGGACTGGATCGCTGAGTTGATGCCGATGACGTTGCCGGAGGCGTCCAGCAGCGGGCCGCCGGAGTTGCCCGGGTTGATCGAGGCGTCCGTCTGCAGGGCGCTCATGTAGGAGGAGGAGCTGCCGGTGCCGTCCGAGGAGGCGACCGGGCGGTTCTTCGCGCTGATGATGCCGGTCGTGACCGTGTTGGACAGCCCGAAGGGGGCGCCGATCGCGATCGTCGAGTCGCCGACCGCCACCTTGTCGGAGTCGCCGAGGGCAAGCGGCTTCAGGTCCGTGGGGGCGTTCTTCAGCTTGATGACGGCGACGTCGTAGCCCTGGGCGTGCCCGACGACCTCGGCGTCGTACTTCTTGCCGTCCGGGAAGGTGGCCGTCACCTTGCCGCCGTCGACCGCGTCCGCGACGACGTGGTTGTTGGTGACGATGTGCCCCTGGGTGTCGAACACGAAGCCCGTGCCGGTGCCGCCCTCGCCGCTGCTGGACTCGGCCTCGATGGTGACCGTGCTGGGCAGGGCGCCGGCCGCGACCCCGGCGACCGTGCCCGGCTCGCGCTTGACGTCGCCGCCGTTGGTGGAGGCGGAGACGGTGGTCGAGCCGCTGTCGTCGTCGTTCTTGGCCAGCGTGTAGCCGAGGCCGCCGCCCAGGCCGCCCGCGACCAGCGCGGCCACCAGGACCGCGGCCACGAGCCCGCCGCGGCCCCGGGAGGGCTTGGGCGCCGGCTGCTGGTACGCGGCGCCCCAGACGGTCCCGTCGACACCCCCCGCGCCGCCGGCGCCGCCCGCGCCGGCGTCCGAGGGGGCGGTCTCGCCGTACGCGTGCGTGGCCGCGCCGACGCCCACGCCGGCTTCGGCGTACAGCGGCGTGGCCGGGGGCGGGCTCTGCCAGTCGCCTCCGGAGGCGACCGGGGAGCCCTGCGGGGCCGTGGAGGTCTGCGGAGCGGTCGGTGGCGGCCAGTCGCCGTCGACCGGGGCCGGCGCCGTCTGAGGCACGGTGGGCGGCGGCCAGCCACCCTCCGGCGCGCCTCCCGCGGGGGCAGGCGCGGCTTCCGGCGCCTGCTCGGACGTCACCGGCAGCGGAGTCGTGGGCGCGCCGGAGTCCGGCGCGGCCGACTGCGGGGAGGCCGAGGGAGAATCCACCGGCACGGGGGGTGCGGACGGGGCCGGGGGTACCTGGGTGCCCTCGTTGGTGCCCTCGTTCTCGGTGCTCACAGCTCTTCTCCTCGATCCACGGCTGTCGTCGGTCGCACTAGGTCGCACTCAGCTCGCGCTCGTCCGCGCTCGTCGCGCTTCGTCGCACGCTTTGTCCTCGACCCGGCGCGCTGAAGCTGTGCAGGTGCTTTTGCATGTCCCAGCTTTTCCCACGGGCCGTCAGAGCACCATAAGCGGTGGCTGTGGGTCCGTGACCATCCTTTATATGGCCCATTACGCACAATAAGTGCGCATCCTCGAAACATCTCAGAGGGTTCTCAGACGACCGCACCCCGGTGGCACCATGACGCGGTGACCCACGCACGGCAGCACCACATTCAAGTCGTCGCTCACCGAGGGGCTTCCGAGGAGGCCCCCGAGCACACCCTGGCCGCGTACAAGAAGGCGATCGAGGACGGTGCGGACGCCCTCGAGTGCGATGTACGGCTGACCGCGGACGGCCATCTCGTCTGCGTACACGACCGCCGCGTCAACCGTACGTCCAACGGCCGCGGCGCGGTCTCCGCCCTGGAACTCGCCGACCTCGCGGCGCTGGACTTCGGCTCCTGGAAGACGGGTTCCTGGAAGACGAGAGAGGCGCGTGAGGCCTGGCACGCGCGCGAGGAGGATCCCGACTGGGAGGTCCGCCCGGAGGACCGCGAGGAGACCTCCGTCCTGACCCTGGAGCGGCTGCTGGAGCTCGTCTCCGACGCGGGACGCCGGGTGGAGCTGGCCATCGAGACCAAGCATCCGACGCGCTGGGCCGGACAGGTGGAGGAGCGGCTCCTGGTGCTCCTGAAGCGGTTCGGGCTGGACGCGCCGGCCTCGGCGGCCGACTCCCCGGTGCGGATCATGAGCTTCTCGGCCCGTTCGCTGCATCGCGTGCGTGCCGCCGCGCCCACGATGCCGACGGTCTACCTGATGCAGTTCGTCTCACCCCGGTTGCGCGACGGGCGGCTGCCCGCGGGGGTCGGGATCGCCGGCCCCTCGATCCGGATCGTGCGCAACCACCCGGCGTACATCGAGCGCCTGAAGCGGGCCGGCCACCAGGTGCACGTGTGGACCGTGAACGAACCGGAAGACGTCGATCTCTGCGCCGAACTGGGCATCGACGCCATCATCACCAACCGCCCCCGCGCGGTACTGCAACGACTGGGCCGCTGAGGAAGCGCCGGCCGAGGACGCGGCGGTCGCCGAAACGGCAGCCGCGAAAGCAGCGGCCGAGGGAGGCGAGCGACGGCCGAGGAAGTAACAGAAGCCTCACAGAAGTCCCAGAAGCCCCATCCACACCATCCACACCTCTTGACCCCGCCCGCACCACTACAGCATTCTCCGTTCTCAGCCATACCGTCCAAATCCAGCCACTCGCTGACAGGTCCATCACAGGGAGTGCTCCGGCGCGTTCGGTCCGTGTTCGGTCATTCCGAATGCGTCGCCGGACCCGCATTGGCCGGTTTCCGGTACAGGCCAATGGGGCATCCAAACCGTGGCGTGGGGCGAAGGAGGTCTCGGGGGTGGCGTTGGTGGTGGCACAGGAGGTGCCCGCGTCGTCGAGCATGGCCGTACCCCATGGCCCTGCGGGCGTGGGGAATGCAAGACACCGCATGCGTGATCAACTGCGCAGGGGCGGGGTGTCGGAATCGGTCATCGACGATGCCGTACTGATCCTTTCCGAACTCTTGAGCAACGCCTGCAAGCACGGCAGGCCGCTGGGCGAGGCCCTGGCCGGGGACGGCGACGTCCGGGCCGCGTGGCGTGTCGAAACGGGCGGCCGGCTGGTGGTCGAGGTGACCGACGGCGGCGGCCCGACCCGCCCGTCCCCGGCCACTCCCTCCGTGACCGCGCACGGCGGCCGCGGGCTCAACATCATCACGGCGCTGGCCGACGACTGGGGCGTCCGGGACGACGCCCGGGGCGAGGTCACGGTGTGGGTCGTCGTCCACGCGGACGTGTACGACCCCGACGCGGGCTGTCGACGCGACGACTTCGCGTCCCGGGTCGCGGCCCCTTCGGTGGCGTCGATGCCCGGCCTCGACTTCGCGGACGCCTTCGACGACCTGGACTAGCGGCACGCGACACCGGACGAGCCGGTCCGCGCCGGTTTCCACAGGCCATGGGTTGTCCACAGGTTCCCGTGACGGAGCGTACGAGCGGCTAGGCTCCCGCCGTACCAGACGAGCCGTACCCGGGAGACACCCAGATGGCCAAGAAGCGACCCCAGACGACGGCCAAGCGGCCGCAGCTCAACGACGCGGACATCCCGGTCGTCGGCGCGCGGGAGCCCTGCCCCTGCGGCAGTGGCCGCCGCTACAAGGCCTGTCACGGCCGGGCCGCCGCGCATGCCGTGACCGAGCTGGTGCAGCGCCCGTTCGACGGCCTGCCGGGCGAGTGCGACTGGGTGGCCCTGCGCGAGCTGGTCCCGGCCGCCACCGTCGAGCTGCCGTTGAAGGACGGCCTGTCCGAGGGCGTCCCGTCGGTCACGCTCGCCACCGTGCTGCCGATGGCCTGGCCCGCCCTGCGCCGCGACGACGGCTCGGTCCTGCTCGGCCTGCAGAACGACACGCCGTCCGGCGACATCAGCCGCGACCTGGCCGACACCCTGCTGCGGGCCCTGGCCGCGGACCCCGGCACTCCGGTGCAGGCCCGCCGCGCCCCGGCGGACGGTCCGCGGATGCAGGATCTGCTCGACCCCGAAGGCGCGTTCGAGCCAGTTGTGCACAGCGGCTTCGAGTTCTGGGTGCCGGACCCGGAGAACGCCGCTCCGGAGGTGGCCGCCTCCCTGGAGCGGGCCAACGCCGCCGCGATCCCGACCGTGAAGCTGACCGGTGTGGACGCCGCGTACTGGTGCGAGACGCCGGACAAGAACCACCTGCGCTGGGTCATGCCGCACCCGGAGGAGCAGCTTCTGGACGCCCTCGCGCGGCTGCACGCGGCCGGCGGCGCCGGTCTCGGGGAGGGCACCCGACTGGTGGGCTCCTTCCGGGCGCACGGTCTGACGGTGCCGGTCTGGGACCTGCCCAGCGCGCTCACCGCGGACGACGTGGAGAAGCCGGCCGCCGAGTTCGCCGAGCGACTCGCGACCGCTCTGGCCTCGGACGCACCGCTCACGGCCGACGAGCGTCGCGCGCGCGGCGGCCTGACCAACCGACAGGTGACGCTCAGCTGACGCACATGGACGGAACCCGGCCGCACTGACCGACCGGTCAGCAGCCCCGGCGCCCGCAGTTGACGTGAGCCTGCTCACAACTGCCGTCCACACAAGGCGAGTCGACGCCAGAAGCGCCGATTCACCGGTGTCCGGAAAGCCGATGAAAACAAGAGATCGAATTTGCGTAGCGCCGATCTCTTGTTAACGTTCGAGGAGCCCGGTTGCTGGTGCATCCCCCGTCGCCAGCAACCGGGTTTTTCTGTGCCCGGACGCCGGCCCCGCTCCGTGCGCGACTCCGTTTACAGGGCGCCGGCGCACGTCAACTCCCCGCGCTCTCCCGGGAGTTGATCGACCGGGAGTTGCTCCCGGCACGCAGCAGCAGCGGCCCGCCGTCGGCCGCTCGGGCGAACTCCGCGACCGCCGTGTACGCCGCCAGGTCCCCCCGGGTCCGCTCATGGGGCGTCTCGCAGGATTCCGGCTCGTCCTCGGCGCCCACGGCGCAGTGCGTCTGCATCGTGCGGCCCGCGGGCCCCATGAGGCTCAGAAACGCGTCCAGTGCGCGTCCGGTGGCGTTGCGGTAGTAGGTGCGCGCCCAGGTGTCCTCGCCCTGGGACAGCACACAGGTCTGCGCCTCCACGCCGTCGGGGGAGGTGAGTTCGGGGCCGCAGCGGGCGGCGGTGGCCAGCCCCAGCCCGAGCGTCAGCGGGGACCGGGAGGGCTCGGCGGGCGGCGCCTTGGGATCCGTACGCCCGGCCTGGCCGGTCCGCCCGGCCTGCCCGGCGGCACGCGTATCGGCCACGTCAGCCGCGCGGGTGCCGGACGCATACGTGCCGGCCGCGCGCCCTTCGTCGCCCACCGGCCCCGCGGACGCCATGGCCAGAGGCAGCACGATCGCGCATGCCACGGCGCCCCCGAGGGCGAGGAGACGAAGGTTCATGTAGCGGAAGATAGAGGGCGAACCCGGGCGTGCCGTCCGCCGCACGCCCGACACCCTTACAACTCGGGGGCGCTCACACCCGTACGAGTGAGGGCGTCCACCACGGCGTCCACCACGGCCTCGACGTCGGGCACCCAGGGCGAGGCCGAGCCGGGCAGCGGCGCGCGCTCCCACCTGATGTCGCCGCGGCCCGTCTCGGACGGGGGCAGGGCGATGTAGCCGCCCTCGCCGTGGAAGCGCAGGGAGCCGGGCACGAAGTCCTTGGCGTAGAGCAGTTCACCCAGCTGCTCCATCGTGTACGGCCGGACAAGGATGAACCAGCGGGTCGGCGAGGCGGCCACCGGGCCGAGCCGCATGCCCTGCCGGTCGAGCGCCACGAGCGCGCGCGACGCCGCGAGGGCGGGGAGGCTGACCGCGCAGGGAGCCGTGCCCCCGGTGGCCAGGACGATCGGTGCGGCCGGCCGGTTTGTCCACCACCAGCGCACCATGCGCGCATCGGTGCTGGCCGCGAGGAGGCCGGGGTCGAAGGGGTGAGCACCGGGGACCGTGCACTCGGGGTCGGGGCAGGTGCAGCGGGAGGCACTCCGCTGGTCCGCCGTCGCCCCCGGGAGGACGGGCCACTGCCATTCCGTCGCGAAGGTGAGGGCCGAGTCGATCAACTCAGGCCCCCCGTCGCTGCGCTGGGACAGGAGCCTGCGTCGCTTTCCGAGGATCTCGCGCATGAGCGCTCGTTCCTTTCCGTTGCACCGCTGGCAACACCGTGGGTCACATCACACCATGTGTCGATCACTTCACTGTGCGTACCTGTTGGCGCATCACACCCCTGTCCTGGACAAGGGGAACCCCTCAGGGTCGAGCGGTGGCTGCTTGCGCGGCCACTCCGTTCGACTTGCGTCCGTCTGATGCCTGGGCGTGGCGTGGGGTGGCGAAGTCTGGCGTTTAACGTCGCACGTATTTCTCTTCGCCTCCGCCACGGGAGGATGGGGCACGGTCGTCGATGACTATGACGCCCGGGCCGGTCACCAGGTTCCGGAAGGCTCCCTACGAGCTCCCAACGATCCCTGGCCCTTACCGAGTACGTACCCATCACGACCGCTGTGACGCTCCGTGGAGCAAACCCAGTCGACCGCAATCACCCGTTACCCGAGGCAGTTTTAAGCCAACTTTACGATTCCGCAAGGGAGCCGTCAGAGGCGTGCGCGATTCCCCCGAAGACCCCACGGACACCAGCAATCCCAGCAGGACAATGCTGGACATCCCCTCACGAGTGCGTGTACATGTGGAGACACCGCTAGCGGCGCAGAATGACATGGGGGTTTGCGATGCTTTTGAGCAATACGCTCCGGTCCGAGAGCCGGACGCCATGAACGCCCCTCACCCTCCGAAAGTGGCTGGAATCGATTCAACGGTTCCCTCGCCCGCACACACTGTCCCGCCCGCGCCCGCCTCCCCGGGCGCCCCGACGGTCCCCGCGGCCTCCCCCGGCTCCTCCGGCCCGGGCGCTCTGCTGACGGACCGGCTCGCCGGCTGGGTGTCGGATCTCACAACCCTCCACGAACTCACCGAACGCCTGGCCCGCACGGACGCACTGCCGGAAGCCCTCCAGGAACTGCTGCACGCCGGAGCCGCCCTCGTGGGCGCCCGACGCGGTCTCGTCGTCCTCGAACCCGCCGACCGTCTCGGGCCCGACACCACGATCGGGCTGGGCCTCGGCCGCGCCGATCTCGGCCACATCGAGACCGTGCCGCGCAGCGCCCTGTCCTACGGACGGATCCTCGACGGCCTGCCCGGCGGCGAGGGGGAGATCGCCGAGCCCGACCTGTTCGCCGGGGACGGCCTGGACCCCCGCCACCGCGAGGTGGCCGCCCGGCTCGGCTACGCCGCCAGTTACGCGCTGCCGCTGGAGGCCGAGGAGGCGGCGGGCCGCCTGGGCGCGGCCGTATGGCTCTACGACGAGCCAGCCGAGCCCGGCGAGCGCCAGCGCCACCTGGTCGGCCTGTACGTCCGGTACGCCGCCGAGCACCTGGCCCGGCTGGTGGAGCTCGAGCGCACACGCGTGTGCATGAAGACGATGACCGAGGAACTGCTGCCGTCCCGGCTGCCGCGTGTGCCCGGCGTCCAGCTCGCCGCCCGGCACCGCACCGGCCCGCGCGGGGGCGGCGACTGGTACGACGCGCTGCCGCTGCCGGACGCCGCACTGGGCCTCGCCGTCGGGTCCGTCACCGGGTCCGGGCCGAGCGCCGTCGCCGCGATGGGCCGGCTGCGCGCCTCCCTGCGGGCGTACGCGGTGATGGAGGGCGAGGATCCCGTCGCCGTTCTGTCCGACCTGGAGCTGCTGCTGCGGCTGACCGAGCCCGCCCGGTCCGCCACCGCCCTGTTCGCCTACTGCGAACCCGCCCTGCGCAAGATCACCCTGGCCGGCGCCGGGCACTGCCCGCCGCTGCTGGTCGGCGAGCGGCGCACGGAGTTCGCCGAGACGTCCGTCTCCGCGCCGCTGGGCATGCTGGCCTGCTGGGAGGCGCCGAGCGTGGAACTGGAGGCCGAGCCCGGCGAGACGGTCCTGCTCTACACCGACGGCCTGCTGCACCGCACCGGCGACCCCGTGGACCGCGCCTTCGCCCGGCTGCACGCGGCCGCCGCCGGGGTGCCGAGGCCGCTGCGGAACGACCCCGGCGCGATCGCCGACCACGTGCTGCGCACGGTCCTGCCGGACGGCCTGGACGAGCAGGACAGCGACGAGGACGTGGTGCTGCTGGCGGCCCGCTTCGAGTAGCCGGCCATGACAGGTCTTCCCCACCTGGACCCCCTTACGTGCGACCGTACGATGGAGGGGGTCCAGTGCCGTATCAAGGAGGATGACCGTGGCGGAGGAGCTTCCGGAGACCCCGGAGACTGCCGAGGACGAGCCCATCAAGCAGCGGAAGAACAGCCTCTACCCGGGCGTGTCCGACGAGCTGGCCGAGAACATGAAGTCCGGCTGGGCCGACACGGAGCTGCACGACCTGCAGCCGATCGCCCAGGCCGCCGAGACCGCCGCCCGCCGCGCCGCGCTCTCCGCCCGCTTCCCGGGCGAGCGCCTGGTGATCCCCGCGGGCAATCTGAAGACCCGCTCGAACGACACGGAGTACGCCTTCCGCGCCTCCGTCGAGTACGCGTACCTCACCGGCAACCAGACGGAGGACGGCGTCCTCGTCCTGGAGCCGGTCGCCGGCGGCCACAAGGCCACCATCTACCTGCTGCCGCGCTCCGACCGCGAGAACGGCGAGTTCTGGCTGTCCGGCCAGGGCGAGCTGTGGGTCGGCCGTCGGCACTCGCTCACCGAGGCCGCGCAGGTGTACGGCATCCCCGCCTCCGACGTGCGCGAGCTGGCCGACAAGCTGCGCGAGGCCACCGGCCCGGTGCGGGTCGTGCGCGGCCACGACGCGGGCATCGAGGCCGCCCTGACCGACAAGGTCACCGGCGAACGCGACGAGGCGCTGCGCGTCTTCCTCTCCGAGGCCCGTCTGGTCAAGGACGACTTCGAGGTCGGCGAGCTGCAGAAGGCCGTCGACTCGACGGTGCGCGGCTTCGAGGACGTCGTGAAGGTCCTCGACAAGGCGGAGGCCACCAGCGAGCGCTACATCGAGGGAACGTTCTTCCTTCGCGCGCGTGTGGAGGGCAACGACGTCGGCTACGGCACCATCGCCGCCGCCGGCCCGCACGCCTGCACGCTGCACTGGGTGCGCAACGACGGCCCGGTCCGCTCCGGCGACCTGCTGCTGCTCGACGCGGGCGTCGAGACGCACACGTACTACACCGCCGACGTCACGCGCACGCTGCCGGTCAACGGCCGCTTCAGCGAGATCCAGAAGAAGATCTACGACGCCGTGTACGACGCCCAGGAGGCCGGTATCGAGGCCGTCCGACCGGGCGGCAAGTACCGCGACTTCCACGACGCCGCACAGCGCGTGCTGGCCGAGCGGATCGTCGAGTGGGGCCTGGTCGAGGGCCCGGTGGAGCGGGTCCTGGAGCTCGGTCTGCAGCGCCGCTGGACGCTGCACGGCACCGGTCACATGCTCGGCCTGGACGTCCACGACTGCGCCGCCGCGCGCGTGGAGTCGTACGTCGACGGGACCCTGGAGCCGGGCATGGTGCTGACCGTCGAGCCCGGGCTGTACTTCCAGGCCGACGACCTGACGGTGCCCGAGGAGTACCGGGGGATCGGCGTCCGCATCGAGGACGACATCCTCGTCACCGAGGACGGCAACCGGAACCTGTCGGACGGGCTGCCGCGCCGCTCCGACGCGGTCGAGGCGTGGATGGCGGCGCTCAAGGGTCCCCAGGGGGACAAGAGCTGATCCGCCGCTCGGGCCACAGCCCCGCGCCCTTCGGGGTGCGGGGCTGTGGCGTGCGTCCGCAAGGCAGCGCGCAGGACGGCGGCCTCAGGCGGCGCGGGCGAGCGCGGTGACCGGGAGGGCGTCCACGAACAGGGCTCCTGCCAGGAGGCCCGCGCTGCCCCGGGGGCTCCACGCGCGCGTGTGGAGGTCGGTGTCGAGCTCGGCGAGGGCCTTGCGGCCTGCCGGGGTCGTGGTGCCGCCCGCTTCCAGGACTCCGCGCGCGCCGGCCTGCACATGGCGCAGGCCCAGCGGGCCCGCGGTGTGCAGGAGTTCGGTGTCCTGGAGGGTGGACATCACGGTGAGCAGGGCGTCGAGCCGGGCCGCGGGCTCGTCCGCACCGGCCTTGCGGGCCGCGGCGAGCGCGTCCAGGGCCCGCCGTACGTGCGGGAACCCGGCGCGGGCCTCGCCGCGGGCGCCGGCCGCGCCGTACTTCGCCGAGACCGTCGCGCCCCGGGAGGGCCGCCGCGGGGCGCCCCGGTCGGGGTGCGCGGCGATCCGCTTGGCGGTCGCGGCGACCTCGACGCCCCGCGCGCGGGGGTCGAGCGCGGCCGCCGCGACCAGCAGGCCGAGCGTCCACAGCGCCCCCCGGTGCCCGCCGCCGGCGAGGCCCACCGAGTGCTCGGTGCACCTCCCGATCGCGCCCAGCTCCGCCCGGAGCGGGAGCGTGGGTTCGCCGGTGCGGCGGGCCGCCGCGGCCATCGCCGCGAGGCCGGGTGCGAGTGCCTTGGCCGACCAGCGCAGCCCGCAGTGGTCCTTGCGGGTGACGCGGGCGGCCAGGTCACGAGGGTCGGGCAGGCCCGGCTTGGGAGCCAGGGCCAGCTGACCGGTCAGCGCGGCCACCGCGGCCTGCGCGAGCGCATCGTCCTCACGGCTTGTCATGGCCCGGCCTCAGGAGGACGCGGAGGCCGACGGGGCGTCGCTCGGCGGGGTGCCCGTGGGGGCGTCGCCGCTCGGGGGCGTGCCGCCGCCTCCGCCGCCGCCAGCGCCGGTGTTCTCCGCGTCGGGGTCGACGCCCAGGGTGATGGACCCCTTGTAGCCCTTGGACGGGTCCGCCTTGTGCACCGCTTTCAGCGTCAGCAGGCCGCTGGAGGTGCCGCCGCCGTCGTAGACCATGTCGTTGTCGAGGGTGGTGTAGCTGCCGGAGTGCTGGGAGTAGGGCTCCAGCGTGAAGATCTCCTGGGCCGCGTCGTCGGGGAAGAACAGCTGCCCGGTGTAGTTGACCTTGCCGCCCTCGTAGGTGCCGTCCTCCTTCTCGCCGCCCGTGTGCACTTTGAGGTGGATGTGGCAGGTGCGGGGCGTGTACCAGCCGGGGAAGATCGTCTCGAACTTGACGACCCCGTTGGCGTTGGCGATCTGGTAGCCGCGCAGGTAGGTGTTGTCGTTGGCGGTGGAGCCGTCCTCGCTCTCCGCCGGGGCCGAACCGCCGGGGTTGGCGGTCGTGTAGCCGGAGTAGTAGCCCCAGGCGTCGCAGTGCCAGATCTCGACGGCGGCGCCGGCGACCGGCGTGCAGCCGTCGGTAGCGTCGACGACGGTCAGCCGCAGGGTCAGCGGCACGCCGCTCTTGCCCTCGGTGATGTCCTTGCGCACCAAGGCGCCGTCGAGGTAGTAGGGCCCTTCCGTGACGCTCGTCATCAGCGTCATGCAACTGCTGCTCGTGGAGGTGGCGGACGCCGACGCGCTCGCCTCGGCCTCCGTGGACGTGTCGGCGAAGGCCGACTGGTAACCGGCGACGGCGAGTCCGCCCGCCGCGACCGTGCCGCCGGTCACCACGAGGGCGCGGCGCCGGGTGATGGTGGTGTCTTTGCGATTTCCCGTCATGAGCATGAACGTAGGAACGCCACCAGTCAGCGACATGGGCGAACGCTGAGAGGAACCTGTGAGTGCTGGGAAACCTGAAGTCCCCCGTCGCACGTACAGGATCCGGCGTCGAGCGACGCCGGATCCTGTACGTGCGAAACCGACTGACGCCTGGTCAGACGGCCATGAGGGGTGCGTCCTTGCGCCACTTCAGCATCTTGTCGAAGCTCACCACCGCACCGCCGCGCCCCGGCTTGTTGCCGATGTGGACGTGGTCGGCGAGTTCCCGGATGAGGAAGAGGCCCCGGCCCTGTTCTGCGTCGGTGCTCATGCGCACCGGCCCCGGCGCGGGCGCGGAACGCCCGCCGGTGAACCCGGGCCCCGAGTCGGCGACCTCGATACGGCACTTCTCGCCGTCGAGGTAGGCGGTGACGCGGTACGCCTCCGAACAGCCGCCGTGCGCGGTGTCCCCGCCGTGCTCGACGGCGTTGGCACAGGCCTCGCTCAGGGCCACCGAGAGGTCGTAGCTGACGTCGGGATCGACGCCCGCCGTCTCCATGGTGCCGAGCAACAGGCGGCGGGCGAGCGGAACGCTCGCGGCTTCGCGCCGCAGATGGAGTGACCACCAGATGCTCATGCTCCAGCCTCCTGGCCGCGGCTCGACATACCGATACGTATTGCCGCGCGCGGGCGTATGTAAGCGCGAATTCCACGTGATGCCGCCCATATGGGGGATGCACTCGGGCCTGGAATCGGTGTATGTAGGGACTCAACAGACATCAGTAGCATCAGTCGTAACAGAAGCTGATCTTCCGCATCGTAGGGAACCTTGTGGACCTGCCGTATGGCGGCGGTAAGGCCAGTGCGATGATGAGCCCGCCATGTCTGCCCCCCACAGCGAGCGCTCCGGTCGCGATCTACGGCTGCTGCGGGCCGCGGTGTTCGCCGCGGTCTGCGTCGTGCTGGCCGCTGCCGGGCACACGCTGGCCTCCTGCGCCACCGTCCCGCCGTGGACGCTGGGCGCGGGGTTCCTGGGGGTCCTCGCGGTCGTGGCGCCGCTCGCCGGACGCGAGCGCTCGCTGCCGGGCATCGCGGCGCTGCTCGCCGTCGGACAGACCGTGCTGCACACGCTGTTCGGACTCGGCCAGCACACCGCCTCCGCTTCGGCGTCGGCTTCGGCTTCCGCTTCGGCTTCCGTTTCGACGTCGGCTTCGGCCGCGCTCTCCGCGTCCGACGCCACGCTCGTCGCCCGCGCGGCCCGGCTGGTGTGCGGGGCCGCCGCGGGCGCGATCAGCCCGGCCCGCGCCCAGCAGATCCTGGTCGACGCACGCCTCTACCCCGATGCCACCGGCGCCGGGAGCGGGACCGGCGGCGCCACGAGTGCCATGAGCGGCATGGCCGGGATGGGCGACTCCATGCACCATCCCGCCGACGCCCTGTCCACCGCCGGCACATCGATGGCCCTGCTGCCGTCCCTGCCGATGCTGCTCGGTCACGTCCTCGCGGCCGTCGCCGCCGGCTGGCTGCTGCGGCGCGGCGACACGGCCCTGCTGCGGCTGCTCGCCCTGTCGGCCCACGGCGTCGCCGAGGGAGCGCTCGTACGGTCCCTGCGCGGGGCGCTCGCGCTGGTGCGCGCCCTGCTCGCGGGGCTGCCCGCCACGCCCGGGGCGGGACCGCGCGTCCCGCCCACCGCGCTGTTCCCGTCGGCGGCGCCCCGGACGACCGCACTGCAGCACTCGGTGATCAGACGAGGCCCACCGGACGCATCCGCTCTCGTCCTCGCTGCCTGACGCGACACGACCAGCACTCCACCACACCTGGGGGGGACGGCCGCTGTCGTGCGGCACGCGCGCGTGCGTACGTCCGTGCTCACGCCTCCTCACCCACAGACTCACTCAGAGTGGAGTGCTCGCTGTCATGAAGGCCTCTCGTATCGCCTCCCGCGTCGCCGCCGCCGCTGCCGTCGCCGGTTCCGCCGTGCTCGCCCTGTCCGCGCCCGCCTTCGCGCACGTCAGCGTCGCCGCCGAGGGCACCGCCGCCAAGGGCGGTTACGCGGTCGTCGACTTCAAGGTCCCCAACGAGCGGGACAACGCCTCGACGACCAAGCTCGAGGTCACCTTCCCGACCGACCACCCGCTGGCCTCCGCACTGCCGGAGCCGATCAACGGCTGGACGATCGTCGTCACCAAGGCCAAGCTCGCCAAGCCCCTCACAGTGCACGGCAAGCAGATCTCCGAGGCCGTCTCCAAGATCACCTGGACCGCGACCGGCAAGGGCATCGAGGCCGGCTTCTTCCAGAAGTTCCCGGTCTCCGTCGGCGCGCTCCCCGAGGACGCCGACGAACTCGTCTTCAAGGCGATCCAGACGTACTCCAACAAGGAGGTCGTGCGCTGGATCGAGGTCCAGGAGGACGGCGCCGAGGAGCCGGAGAACCCCGCCCCGGTGCTGGCCCTGACCGCCGCCACCGAGGACGGCCACCACGGCACGGCCGCCGAAGCGGCCTCCGACGAGTCCGAAGACGCCAAGGCGGCCGCCGCGACGACCGTGGCGGCCTCCGACTCCGACAGCAGCGACACCACCGCCCGGGTCCTCGGTGTGGTCGGCATCGTCGTCGGCGCCGCGGGTGTGGCGTACGGCGTGCTCGCCGGCCGCCGCCGGACCACGACGACCGAGGCCTGAGCCCCACTCCGGCATCGGGCGGCCGCGGTCGCCCGACGCCGGATTTCACACATCTGGGATATTTCTCTATGCGCAAGAAGACGTTCGCCGTGGCCGCACTGCTCGCCGCCGCCACCCTCACCCTCTCCGCCTGCGGCAACGGCGGCGACGACAGCAGCAGCCCGGTCGCCGTCGTCTCCGAGGACTCCTCGCAGCAGGCCGCGACCGTGCTGGACCAGCCCTTCACCAAGCCCGACCTGGTGCTCACCGACACCCAGGGCAAGAGTTACGACCTGCGCAAGGAGACCGCGGGCCACCCGACGCTGATCTACTTCGGCTACACCAACTGCCCGGACGTCTGCCCGTTGACGATGAACAACATCGCCATCGCCAAGAAGCAGCTGCCCCAGGCCGAACAGGACGAACTGCGCGTCGTGTTCGTCACCACCGACCCGGACCGCGACACCTCGGCCGCGCTCGGCAAGTGGCTCAAGGGCATCGACTCCCAGGTCATCGGCCTGACCGGGAAGTTCGCGACCATCCAGGCCGCCGCCCGCACCGTCGGCATCTCCGTCGAGGCGCCGCACAAGGACAAGAACGGCAAGATCGTCTCCACCCACGGCACCCAGGTCGTCGCCTTCTCCCCGAAGACGAACGGCGGATACCTCCTGTACGGCGAGGACGCCACGGTCGACGACTACACCAAGGACCTCCCCAAGATCATCAAGGGCGAGAACCCGTGAGGTCTGCAAGGTCTGTGAGTGCTGTGAGGTCTGTGAGTGCTGTGAGGTCTGCGAGGTCTGTGAGGCTTCTCGCGGCGCCGTCCGCGTTGGTCGCCGGGGCGCTGCTGCTGGCGGGGTGCGGGTCGGACTCGGGCGGCCAGGGCTCGGGCGGTGCGGCGGAGTTGTCCGTCCGGGCCGCCTACATTCCGCAGCCCGTCTCCGACACGATGGCCGCCGGTTTCCTGACCATCGTCAACGACGGCGGGACCAAGGACGAGTTGACCTCCGTCACCAGTGCCGCGGCGGGCAGCGTCACCCTCCACGAGACCGTCGGGTCCTCGATGGAGGAGGTCACGTCCCTCGACGTCCCCGCACACGGTCAACTCGTGTTCAAGAGCGGTGGGAACCACCTGATGTTCGAGAAGCTGAAGAGCAAGCCGGTGCAGGGCGAGACGGTGACCGTCGAGCTGCACTTCGCCGCCTCCGACCCCGTGAAGGTCGAGATTCCGGTGAAGTCCGCCGTGTACAACCCGAAGACCGGCCACTGAGGGAGGGACCACCTTGACGCAGACCATCGCCCCCCGCGTCCGGATGCTCGTGCTGCTGTTCCTGGCGGTCGCCGGCGCGCTCCTCGCCGGCGCCGGACCCGCGTCCGCGCACGCCGCGCTGACCGGCAGCGACCCCGCGCAGGGGGTGGTGGTCGACAAGGCGCCCACTCAGGTGTCGCTGACCTTCTCCGAGACGGTCTCGCTGAGCGACGACTCGCTGCGCGTCCTCGACCCCAAGGGCGCGCGGGTCGACACCGGCAAACCGAGCAACCTCAGCGGCACCACCTACGCCGTGCAACTGCACTCCGGGCTGCCCGACGGCACGTACACCGTGACCTACCAGGTCGTGTCCGCCGACAGCCATCCCGTCGCCGGCGCCTACACCTTCTCCATCGGCGCCCCCTCCCAGACCAGCGTCTCGGTGTCCGACCAGACGGCCGGCGGCGGAGTCGTCGGCTGGCTCTACGGCTTCGGCCGGTATGTGTCGTACGCCGGGTTCATCGTGATGGTCGGCGGGGCCGCCTTCGTGCTGGCCTGCTGGCAGCGCGGCACCGGGGTACGGGCGCTGCAGCGGCTCGTCGTCTCCGGCTGGCTGGCGATGACCGCGGCCACCCTGTTCCTGCTGCTCCTGCGCGGCGCCTACACCAGCTCGGGGAAGGTCGGCGACGTCTTCGACCTCGCACTTCTCGGCCAGGTCCTGCAGACCAAGACCGGCGCGGCCCTGGTCTCCCGGCTGCTGCTGCTCGCCGCGGCCGCGCTGTTCATCGCCGTGCTCTTCGGCGCCTACGACAAGCGCGAGGGCGAGGAGAAGCGGGATCTGACCTTCGGGCTCGCCATCGGCGGAACGGTCGTGGCAGCCGGGCTCGCGGCGAGCTGGGCCATGGCCGAGCACGCGTCGACCGGATTGCAGCCGGGCATCGCGATGCCGGTCGACGTGCTGCACCTCGTGGCGGTCGCGACCTGGCTCGGCGGACTCACCGCGCTCCTCGTCGCGCTGTACCGAGCGCCCGCCGACCGGCCCGTCGAGGGCACCGCCGTCCGCCGCTTCTCCCAGGTCGCCTTCGGCAGCGTCCTCGCCGTGGTCGTCACCGGCGTCTACCAGTCCTGGCGCCAGCTCGGCTCCTGGTCCGCCTTCACCGACACCCGCTACGGCCAACTGCTGCTCATCAAGATCTGTCTCGTGGCGCTGCTCGTCGGCATCGCGTGGATCTCGCGACGGTGGACGGCGCGGCTGGCGGATACGACGGCGGACACGACTGCGGACACCGCGACGGATACCGCCGGGGACACTGCGGCGGGCGCTGCGGGGGATACGACGACCGAGGCGGCGGTGGTGTCCGCGGCATCCGCCTCCGAGGCGTCCGCGTCGGAGAAGGAGCCCGTCGCCGCCTCGGCCGGGACGATCGACGCCGCCGCCGCTGCTGCTGCGAAGTCGGCCTCCGGGGGCGGCAAGACCGGCTCCGGGGGCTCGGGCTCCGAGCGGGCCACGCAGCTCGCCCGGCAGCAGGCCGCCGTCGACGCCACGCGGCAGAAGCGGCTGCGGGAGTCCGACGCCGACCGGTTCGGCCTGCGCCGCTCGGTGCTCGCCGAGGCCGGCGTCGCCGTGGTGCTGCTCGCCGTCACCACCGTCCTGACGTCGACCGAGCCGGGCCGTACGGAGCAGGACGCGGCGAAGGCCACCCGCTCCTCCTCGTCCTCTTCCACGGACCCCTCCGCGGACTCCTCGGACTCCACCTCGGGCGCCCTGACGCTGGACATGTCCTTCGACACGGGCGGCGCCGACGGCAAGGGCGTGGTCAGCGTGGACCTCGACCCCGCACGCGCCGGCGCCAACGAGATGCACGTCTATGTGACCCGGCCCAACGGCCGTGCGTTCGACGTGCCCGAGGTCAAGGTCGCCTTCACCCTCGAAGCCCAGGACATCGGGCCGCTGCCCGTCGTCCCCGACCACATCACCACCGGCCACTGGTCGGCGAGCGGAGTGCAGATCCCCATGGCCGGCGAGTGGAAGATCGCCGTGACCGTACGGACCTCCGACATCGACCAGGTGACCGTCTCCAAGAACGCGCAGATCGGCTGACCGCACCATGCCCGACCAGTCCATTCCAGAGGCCCGCACACCCGAGACCCCCACACGCGCCGATTCGAGTGTTTCGTCGGAGTCCCCCTCCCCCGAGCGGCTGACGCGGCGCAAGCTGCTCGGCACGGCCGGAGCCACCGGGCTCGTCCTCGGCGCGGCGGGCGCGGCCGCGGGCTATGCGGCAGCGCCCGCGCAGGCGACCCCGCTCTCCTCGATCGGGGCCGGGCAGGCGATGTTCCACGTGAAACATCAGCCCGGCATCACCCAGGGCCTCCAGGCCCGCGGCCATCTGGTCGCCTTCGACCTCGCGGCCGGCTCGGGCCGCAAGGAGGCCGCCGCACTGCTGCGCCGCTGGTCGGAGACGGCCCGACGGCTGATGGCGGGCGAGGCGACCGCGAACGACGACACCGATGTGGCCCGGGACGCCGGCCCCTCCTCGCTGACGGTCACCTTCGGCTTCGGCAACAGCTTCTTCGCCCGCACCGGGCTGGAGAAGCAGCGTCCGGTCGCGCTGGACCCGCTCCCGGACTTCTCCTCCGACCATCTCGACAAGACCCGCAGCAATGGCGACCTGTGGGTGCAGATCGGCGCGAACGACGCTCTGGTCGCCTTCCACGCCCTGCGCGCGATCCAGAAGGACGCGGGCAGCGCGGCGAAGGTTCGCTGGCAGATGAACGGCTTCAACCGGACCCCTGGGGCCACGGCCCACCCCATGACGGCCCGCAACCTCATGGGCCAGATGGACGGCACCCGCAACCCCAAGCCGACCGACTCCGACTTCGACGAGCGCATCTTCGTCCCGGCGTCCGGCACCAAGGACCCGGCCTGGATGGCCGACGGCTCCTACGCCGTCGTCCGCCGTATCCGCATGCTCCTCGACGACTGGGAGAAGCTGTCGCTCAAGGCGCAGGAGCAGGTCGTCGGGCGGCGGAAGTCCGACGGGGCGGCGCTGTCCGGGGGCAGCGAGACGACCGAGATGGACCTGGAGAAGACCGACGCGAAGGGCGATCTGGTCGTCCCGATCAACGCGCACGCCCGTATCACCCGGCCCGACCAGAACGGCGGCGCGGCCATGCTGCGGCGGCCCTTCTCCTACCACGACGGCATCGACCCGGACGGCACTCCGGACGCGGGCCTGCTGTTCGTCTGCTGGCAGGCGGACCCGCTGCGCGCCTTCGTCACCGTGCAGCGCAAGCTGGACCGCGGCGACGCCCTGTCGAAGTACATCCGCCACGAGGCGAGCGGCCTGTTCGCGGTGCCCGGCGGCGCGGCAGAGGGGGAGTACGTGGGGCAGCGCCTGCTGGAGGCATGAGCCGAGCGGGCGCGAGCCGGGCAGCCATGAGCTGAGCGGGCGCGAGCCGAGGTGGCGCGAGCCGGGCAGCATGAGCCGAGGTGGCGTGACGCCAGGGCCCCACGGAAAGTCACGGCGCCACCGGAAGTCACGGTTCTCGTGAAGTTACGGTCCCTCGGGCGGATTCATTCCTTCCAGGGGCTGCCGTGAGATGCGTACGCCTGTCTCCGCAAGGGCCATTAGGGTGAGGTCATGCCAGCGAGCTATGCGTATCTCGGCCCCGAGGGCACCTTCACGGAGGTCGCCCTGCGCACGCTTCCGGAGGCGGCCACCCGGCAGCTGATCCCGTATGTGTCGGTGCAGTCCGCGCTCGACGCGGTGCGCGGCGGCGAGGCCGAGGCCGCGTTCGTGCCCATCGAGAACTCCGTCGAGGGCGGGATCACGACCACGCTGGACGAGCTGGTCGCGGGCGCGCCGCTGATGATCTACCGCGAGGTGCTGCTGTCGATCACCTTCGCGCTGCTGGTGCGGCCCGGCACGAAGCTGGCGGACATCAAGACGGTCTCCGCGCATCCGGCCGCGCAGCCGCAGGTGCGCAACTGGCTGAAGGCGAACCTCCCGGACGCCCTCTGGGAGTCGGCCGCCTCGAACGCGGACGCCGCCCGGCTGGTCCAGGAGGGCCGTTACGACGCGGCCTTCGCCGGCGAGTTCGCGGCCGCACGGTACGGGCTGACCGCCCTGGAGACCGGGATCCACGACGCCGAGAACGCCCAGACCCGGTTCGTGCTGGTGGGCCGGCCGGCCCGCCCGGCGGCGCCGACCGGTGCGGACAAGACGTCCGTGGTGCTGTGGCAGAGCGACGACCATCCCGGCGGCCTGCGCGACCTGCTGGGCGAGTTCGCCACCCGGGGCGTCAACCTGATGCTGCTGCAGTCCCGTCCGACGGGCGCCGGCATCGGCAACTACTGCTTCTGCATCGACGCCGAGGGGCACATCTCCGACCGTCGGATGGCCGAGGCGCTCATGGGGCTGAAGCGGATCTGCCGCGAGGTGCGCTTCCTCGGCTCGTACCCGCGTGCGGAGGTGAGCGTTGCGGACGTCGCCGCTCCGCTGTCCGGGACCTCGGACGGGGAGTTCGTGGCGGCGTCGGACTGGGTCGCGCGCTGCCAGGACGGCCGGTTCTAGCCCGGTTCCGGTCCGGTCCTATCTGCACATCTTCGTTATCCACAGAAGTTATCCACAGGACTGCTTCTCGACCTGGGGACAAGTCGACAACGAAGTGCCATCCGGTCGACAAATCGCCCTACCGCCTCCACTCGAGGCCCTCGCCCCGCGGGTCACCCTTCGTCCACCTGTTTCCTTGGATCAATCCTTTGGGGCGACCCTTTTCCACCCGAAAGTGTGTCCGGAGCGGGTTTGGCCAAGGAATTGACGACCCCGTACAGCGGTATCGGAATGATCAATTCCGATGTCCACAGATCTTTCGCACACCCTGTGGATAACTATTCCGAGCGTGTGGACACCTGTGGACAACACCGCCTCCAAGTCCCGCTTTCCACAAGGGAATCGAGTCAACGCAACGCCCGCCGCATGCCCCGTCCCAGGGAGTGAGACACTTTTTATTGACACGCTCGGCAATTACCCCATAGTGGAACGTAAGGCATCATTCAGGACAAAGGCCGGAACGGCGAGCAGGCGCGCGTCAGAATGGAGTCGTGAGCCGCAAGCCCGCACGGGTAGCCTTGGCCGCGTGATTGACCTTCGCCTGCTCCGTGAGGACCCCGACCGTGTGCGCGCGTCCCAGCGCGCCCGTGGAGAGGACGTCGCGCTCGTCGACGCTCTCCTGTCTGCCGACGAGCGGCGCAGGTCGTCCGGCGTCCGCTTCGACGAGCTGCGCGCCGAGCAGAAGTCGCTCGGCAAGCTCATCCCCAAAGCCTCCGCGGACGAGAAGGCCGAGCTGCTGAAGCAGGCGAGCCAGCTCGCCGCCGACGTCAAGGTCGCCGACGCCGAGCGCGACGCCGCAGACGCCGAGACCCAGGAGCTCCTGCAAAGGCTCGGCAACCTCGTGCACCCCGACGTGCCCGTCGGCGGCGAGGAGGACTTCGTCACGCTGGAGACGCACGGCGAGATCCGCGACTTCGGCGCCGAGGGCTTCGAGCCCAAGGACCACCTGGAGCTCGGCCAGATCCTCGGCGCGATCGACGTCGAGCGCGGCGCGAAGGTCTCCGGCTCCCGCTTCTACTTCCTCACCGGCGTCGGCGCACTCCTGGAGCTCGCCCTCGTCAACGCGGCGATCGCCCAGGCCACGGCGGCCGGCTTCACCCCGATGCTGACGCCCGCCCTGGTCCGCCCCCAGTCGATGGCGGGCACCGGCTTCCTCGGCCAGGCGGCCCAGGACGTCTACCACCTCGACAAGGACGACCTCTACCTGGTCGGCACCTCCGAGGTCCCTCTCGCCGCGTACCACATGGACGAGATCATCGACGCGGACAAGCTGCCGCTGCGCTACGCCGGCTTCTCGCCCTGCTTCCGCCGGGAGGCGGGCTCGCACGGCAAGGACACCAAGGGCATCTTCCGCGTCCACCAGTTCGACAAGGTCGAGATGTTCTCGTACGTCACGCCCGAGGACTCGGCGGCCGAGCACCAGCGGCTGCTGGCGTGGGAGAAGCAGTGGCTGTCCTCGCTGGAGCTGCCGTTCCGCGTCATCGACGTCGCCTCCGGTGACCTCGGCTCCTCGGCCGCCCGCAAGTTCGACTGCGAGGCCTGGATCCCGACGCAGGGCAAGTACCGCGAGCTGACCTCGACCTCGGACTGCACCGAGTTCCAGTCCCGCCGGCTGTCGATCCGCGTGCGCGAGGGCAAGCAGGTCCGCCCGCTGGCCACGCTCAACGGCACGCTGTGCGCGGTCCCGCGCACGATCGTCGCGATCCTGGAGAACCACCAGCAGGCCGACGGCTCCGTGTACGTGCCCGAGGTGCTGCGCCCCTACCTCGGCGGCCGGGAGCTCCTGGAGCCGGTGGCCAAGTGACCACCGCGTTCCCCTACCGCCTGATCGCGACCGACCTCGACGGGACGCTGCTGCGCTCCGACCAGTCGGTCTCGCAGCGCACCCGTGACGCCCTCGCCGCGGCCACCGCGGCGGGCGCGGCGCACATCGTCGTGACGGGCCGCGCGGTCCCCTGGACCAAGCACATCCTCGAGGACCTCGGCTACGAGGGCCTCGCGGTCTGCGGCCAGGGCGCACAGGTGTACGACGCCGGCGAGGACCGGCTGCTGACGTCGGTGACCCTGGACCGGCAGCTGGCGGGCGTGGCGCTGGCCAAGATCGAGGCGGAGGTCGGACCCCTGTACCTGGCGGCGAGCCGGGACGGCCTGGACGGAGACGTGCTGGTGGGACCGGGTTACGCGGTCACCGGCGCGCTCCCCTCGACCCCCTTCACGGACGTGTCCGACCTGTGGTCCGCGCCGCTGAACAAGATCTACATACAGCATCCCGAGCTGTCGGACGATGCGCTGGCCGAGGCGGCCCGGCAGGCCGCGGGCGGTTTCGTCACGGTCGCGATGGCCGGCGAGGGCATCGTGGAGCTGCTCCCCCTGGGCCTCTCCAAGGCCACGGGGCTCTCCCTGGCGGCCCGCCGGCTGGGTCTGAAGGCCGCCGACACGATCGCCTTCGGCGACATGCCCAACGACATCCCGATGTTCGGCTGGTCGTCGCACGGTGTGGCCATGGCCAACGCCCACGAGGAACTGAAGGCAGTGGCGAACGAGACGACGTCGTCCAACGAGGACGACGGCATCGCGGTCGTCCTGGAACGCCTGCTGAGCTGACTCCGGCGGTCACCCGATCGCCGCAGGCGATCCGTCTTTGACGTATGCCCCCAGCCGGGTGGGCGGCCCACGCGAGAGCGACATCGCGTGCTCGAAGCGGCCGCCCCGGGCAGCTCCCCTGTGCGGGACGGGTTCGACGGAGGGGTAACTACTCCGGAACCCGAACCCACCACTGGCTGCCCTGAAGGTAGCTCGACGCAATGCCGTGCATGGACATCGCCGAGCTTCCTCTCCCGGTCTGTGACGCCGGTTCATTCCCGGCCCTGGGGCTACAACCACTCTGCCCGAGGGACGAGTTGGACGCCACCGAATAAAACACCCGTGCGACGCGCAGGACCCGGCGCGAACCACAACCGCACTACCGGCGGCGCCACCTGCGTCGACGCGCCTTGCTGAAAAACCAGCCCGCGGGCGGATCGTCGGAGCGCCATGGCTGTGGTTCCGGCTCCTCCGCCCGCCACCGTGCGGCCAGCATCCGGGCCCGGGCGGACGGCTCGGACGTCTCGGCGGCCCGTATGAAGTCCTCGTCCAGGACGAGGTCGTCCCAGACCTCGCCCTCGGACGGCCCGCGACCGCCGCTCACCGCTTTGTCGTCCGCCATCCCCGTCCTCCCAGCAATGTCCGCGCACCGTCCGCGCGGTGTCCGCTTCGCCCAGTGTGCAGAGACGCGGGTGAAGCCGCCGTCAAGAACGAACGGCCCACCCGGCAGGGCTCCTCACTCCTCACCCGCGAGCGTGAGCGCCCGCAGCTTCTGGCCCGCGTACCAGGTGGCCAGCACGGTCACCGCGACCAGCAGCACGGTCGCCGTGGTCAGGCCGACGTCCGAGGTGACGAGGTCCCCGCCGGCCACCTTGTGGGCGACGGCCAGCGACCACTGCTGGACGCTGAGCGTGCGCGCACCCGGCACCAGGGAGCCGAACAGCGCCTCCCAGACGAGGGCGTAGACGAGACCGAAGACCACCGCGTGCCGGGACACCGTGCCCAGCAGCAGGAACAGCGCGGCGTAGGCGATCGACGAGACCAGGGCGGCCACCGTGTAGGCCACGGCGATCTGCTGGCCGTTGCCGTTGAGGATGAACCCGGCGATCAGCGTCGGCAGGGCGGAGAAGACCATCGTCACCGCGATCGCCACGATCAGCTTGGTGAAGATGATCGTCGGCCGCTTCAGCGGTTTGGACAGCAGGTAGACGACGGAGCCGTCGTCGATCTCCGGGCCGATCGCGCCCGTGCCGGCGATGACGCCGATGATCGGGACCATCGTGGCGAGCGCGAGCCCGCCGAGCAGGTCGGACGCCGTCTGGTCGTCGGCGCCGGCCAGGCCGCGCACGACCACGGAGATCGCGATCAGCAGCAGGGGCAGGGCGCTCAGGATGAGGGCCCGGCGACGGCCGAGCAGGGCCCGGTAGGTGAGTCGGGCGACTGTGGGGTCGTACATCTTTGGGCCTCCTACGCCGCGACCAGGTACGAGAACACGGACTCGAGGGACTCGTCGGAAGGCGAGACCGTGAGCAGCCGGATGCCGTGGTCCCTGGCGACCTTCGGCAGCAGCGCGGTGAAGCGGCCGAAGTCGACGGCCTGGATGCGCAACGCGCCCTCCGCCAGGTCGACTTCGATGCCGGAGGTCGACGGGTCGGCGATCAGCGCGGCCGCGAGGGCGCGGTCGTCGCTGGAGCGCACCAGGTAGCGGTGCGGGCGGTCGGTCATCAGGCGGCGGATCTTGCGGAAGTCGCCGCTGGCCGCGTGCCTCCCGGCGACGACCACCTCGATGTGCCAGGCGAGTTGCTCGACCTCTTCGAGGATGTGGGACGAGAACAGCACGGTGCGGCCCTCGTCGCCCATGCGCCGCAGCAGGTCCATGAGCTGCATGCGCTGGCGCGGGTCCATCCCGTTGAACGGCTCGTCGAGCAGGAGCAGCGACGGGTCGTGGACCAGGGCGGACGCCATCTTCACGCGCTGGCGCATGCCCTTGGAGTACGTGGAGATCTTGCGGTCCTGCGCGTACTCCATCTCGACCGTGGTCAGGGCCCTTTGGGCGGCCTTGGCGCCCAGGCCGTGCAGTTCGGCGTTGGCGACGACGAATTCGCGGCCGGTGAGGAAGTCGTACATCGCCTCGCGCTCGGGGACGATGCCGATGTGCTTGTAGATGTCCTCGTTGCGCCAGACCGGCTGGCCGTCGAGGGTGACCGTGCCGGTGGAGGGGGCCAGGAAGCCGCCCATCATGTTGATGAGGGTGGACTTTCCGGCGCCGTTGGGGCCGAGCAGGCCGGTGACGCCGGGGCCGATGGTCATGGTGATGTCGTTGACGGCGACCACGTTGCCGAACCAGCGGGAGACGTGGTCGATGTTGAGCGTGGTCACAGGCCCACCTTCCGGTAGCGGCGGATCAGAAGGCCGTAGCTCGCGGCGATCAGGCCGAGGACGACGAGGACGTAGACCACGCCCTCTCCGTCGGACGGGCCGACTCCGCCGGGGAAGGCGGAGGAGGCGCCCAGGAAGGCCGACTGCACGCCGTCGATCAGCGTGACCGGCGAGAACAGGCCGATCCAGGGGATGGAGCTGCTGCTGTCCTGGGCCTCGGCGATGGCCTGGAGCGTGGAGACGGCGCCGTAGGAGATGGTCAGGACGGCGATGACGGCGGCGATGCCGAAGCCGCGCCGCGGGGTCGCCGAGGCGATGACCAGGCCGATGCCGGCGAAGAGCAGCGAGAGCAGTGCCACGGAGACGAGTCCTTGAGCGAATCCCTTGGTCTGGTCGCTGAAGTCCAGCTTGGCCAGCAGTGCGCCCACGTACAGCACCAGCAGCGGGGCGGCGGTGAGGACGAAGAGCGCCGAGGCCAGCGCGGCGAACTTCGCGCGTACGTAGTCCGCGGTCTCGATGGGCCGCGAGAAGTACAGCGGCACGGTCTTGAAGCGCAGGTCGCGTGAGACGGACTGGGGCGCCTGGGAGGCGATGTACAGGCTGAGCACGGCCTGCATGACGATCGCGTAGCGCGTGTAGTCCACCGGGAGTTCGTTGGCCTTCGTGGCGACGGCGACGGCGACCATGATGGCCGCGGGCACGCACATCACGACGAACAGCAGCATCGGCAGCACCTTGGACTTCACCGAACGGCCGAGGCCGTAGGAGCCGCGCAGGGACTGCGAGTAGAGGGAGCGCCGGGCGTAGGCGCGGCCCAGCCGGGGGCCGTCGTAGCTGCGGTAGCCGATGTTGTGGATCCGGGTCTGGTCACCCGAGGGGGCGGTGACCGGGTGCTCAACTGCCATGGCCGACGGCCTCCTTTCGCTGCTGGTCGTTGCCGGTGCCGGTGCCTGCGGCGGTGTCGCTGTCCGTGAAGACCTCGGAGATGTGGTGCCTGCGCTGTTCCATGCGCACCAGGCCGAGGCCCAGGTCGGCGACCACGTCCCGGACGACGTCGTACGTCTCCTCGCCCTGCGCGGTCAGCAGCAGGATGTGCCCGGCGCCCGGCAGGCCGCTGTTGGCGTCCAGGACGTCCACCCCGCGCGCGTGGAGCGCCTCGCGCACCGCGCGGGTGCCGTCCGGGTGGTCGTCGGTGTCGGTGACCTCGATGGCGAGGGTGGTCGTGGTCTGGGTGAAGTCGGTGGTGGAGCTGGAGCGCAGGAGCTTGCCGCCGTCCACGACGACGACGTGGTCGCAGGTGCGTTCCAGTTCGCCCAGCAGGTGGGAGGTGACCAGGACCGAGATGCCGAAGTCGGTGTAGATACGGCGGATCAGGCCGAGCATCTCGTCGCGGCCGACCGGGTCGAGGCCGTTGGTCGGCTCGTCCAGGAAGACCAGCTGGGGGTCGTGGACGAGGGCCTGGGCGAGCTTCACCCGCTGCTTCATGCCGGTCGAGTAGCCGCCGATGGGGCGGTAGCGCTCCTCGTACAGACCGACATGGCGCAGGGTGTCCGCGGTGCGCTCGCGGGCGGCGGTGGGCGGGAGGCCGGACATGCGCGCCATGTGCACGACGAACTCGGTGGCCGAGACGTCGGGCGGCAGACAGTCGTGCTCCGGCATGTAGCCGACCCGCTCGCGGATGTCGGCGCCCTTGCTCGCGACGTCGAGACCGAGCACTTCGGCTCGGCCCTCCGTGGCGGGCGACAGACCCAGCAGGATCTTGATCAACGTGGACTTGCCGGCCCCGTTGGCTCCGACGAGCCCGGTCACACCGGGCCCGACGTCCACGGAGAGCCGGTCAAGAGCGGTCACCCGGGGGAACCGCTTGCTCAGGCTTTCGGTCGCGATCACAGTCACGGCACAAACGGTAGTGACCTGGACCACTCCGGGCGTCACCCCGGAGAGCCGTCTTCGCATCACACCTCAGATGTACGGGACCCTAGGGGATCCCCAACCTGAGAGCTACCCGTCCCTGACTTGTCCACAGCTGCGATCACCCCCTATTGACGCCGACTCTAACAACTGTCACATTCGCCGGTGTCAAGTTACGGACACGTACCGCAGTCGATGAAGACGGGGCGGCATGACGACGGCAGTGAACAGCGAACTCGCCGCGGAACTGGACGGGTTCAGGCAGGTCCAGCGGCTCGCGTACGAGTGTGCGGAGGCGGTCGCGGCCGACCTGCGACCGGGGGTGACGGAGCGCGAAGCGGCTCGGATGCAGCGGGAGTGGCTGCGCGAGCGCGGGGTCCGGGACTGGTTCCATCTCCCCTTCGCCTGGTTCGGCGACCGCACGGCGTTCGTGGACTTCCGCATCCCGCTCCAGTTCTTCCCGACCGGCCGCCGGCTGGAGCCCGGGATGCCGTTCATCCTCGACCTGGCCCCGGTGTACCGGGGCTGCACGGCGGACGTCGGCTACTCGGGCGCGCTCGGCCGCCACCCGGTGCAGGAGCAGCTGATGGCCGACCTGGAGGCGCACCGCGAGCTGATCCTTCGCGAGGTGCGCGAGCGCCGGTCGCTGCGGGAGATCTACGAGGACGTGGATCGCCTCATGGCCCGCCAGGGCTACGCCAACCGGCATCGCGCGTACCCCTTCGGCGTGATCGCGCACAAGGTGGACCGGGTCGCACCGCGCCGCTGGTCCCCGCGTCTCTTCGGGTTCGGGACGCAGTCCCTGAAGGGCCTCGCAGCCGACGCGCTGCACGGCCACCGTGAGGGCTGGTCCCCGCTGTGGTCGCCGTACCGCTTCTCCGACCATCCGCCCCGCCCGGGCCTGTGGGCGGTCGAGCCCCACCTGGGCTTCCGGGGCACCGGCGCGAAGTTCGAGGAGATCCTCGTCGTGACGGACTCGAAGGATCCCGAGGAGAGCGCCTTCTGGCTGGACGACGATCTGCCGCACACGCGGCGCTGGGCGGAGGAGAGGTGACGGCAGCGGTGTCGTTCGAAGGTGCGCGCGAGCGCCGGGTGCGGACCGGCGGGATAGAGCTGTGCGTCGCCGAGCTGGGGGACCCCTCGGATCCGACGGTCGTCCTGGTGCACGGCTATCCGGACAGCAAGGAGGTGTGGTCCGAGGTCGCGCCCCGGCTGGCCGACCGCTTCCATGTCGTCCTCTACGACGTCCGGGGCCACGGCCGTTCCGGCGTGCCTAAGCCGCTGCGGGGCGGCTTCACCCTGGAGAAACTGACGGACGACTTCCTGGCGGTCGTGGACGCGGTCAGCCCGGACCGGCCGGTGCACCTGGTGGGACACGACTGGGGATCGGTGCAGGCCTGGGAGTTCGTCACCGTGCGCCGCGCCGAGGGCAGGATCGCGTCCTTCACATCGATGTCCGGACCGTCCCTCGACCACTTCGGCCACTGGATCAACAAGCGTCTGACCAGGCCGACTCCGCGCCGGGTCGGTCAACTCCTCGGCCAGGGGGCCAAGTCCTGGTACGTGTACCTGCTGCACACCCCCGTGCTGCCCGAACTCGCCTGGCGCGGGCCGCTCGGCAAGCGCTGGCCGGGCATCCTGCGACGCGTCGAGAAGGTCCGGGGCGATGCGTACCCGACGCCGTCGCTGCCGTCGGACGCGGCACACGGCGCCTGGCTGTACCGGGACAACGTACGGACCCGGCTGCGCCGCCCGCGCCCCGACGCGTACGCGCACGCGCCCGTGCAGCTCATCACGCCCCTGGGGGACAGGTTCCTGTCGGAGCGGCTGTACGACGAACTGGAGGAGTGGGTGCCGCGGTTGACCCGGCGCGCCCTCCCCGCCGGGCACTGGATCCCGCGCACCCGCCCCGACCAGCTCGCCTCCTGGATCGACGACTTCGTCACGTCGATCGAGCGGGAACGGGCGGGGGAGGACCGGGAGAACGCGGGGGAGGACCGGGAGAGCAGCGGTCCAGGGCCGGTGCGCAAGGCCGCGGCCGGCGAGTACGCCGAGCGTTTCGGCGGGCGGCTGGTGCTGGTCACCGGCGCGGCCAGCGGTATCGGGCGGGCCACGGCGTTCGCGTTCGCCGAGGCCGGGGCCCGGGTGATCGCCGTCGACCGGGACGCGGAGGGCGCGGCCCGCACCGCCGAGCTGTCCCGTCTGATCGGCGCGCCCGAGGCCTGGGCGGAGGCGGTGGACGTCTCCGACGAGCAGGCGATGGAGAAGCTCGCGGCGAAGGTCCACACCGACCACGGCGTGCTGGACGTGCTGGTGAACAACGCGGGCATCGGTCTTTCGGGTTCCTTCTTCGACACGTCGTCGGACGACTGGCGCCGGGTGCTGGACGTCAACCTGTGGGGCGTCATCCACGGTTGCCGTCTCTTCGGCCGGCGGATGGCCGAGCGCGGACAGGGCGGCCACATCGTCAACATCGCCTCCGCGGCCGCCTACCAGCCCTCCAAGGCACTGCCCGCGTACAGCACCTCCAAGGCGGCGGTCCTGATGCTGAGCGAGTGCCTGCGCGCGGAACTGGCCGGCCGGGACATCGGCGTCACGGCGATCTGTCCCGGCCTGGTGAACACCAACATCACCGCCACGGCCGTCTTCGTGGGCGTGGACGCGCAGGAGGAGCGCCGCCGCCAGGAACGCTCCACGCGCGTGTACGGGCTGCGCAACTTCCCGCCGGAGAAGGTCGCGGACGCGATCCTGCGGGCGGTCACGCGCAACGAGGCGCTGGTTCCGGTCACGGTGGAGGCGAAGGGCGCGTACGCGCTGTCGCGGTTCCTGCCGCGGGCGTTGAGGGCACTGGCGCGCCTGGAACCGCCCCTGTGAGCCACCGCGTCGATCGAGCACGCGCGGGAGCCGGTTCGGCCCGCGCGGCGACAACGACGGTCCGGGGAGCGGCACTTTGACCGCCGCCCCCTCGGCGGCCAGGCCCCCGTACCGCATCGAGGCCCTCGCCCAGCTCTCCGGGGCGACCGTCCGGACCATCCGCGCCTACCAGGACCGCGGTCTGCTCCCCCGCCCCGAGCGCCGTGGGCGGGCCAACCACTACTCCGACGTCCATCTCACCCGGCTCCACCAGGTCGCCGACCTCCTCGACCGCGGCTACACCCTCGCCTCCATCAAGGAACTCCTCGACGCCCATGACACCGGCCGTGGCCTGGGCGGCGTCCTGGGGCTGGTCGCCGAGGTCGACGGCCCCTGGACCGACGAAGAGCCTTCCCAGGTCTCCCGGACCGACCTCGCCGCCCGCTTCGCCGGCACCGCCGACGACACGGCGATCGCCGACGCCGTGGCGCTGGGCGTGCTGCAGCCGGTGCCCGGCGACGACGACGCCTTCCGCGTGCCCAGTCCCCAGGAACTGGCCGTGGCAGTGGAGTTGCACGCGGCGGGGGTTCCGCTCGGGGCAATCACCGCGCATCTGCGGGAGTTGAGGGTCCAGGTCGAGCACATCGCCTCCCGCTTCCTGGAGTTCACCACCGAGCACGTCTTCGCGCGGTACCTCCAAGGTCCATACCGTCCGACCGACGCGGACGCGGCCGAGGCCGCCTCGCTCGTACGACGGCTGCGCCCGCTCGCCCAGCAGACCGTGGACGCCGAACTGGCCCGTGCCATGCGTCTGTTCGCCGCCCGTCAGCTGCGTCGGCACCTCGACGGCGACCATCCTCCGCCCGGTGCCGCTGCCTCCGCCGAGCAGCGCTCCGTGCGGATCCCGGCCGCCACAATGCGGGCCGTGGAGACGCTGGTCGGCGCGGAGCGTGCCGCGGAGTTCCTCGCGCTCGCGGCCGAACAGGAAGTGCGGGCCCGCGCCTTGGACCGCCTTGCCTCAAGCCACCGCCCGTCAGATGATCTTGACGAAGGCCGTTGAATCGTCCGCCAGTTGTCCACAGAATCGCCAATTAGCCTGTGGATAACTACAGTTGGCTGTGGATCAAACCTCCCCCCAAAACAAAATGCGTGATCCGCGTCTCTCACGTCATGCTGAGCGAATGAACGAAAAGGACATGCAGAAAACGGGCATGGACGAGAGACGCACCGTGAAGGTGTCGAAGTACCTCTCGAAGCACCTGCGACACCAGCCCGAGCGCATCGGCCTCTCCCTCGACGAGGCCGGCTGGGTCGAGATCGACGAGCTCATCGCGGCGTGCGCCGCGCACGGCTTCCACTTCACCCGCGACGAACTGGACCACGTCGTCGACGCCAACGACAAGAAGCGCTTCGCGATCGACGGCACCCGGATCCGCGCCAGCCAGGGCCACAGCATCGAGGTCGATCTCGGACTCCCCCCGGCGACCCCACCGTCGTACCTGTACCACGGGACCGTGGCCCGCTCCCTGGACGCGATCCGGGCCGAGGGACTACGGCCCATGAACCGGCACGACGTGCACCTCTCGGCCGACCGGGAGACCGCGACCCGCGTCGGCGCCCGCCGCGGCCGCCCCGTGGTGCTCTCCGTCGACGCGAGCGCCATGCACCGTGACGGCCATGTCTTCCACGTCAGCGAGAACGGAGTGTGGCTGACGCAGGCCGTGCCTCCGCGCTACCTGCGCTTTCCCGAGCAGCACTGAGCCCCCTGCCGACCACTGAGGCCTGGTCGGCCTCAGCCCGTGGCTGCGCGGCCGCGTGCGGTGACTGTTTCACGTGAAACACGGTCGTCCGCATACGCTCGATGACATGAGTCTGCGCCTGAGCACCGTGATCCTCCCGTACCTCCGCTGGAACGAGGGAGGCCGTTCCACATGGACACGGGCCGAACAGCTCGGCTTCCACACGGCGTACACCTACGACCACCTCTCCTGGCGCAGCTTCCGCGACGGCCCGTGGTTCGGCGCGATCCCGACGCTGACCGCCGCCGCGTCCGCCACCGAGCGCCTGCGCCTGGGCACGCTGGTGACCTCGCCGAACTTCCGGCACCCGGTGACCCTCGCCAAGGAGCTGATCTCCCTGGACGACATCTCCGACGGCCGGGTGACCCTGGGGATCGGCGCGGGCGGCACCGGCTTCGACGCCACCGCTCTGGGCCAGGACCCATGGACCCCGCGCGAGCGGGCCGACCGGCTGGCCGAGTTCGTACCCCTGCTGGACCGGCTCCTCACCGAGGACTCCGTGTCCTACGAGGGCAACTACTACTCGGCGCACGAGGCACGCAACATCCCCGGCTGCCTCCAGCGCCCCCGGCTGCCGTTCGCGGTCGCCGCGACCGGACCGCGTGGGCTGCAGCTCGCGGCTCGGTACGGACAGGCGTGGGTGACCACGGGCGACCCCAAGCTGTACGAGAACGGCACCCCCGAGCAGTCGGTCCAGGCCCTTCGCGGCCAGGCCGAGCGGTTGGCCGACGCCTGTGCCGCGCGCGGGCGGAACGTACAGGAGCTGGACAAGATCCTGCTCACCGGGTTCACGCCGGACCGCGGCCGTCCGTTGGAGTCCCTGGCCGCCTTCGTCGACTTCGCGGGCCGCCACCAGGAACTCGGCTTCACGGAGATCGTGGTCCACTGGCCCATCCCGGAATCCGACTTCGCCGTGGACGAGAAGATCTTCGAGCAGATCGCCATGGAGGCCCCGGCTCAGCTGCGCTGACCTCGGCAGCAGGCCAACGGTGCCGCTCTGTGCCGCTCCGTGCCTCATGTGTGCGGACTGCCGCACGGCCGTGCGGACATATGCGCGAGAATGACCCGGTGACCTCAGCGACTCGACAGCCCGAGACCCCGGCCGCCGCCCTCCCGCCGCGGCTGATCGCCACCGATCTCGACGGCACCCTGCTGCGCGACGACAAGTCGGTGTCGCCGCGCACCGTCGCCGCCCTCGCCGCCGCCGAGGAGGCGGGCATCGAGGTCTTCTTCGTCACCGGCCGCCCGGCCCGCTGGATGGACGTCGTCAGCGACCACGTCCACGGGCACGGCCTGGCGATCTGCGGCAACGGCGCCGCCGTGGTCGACCTGCACGGCGGCCCCGGCGCCCACCGGTTCGTGAAGGTGCGCGAGCTGGCGCGGGAGAACGCGCTGGACGCCGTACGGCTGCTGCGTGAGGCGGCGCCGGGCACCATGTACGCCATCGAGCAGACCTACGGCTTCAACCAGGAGCCGGAGTACCCCAAGATGCACATGGAGATCCCCGACCATCTCGCGCCGGCCGAGCAACTGCTGGCGCCGGACGGACCCGGGGACGGCGAGCCGGTGCTGAAGATCCTCGCCTTCCACCCCACGCTCGACCCCGACGCCTTCCTCACACTCGCCCGACTGGCCATCGGCGACCGCGCCAACGTCACCCGCTCCAGCCCCAGCGCCCTGCTGGAGATCAGCGGCCCCGGCGTCTCCAAGGCCAGCACGCTGGCCCTGTGCTGTGCGGAGCGCGGCATCTCCCACGAGCAGGTCGTCGCGTTCGGGGACATGCCGAATGACGTCGAGATGCTCACCTGGGCCGGCCGGTCGTACGCGATGGGCAACGCACACCCGGACGTGCTCGCGGCGGCCTCCGGACACACGGTCGCCAACAACGAGGACGGCGTGGCCGTCGTCATCGAGCAACTGCTCGCCGAGCTGTAGTCACGCTGTCCGGACTCGAAGTGCAGGTGCGCGCCGGTCACCGCGCGCCCACCAGCAGCTCCGAGGCCTCCTCCCGCTCGGCCATCCTCCGCAGCGGCCCCTCCTCGGCGGCCAGTGCCAGGTAGGGACCGCGCTGCACCACGCGGCCCTCGTCCAGCACGACCACCTCGTCGACCGCCTCGAGACCGGCCAGCCGGTGCGTGATGAGCAGCGTCGTGCGGCCCTCGGTCGCGGCCAGCAGGTCCTGGGTGAGTGCGTCGGCGGTCGGCAGGTCCAGATGCTCGGCGGGCTCGTCGAGCACCAGGACCGGGAAGTCCGCGAGCAGCGCCCGGGCCAGCGCCAGCCGCTGCCGCTGCCCGCCGGACAGCCGGGCACCGTGCTCGCCCACGAGGGTGTCGAGCCCGTCGGGCAGCCCGTCGGCCCACTCCAGCAGCCGGGCCCGCGCCAGCGCGTCCCGCAGTTCCTCCTCGCTCGCCCCCTTCCTGGCAAGCAGCAGGTTCTCTCGGACCGAGCTGTCGAAGAGGTGTGCGTCCTGCGCGCACAGCCCGACGAGCCGGCGTACGTCGTCGCCGTCCAGGGAGCGGGCGTCCACTCCACCGAGCGTGTACGAGCCCGCGCCCGCGTCCAGGAAGCGCAGCAGCACCTGGGCGAGCGTGGTCTTCCCGGAGCCGGAGGGTCCGACGACCGCGATCCGGCGCCCGCGCGTCAGGGTGAGACCGACTCCGGTGAGCGCGTCCCGGTCCTTTCCGGCGTGGCGCGCGGCCAGCCCGTCGACGACGAGCGGGAACGGCGACGCGGGGCTCTGGTGGGGCCGCTCCGGCTCGCGCACCGGCTCGGGGGAGTCCAGCACCTCGAACACCCGCTCCGCGCTTCTGCGGACCCGCTGGCGGTACTGCACGGCCTGCGGCAGCCCCAGGACAGCCTCGAAGGCGGCCAGCGGGGTGAGGACGACGACGGCCATGGTCACGCCGCTCAGTCGACCGTCGGCGACCGCCTGGGCCCCCACCAGGGCGGCCGCCGCGACGGTCAGCCCGGAGAGCAGCGCGATCAGTCCGTCGCCGAGCGCGGTGGCGGTCGCGGCGCGCGAGGCGATCCGGGTGAGCACGGAGTCCGCCGCACGCACCTCGGCGCTGCGGGCGGGCAGGGCGCCCGCGACGGTCAGTTCGGCGGTGCCGGTGAGCAGGTCGGCCGTACGGGTGGCGAGCACCCCTCGGGCGGGCGCGAGCCGACGCTCGGCCCGGCGCGCCACGGCGCCGGTGACCAGCGGGACGCCCACCCCTGCCATGAACAGCCCGGCGGCGAGCACGGCCCCGGCCGCGGGCAGCAGCCAGGCCGTGAAGGCGATGGACCCGACCGCCACGACCACGGCGGCCCCGGCGGGCAGCAGCCAGCGCAGCCAATAGTCCTGCAGGGCGTCCACGTCGGCTACCAGCCGGCTGAGCAGATCGCCCCGGCGGGTCGCCCGCAGCCCGGCGGGCGCCAGTCGCTCCAGTCGCCGGTAGACGGCGACCCGGGTGTCGGCCAGCATCCGCAGCACGGCGTCGTGCGACACGAGCCGCTCCGCGTACCGGAACACCGCCCGCCCGATGCCGAAGGCCCGGGTCGCCGTCACGGCCACCATCAGGTACAGCACCGGCGGCTGCTGCGAGGCCCGCGAGATGAGCCAACCGGAGGTGGCCATGAGTCCCACGGCACTGCCGAGGGCGAGGCTTCCCAGCAGCAGCGCCAGGCCGAGCCGACCGCGCCGGGCTCCGGCCATGGCACGGACCCGGGCGAGGACGCTGCCCCCGGTCACGGCGGGGCCCGGCTCGGCATCGCTCGCGACGGATACCGCAGCCGCCTCTTCCCGCGGTGCGGGAGCGTGCCCGGGGGTGGCTTCCACGGGCCCGCGTGTCTCGGCGTCGGCCAGCCGCACGACGCGGTCCGCCACCGCCAGCAGTGCCGGCCGGTGCACGACCAGCAGGACCGTCCGCCCGGCCGCGAGCCGCCGTACGGCCGCCACGACCTCCGCCTCGGTCTCCCCGTCGAGCGCGGCCGTCGGCTCGTCCAGGAGCAGCACGGGCCGGTCCGCGAGGAACGCCCGGGCCAGCGCGAGCCGTTGCCGCTGCCCGGCGGACAGCCCGGTCCCGTCCTCGCCGAGCACGGTGTCGGCCCCGGTGGGCAGCGCGTCGACGAACTCCAGCGCCCCCGCATCCGCCAGCGCACTGCGGACGGCTGCGTCGTCGGCGTCGGGACGGGCCAGCCGGACGTTCTCGGCGATCGTGCCAGCGTAGAGGTGCGGGCGCTGCGGCACCCATGCGATCCGGGACCGCCACTGCTCGAGGTCAGCCGCTGCGAGGTCGACTCCCCCGGCCAGCACCCGGCCCTCGGCCGGCCGCACAAAGCCCAGCAGGGCGTTCAGGAGGGTCGACTTGCCCGTGCCGCTCGGTCCGACGAGCGCGACCGTCTCGCCGGCGTCGACGGTGAAGGAGACGTCCGAGACGGCATCGGCGGAGCGTCCGGGGTAGCGGACGGTAACGCCTTCGAAGGCGACCCCGCCCTCGACGACCTCGACCGTTCCCGGAGCCGGTGCCGGCGTCTGCAGCACCTCGAAGATCTCCTCGGCGGCCGCCAGTCCCTCGGCCGCCGCGTGATACTGCGCCCCGACCTGCCGCAGCGGGAGGTACGCCTCGGGCGCGAGCACAAGGATCACCAGGCCGATGTACAGGTCCATCTCCCCGTGCACGAGCCGCATGCCGATCGTCACGGCGACCAGGGCCACCGAGAGCGTCGACAGCAGTTCCAGCGCGAACGACGAGATGAACGCGATCCGCAGGGTCCGCATGGTCGCCTGCCGGTACTCACCGGTGATGTGCCGGATCGAGTCGGCCTGCGCCTTGGCCCGCCCGAACACCTTCAGCGTGGGCAGCCCGGCGACGACGTCCAGAAAGTGCCCGGACAGCCGGGACAGCAGCTGCCACTGACGGTCCATCCGCGACTGGGTGGCCCAGCCGATGAGGATCATGAAGACCGGGATCAGGGGCAGGGTCCCGACGATGATCGCGGCGGACACCCAGTCCTCGGTCACGATCCGCGCGAGCACCGCGACCGGGACGACCACCGCCAGCCCCAACTGCGGCAGATAGCGCGAGAAGTAGTCGTCGAGAGCGTCCACGCCCCGCGTGGCGAGGGCGACCAGCGAGCCGGTGCGCTGCCCGCTCAGCCAGCCGGGCCCCAACGCGGTGGCCCGCTCCAGCAACCGCCCCCGAAGCTCCGACTTCACCGCCGCGCTCGCGCGGTGTGCGGCGAGTTCGGTGAGCCAGGCGACCAGCGCACGGCCGAGCGCGACCGCCGCCAACAGCAGCAGGGGAGTGCGCAGCTCGGCGACCGACATGCCGTGCTGGAAGGCGCCGACCACCGCCTCGGCGATGAGCATCGCCTGAGCGATGACCAGCGCCGCTCCGACGACACCCAGACCGACGACCGCCACCAGGAAGAGGCGAGTGGCGCGGGCGTACCGAAGCAGACGCGGGTCGATCGGTTTCACGTGAAACACCCTCTTCTCAAAGAGCATGTTTCACGTGAAACACGCCCTCTCCTCATGGGGTGTGTTTCACGTGAAACACACCCCAACGGGGACTCAGTGCGCAGGCTCGGCGATGTGCTGCGTACCGATCCGCTTGCGGAACACCCAGTACGTCCACCCCTGGTAGAGCATCACGAGCGGTGTGGCGATCGCCGCGCACCAGGTCATGATCTTCAGGGTGTACGGGCTCGACGAGGCGTTGGTCACCGTGAGGCTCCAGTCCTCGTTGAGCGAGGACGGCATGACGTTCGGGAAGAGCGTCAGGAAGAGCATCGCCACGGCGGCCACGATGGTGACACCGGAGAAGGCGAACGACCAGCCCTCACGCCCCGCCTGGTTCGCCACCAGCGCCGCGACCAGGGCGGCGACCGCCACGACCAGCGCGACCAGACTCTTGGCGTCCCCGCCGTCGACCTGCGTCCACGACAGGAAGACCAGCGCGAGCACAGCGGTCGCCAGACCGACCTGGGACGCCAGCTTCCGCGCCCGCTCCCGGATCTCACCGACGGTCTTGAGGGCCGTGAACACCGCACCGTGGAAGGTGAACAGCGTCAGCGTCACCAGGCCGCCGAGCAGCGCGTACGGGTTGAGCAGATCCCAGAAGCCGCCGACGTACTCGAAGTTCCGGTCGATCTTCACGCCGTGCACGATGTTGCCGAAGGCCACGCCCCACAGGAACGCGGGGAGGAGCGAGGTCCAGAAGATCGCGGTCTCCCAGTTGCGCTGCCAGTTCTCCTCGGGCCGCTTCGCCCGGTACTCGAAGGCGACGCCCCGCACGATCAGGCAGACCAGGATGAACAGCAGCGGCAGGTAGAAGCCGGAGAAGAGCGTGGCGTACCACTCCGGGAAGGCGGCGAAGGTCGCGCCGCCCGCCGAGAGGAGCCACACCTCGTTGCCGTCCCAGACGGGTCCGATGGTGTTGATGAGCACGCGCCGCTCGGGCCGGTTGCGGGCGAGCAGCTTGGTGAGGATGCCGACCCCGAAGTCGAAGCCCTCCAGGAAGAAGTATCCGGTCCACAGGACGGCGATCAGGACGAACCAGACGTCGTGCAGTTCCATGACTGTGCAGCTCCCTCGGCCTAGTACGAGAAGGCCATCGGCTTGTCGGCGTCACGGGGGTCGCCGCCGATCTTCGTGGGCGGGTTCAGGTCGGCCTCGGTCAGCTCGGGCGGGCCGGCCTTCACGTACTTCACCAGCAGCTTGACCTCGACGACGGCGAGGATCGCGTACAGCGTCGTGAAGACGATCATCGAGGTGATGACCTCGCCCTGGGAGACCCCGGGGGAGACCGCGTCGCGGGTCTGCAGGACGCCGTAGACGACCCAGGGCTGGCGGCCCATCTCGGTGAAGATCCAGCCCCAGGAACTGGCGATCAGCGGGAAGCCCAGGGTCCAGATCGCCGTCAGCCAGTAGAGCCTGGTGAGCTTCGGGTTGAGCGCCTTGTTCCTGAACAGCACCACATGCGGCACCTCGTCCTCGCCGACCCTCAGGTGCTGGGGCAGCAGGAACTTCTTGCGGGTCAGCCAGAGTCCGGCCAGGCCGATCGCGAAGGACGTCATGCCGAAGCCGATCATCCAGCGGAAGCCCCAGTAGGCGACGGGGATGTTGGGCCGGTAGTCGCCGGGCCCGAACTTCTCCTGCTCGGCCTTGTTGACGTCGTTGATGCCGGGGACGTACGAGGTGAAGTCGTCGTTCGCGAGGAAGGACAGCAGACCGGGGATCTCTATGGCGACCTTGTTGTGCCCCTTCTCGACGTCGCCGTAGGCGAAGACCGAGAAGGGCGCGGGCGCCTCGCCGTCCCACAGTGCCTCGGCAGCTGCCATCTTCATCGGCTGCTGCTTGAACATGACCTTGCCGAGGAGGTCGCCGCTGACGGCGGTGAGCAGACCGGCGATGACCACGGTGATGAGGCCCAGTCGCAGCGAGGTCTTCATCACCGGGATGTGCTTCTTGCGGTACAGGTGGAAGGCTGCGATGCCGACCATGAAGGCGCCGCCGGTGAGGAAGGCCGCGGTCAGGGTGTGGAAGACCTGGGTGAGCGCGGTGTTCTGGGTCAGCACGGCCCAGAAGTCGGTGAGCTCGGCCCGCCCCTTCTCCTCGTTGATCCGGTAGCCGACCGGATGCTGCATCCACGAGTTGGCCGCGAGGATGAAGTAGGCGGACAGGATCGTGCCGATCGAGACCATCCAGATGCAGGCCAGGTGGATCTTCTTCGGCAGCTTGTCCCAGCCGAAGATCCACAGGCCGATGAAGGTGGACTCGAAGAAGAAGGCGATCAGGGCCTCGAAGGCGAGCGGGGCGCCGAAGACATCGCCGACGAAGCGCGAGTAGTCGGACCAGTTCATGCCGAACTGGAACTCCTGCACGATGCCGGTGACGACACCCATCGCGATGTTGATCAGGAAGAGCTTGCCCCAGAACTTCGTCGCCCTCAGGTACTTCTCGTTCTCCGTGCGCACCCAGGCGGTCTGCAGCCCGGCGGTGAGGGCCGCGAGGGAGATCGTCAGGGGCACGAAGAGGAAGTGGTAGACGGTGGTGATGCCGAACTGCCAGCGCGCCAGTGTCTCCGGCGCCAGAGCCAGGTCCACGTCGTCACTCCTTACCTCAGACGCTTGCGAGAGCCGCTTGTGAAAGCGTTCACATTCACAAGCTAGTATGCAGTACCGATTTTCGACAGGGAAAGGGGGGTCCCGCTTACCCGCGGAAACCCCCCAGTGCAGCGCCGGCTACAGCTCGTTGCGGAACCCTTCCGCCACCTTCAGGAAGATGTCGTTCGCCTCGTTCTCCCCGACCGTCACCCGCACGCCCTCGCCCGGGAACGGCCGCACCACGACGCCCGCCTGCTCACACGCCGCCGCGAAGGCGACCGTCTGCTCGCCCAGCCGCAGCCACACGAAGTTGGCCTGTGTCTCGGGCACCGTCCAGCCCTGCGCCCGCAGCCCCTCGACCACCCGGAGCCGCTCGCACACCAGAGAGCCCACCCGGCCGAGCAGCGCGTCCTCGGCGCGCAGCGAGGCGACCGCGGCCTCCTGTGCGAGCTGGCTCACGCCGAACGGCACCGCCGTCTTGCGCAGCGCCTCCGCCACCGGCTCGTGGGCGATGGCGAAGCCCACGCGCAGCCCCGCGAGGCCGTAGGCCTTGGAGAAGGTCCGCAGCACGCAGACGTTGGGCCGCTTCCGGTACAGCTCGACGCCGTCCGGCACCTCGGGGTCACGGATGAACTCCCGGTAGGCCTCGTCGAGCACGACCAGCACATCACTGGGCACCCGGTCGAGGAACCGTTCCAGCTCGGCCCGCTTCACAACGGTGCCCGTGGGGTTGTTGGGGTTGCAGACGAAGATCAGCCGGGTCCGGTCGGTGATCGCGTCGGCCATCGCGTCCAGGTCGTGCACATCACCCGGCGTCAACGGCACCTGCACGGCCCGCGCGCCGCTGATCCGCGTGATGATCGGGTACGCCTCGAACGACCGCCAGGCGTAGATCACCTCGTCGCCGGGGCCCGCGGTCGCCTGGACGAGCTGCTGGGCCACGCCGACGGAGCCGGTGCCCGTGGCCAGGTGGGAGGTGGGGACGCCGAAGCGCTCGGAGAGCTCGTTCACCAGGCCCGTGCAGGCCAGGTCCGGGTAGCGGTTGAAGGAGGCGGCCGAGGCCGTCACGCTCTCCAGCACGCCCGGCAGCGGCGGATAGGGGTTCTCGTTGGACGAAAGCTTGTAGGCCGCGGGACCACCGGACACGGCCGGCTTGCCCGGCTTGTAGGTGGGGATCCCCTCCAGCTCGGCGCGCAGCTTGGGGCTCGTCTCGCTCACCGCAGTCCTCCTCGTGACCACCACCGGACCACCACCGGCTTCAATACTGCTCACCTTATGAGGATTCGGCGCGGCTGCGTACAGCTGCGGCTGCGTACAGCTTGCGTACGGCCGAGGAGGGACCTCGGCACGGATCGGAGGGACCTCCGCGACTTCTGAGGACGAAGGCGTACGAAGGCGTACGCCCCAGGGGGCGCGCCGCACATATATCTACGCGCCGGTGGCTCACGCCGTGGCGCGCATCCCTCGTGCAGGTGAGTTGAGACCTCTTCGAAACATCGGTGCCTTGGCAGGCTCATGCGTGTCGACACGTCACGTCTTGGCATTGGAACGGCCAACTGCCTTTGTTTCCAAGGCACTTACTGTCCTACAGCCTTGCAGAAACGTGCCTGTCAACGCGTGCATATGCGTCCGCCCTACCCCACCGAATGAGCCCTACTATCGGCTCGCCATGACAGCAGCAGGGAAGCACCAGGTGAGCCGCGCGGAAACCTCACGCCGAGGCAGCCGGCCGGGCCGGGCGGGCATCAGGGACGTGGCCGCCGCCGCCGGAGTCTCCATCACGACCGTCTCCGACGCCCTCAACGGCAAGGGCAGGCTCCCCGACGCCACCCGACGCCATGTCCGCGAGGTCGCCGACCGATTGGGCTACCGCCCCTCAGCGGCCGCCCGAACACTCCGTACCGGCAAGTCAGGACTCATCGGCCTGACCGTGACCACGTACGGGGATGAACCTTTCACCTTCACCGAGTTCGCGTACTTCGCGGAGATGGCGCGCGCCGCGACGTCGGCAGCGCTCGCCCGCGGCTACGCACTCGTCATCCTCCCGGCGACCTCACGCCACGACGTGTGGTCGAACGTCGCCCTGGACGGCACGGTCGTCATCGACCCCTCCGACCAGGATCCGGTGGTCAGCGAGCTCGTCCGGCAGGGTTTACCGGTCGTCTCCGACGGCCGCCCGGCCGGCACGCTCCCGGTCACCGCATGGGTGGACAACGACCACGAGGCCGCCGTCCTCGACATCCTCGACCACCTGGCCGACGCCGGCGCCCGCCGCATCGGCCTGCTCACGGGCACCACGACGGACACGTACACGCATCTGTCCACCAGCGCGTACCTGCGGTGGTGCGAGCGGGTCGGCCAGGACCCGGTCTACGAGGCCTACCCCGCACACGACCCGTGCGCGGGCGCTGTGGCCGCCGACCGGCTGCTGGCCCGCCCCGACCGCCCGGACGCCGTCTACGGCCTGTTCGACCCCAACGGCACCGATCTGCTGGCCGCCGCCCGCCGCTACGGACTGCGGGTCCCTGAGGACCTGCTGATCGTCTGCTGCAGCGAGTCCACGGTGTACGCCAACACCGAGCCGCCCGTGACCACCCTCTCGCTGAAACCGCGCCGCATCGGCACGGCGGTGGTCCAACTCCTCATCGACGCGATCGAGGGGGCGGAATCCGACCACCCGGTCGAGCAGGTAATACCGACCGAACTGATCGTGCGGACGTCTTCCCAACGACGCCCCCCTCGAACCACGGTCAGCCCCCCAAGAACCCCGGAAGGCAAGTAACCCCGTACCCCAGGCCGCCCCCGGCCCGTCCCCCACTCTGCCGTGGGGGACGGGCGGGGGGCGGCTTACGGGGTGCCGGGGGCTCGCGGGCGGCCGGAGCGGGCGATTCGCGTCAACGTAGGTGGGCGGCACGCACGTACGGGCGTTTTCCGACAGCGCGGGGGTGGGGGTGCGTGCGTGGGGTGTCGGGAATCTCCGGGGGCGGGCCTCCTGACGGGCCCGGCGGCACTTGGCCGTGCCCGGCGGCGACGAGGCAGCGCTTGGCGGTGCCTGGCAGGCCTGGCCGCGCCGGGCAGCGCAAATCCGTCGTGCGGGACCACTCCGCCGCTGTCGGTCACCCTCGGCCACTCGCGGTCATATCCGGCGAAATCACCCTTCTCGGCAAGCCGGCGAGCCACCGAGGCACCTCTCCCCCAGCCGCGGAACTCACCCCCGCCCCGGCCGAAACAGCTCCCCGTACACTCCGTCGGAACCGGCCGTACGGGTGTGGGCATGGTGTGCGCCGGGTGAGTGCGGGCTGCCGAAGCCCGGCCCAATCGGGGCGAAAGCCGCGATGAACTGGAGCCTTGCTCCGATTCACCACCCCTGGGTCATCACACGGCACGATCCGCATTCCTATGATGGGCGCACGGCACCACGGGCCGCTGCGACCAGGCGGCCCGAAGAGTGCAGATGCGGCGCGATGGTGGAGGGGTCTGATGACTCAGGGGGCCGGTCAGGGACCCGACGAGGTGGAGCGGACGGCGACGTTGCGCGACTTCCGGGTGCCCGCGTACGTCCACGAGACCGGTCCGTACGACCACGACACACATCCGGGCAACGCCGCGCCGGCCGTCGACGATCCGCTGGAGCATCCGGACGGCTACACGCCCACCCAGCGCGATCTGCCCGTGATCAGCCGACGCGGCGACACCCTTCAGGTGGCCGTGGACCCGGCGGCCGTCCAGGCTCCGCTGCCCGCGACCGGCCCGGGCCCGCTGTTCGTCGTCGGCGACGTGCACGGATACCTCGACGAACTGATGGCCGCACTGCAGGAGAAGGGCCTGATCGACGCCGCCGGCAACTGGGCCGCGGGCACCGCCCGGCTGTGGTTCCTCGGCGACTTCACCGACCGCGGACCGGACGGCATCGGCGTCATCGACCTCGTCATGCGGCTGTCCGCCGAGGCCGCCGCGGCCGGCGGATACTGCAAGGCCCTCATGGGCAACCACGAACTGCTGCTGCTCGGCGCCAAGCGCTTCGGCGACACCCCCGTCAACTCCGGCGCGGGCACCGCCACCTTCCAGGCGGCCTGGCTGCTCAACGGCGGCCAGAAGTACGACATGGACCGCCTCCAGGACCACCACCTGCAGTGGATGGCCCGCCTCGACGCCGTCGAGGAGGTCGACGGCCATCTGCTCGTCCACTCCGACACCACCGCCTACCTCGACTACGGCGACTCGATCGAGGCGGTCAACGACACCGTCCGCGAGACGATCACGCGCAACGACGCGGACGAGGTGTGGGACCTGTTCCGCAAGTTCACCAAGCGCTTCTCCTTCCGGGACGAAGGTGGAGCCGACGCCGTCCGTTCCCTGCTCGATACGTACGGCGGTACCCGAATCGTTCACGGCCACAGCCCGATTCCCTACCTGTTGGGCGAAGTCGGCTCGGATTCGGAGGAGGGCGAGGACAGCGGCGGTCCGCATGTCGAAGGACCACATGTCTACGCCGAGGGACTGGCCATCGCGATGGACGGCGGCGTGACGATGGCCGGAAAACTGCTGGTCCAGCAACTGCCCCTGGATATCTGACCGTTTCCGGGGCATGCTGTGCCCCCCATTGACCCCTTCGGTGACACCGCAGGCCAGGGGCCAATTTCGGCAAACCCCCTGTCACCCCATGCCGTCGCCGCTCTACCATCGGTCTATCCGTAGCAGGCTCCCCTCCGTTTCTGCCCGACGGCTCGTTGGCATGCGAGCCCCAAGCCCTACGGAGCATCGGGGGATGCACATGAACAGCGTTCCGCAGCACCTGCACAGCGAGGACCGCCAGGAATACGAGCGGATCCTCGACGAGGCGCTGCGCTCCGCACCACACCACCCGGAACTGGCCGCTGTCGGACAGCGGCTCAACCCCGAACAACTGCGCACCATGGCGCTCAACGCCTCCGCACTCATCACGGTGGCCGCGGCGGCCGAGTACCAGCACTACGTGAAGGTCCGCGAGGAACTGCGCCATCCGGCGCCGTCCACCCCGTCGTCCACGTCCGAGACCGGCTCCGCCGAGCCGAACGCGGCGATGGGGCTCGCCACCACCATGGGGGAGGCGGCCCAGGCCGCCGAGGCCGCCGGGGCGGGCGCCGTCGCCGCCGTCCTCACCCCCGTTCTCGCCGGGACCGCCGCGGTGATCTTCCTGCTCGTCGGTTACATCCTCAGCGTGCTCGACCCCGAGCAGGCGTTCGCCCGGACCATGCTCACGGCCGGCTGGACGTTCGGGGCCGTGGCCGTGGCCGCGATCCTCGTCGCCACCGTCGCGCTGCTGCTCACCGCCCTGCGCAACCGGCCCTCCCTGGAGGCCGAACCGTACGGCGAACTGAGCGAGGAGGTCGCCCTGGCCAGGGAAGCCTGGCGCGAGGCCCTACTGGAACGCGGCATCCTGCCGTTTCTCCGGGAGGCCCTGGCCAGCCCTGCCACGGCGACCGCCCTGCACACCGACCCACCCCCACCGGCTCCGACCGGCCGTCTGCCGAAGATCGGCTACGACCGCCCGGGCTTCAGCAGCCCGGACGACGGCCGCTCGACCGGCCAGCGGCCGAGCTTCAGCAGCCCGGACTACACCAGCCCGGACTTCGGCGGCCCGGACCACCAGCCGGAATAGGCACTCGGCTTGCGCCCCCGCCGACCCCGCCGAGGGGAGCGCAAGCCGTACGCCGGGCCGCCCCTGGCGGCCGTCAGAGAATGCCTGCGCGGCCCGCTGCCGTGATCCAGCTGGGGAACTCGGACAGCAGCCGGTCGTAGAGCTCCTGGTCCGGGACGGTACTGATGTCGTCCACGGCGAAGAAGCCCACGTTGTCGACCCGACGCCCGGGCAGCGTGTCGAACCGCTCGAGAACCCCGTAGTTGGACCGGCCGAGCCCCACGAACTGCCAGAAGATCGGCTCCTCCACCGCCGCCCGCAACTCCCGCTCGATCGCCGCGTCTCGGTAGACCCCTCCGTCGGAGAAGAACAGCACCAAGGTCGGGGCGGTCGCCGGATTCTCCCGCACATACGATCTGACCTGGGCGATCGCCTTCTGCTCCTCGTTCTGGATGCCGACCGCGCGCATGTCGACCTGCCCCGGCTCCATCCCCTTGCGGGGCTTCCTGTTGCGCCGGAACAGACTGATCTCGCCCACGCGCACATGCAGCCGCAGCCATTCGGGGAGTTCGCCCAGGCGAAGGTCGGGGAGACGAGCGGACTCACTGGCGAACGTCCAGGCCTGCATCTCCCCGTCGTCGTCGAGTTGTGCCGCCACCGCCGCCATCCGCTCCACGACGTCCGCCACCACGCCCCGGGAGTACAGGAACGCCATGGAACCGGAGGCGTCCAGGACGAGCACGATCCGCGCGGTGATCCCCGCCGCGCCCCGCTTGCTCAGACTGATGGCCACCTGCTCCTTGCGCAGCGACAGCCGCTTGCGCATGTCCACGGGCAGCCGCTCCTCCCCCTTGGTCAGCCGAGGACCTGGAGCTGGGGTCATCACCCCTGAGTCCGGACGAGTGGGTCTCGGCGAGACCGGCGGGCTCGGCGGGCTGGGCGGGTTCTGCGGAGCAGGCGGAGTCGGCGGGGCAGATGCCTCCGTCTGATCCTCGTCGACCGTGATCCCGAAGTCGGTGGCCACTCCCGCGAGACCGGACGCATACCCCTGCCCGACCGCCCGGAACTTCCAGCGCCCCTCGCGCAGGTACAGCTCGCCGCCGATGAACGCCGTCTCCGTGTCGGCCTGCATCTCGAAGCGTGCCACCTCGGACCGCCCGCCCGTGCCGAACAGCCGCAGCGTCAGACCGGTCACCTGCCCGAACGTGCCGCCGTCGGCCGACGCACACAGCACCACCCGCGTGATGGCGGCCTCCAGCGAGCGGAGGTCCACATGGACCGAGTCGGTCATGACGCCGGAGTCCCGCCGCTTGCCGACGTGTCTCACGGCGCCGGACGTATGAAGCGGTTGGTTGTAGAAGACGAAGTCCCCGTCGTCACGAACCCGTCCGTCGCTCGTCAACAGCAGCGCCGAGACGTCGATGTCCGGCGCACCGACCCCCTCGGCCCAGCTGAGTTCCACCCGGACGTCCGGTGCGTCGACCGGCAGATTGGCGCCCTTGCTCATGGATCGCGCTGTCATGGGGGCAAGTCTGCCGAGCCTGCGGCCGACGGCAACCGAACGAGCGCGATGTTCTCGTCCTGAGCGACCGCCAAGTGCGTGCCGTCCGGATGCAGCGCCGCGACCGGTGTCGGTATGTGGGTGACGCCGTACGCCCCCTCACGGTGGGGAACCGCCACCTCGGGCCATTCCTCCAGCACTTCCCCGGTCCTGACGTCGATCAGCCGGGGATGTCCCTTCAACGAGACGACTCGACCGCCTCCCGCGATCATCGTGCCGACCTCGAAGTCGACCGAGCTCCGGTGTACCCAGGCACGGTCGGACAGTGACCACACACCGATCTGACGGGGTCCGAGCGCGAGAACCTCCTCGTCGTCGAGGAACTCCTCTCCGGTCGCCACCGCCAGGCGGTCGTCGTCGAGCCAGCACGCCGACACCACCTCGGCATCGATCCCCGGATCCATCGGAAGCACCCCGTATCCGTCCAGCACGGCCGGGTCCGTCAGCGCGGCCTCCAGGTCGAACACCTCGACGATTCCGTACGGGTGCCACACCCAGCCGGCAACCAGGAGATGTCTGCCGTCCCCGCTCACCGACAGACGGGAATGGAACACATCCTTCGCCTCGCGGGCTCCGGTCGTGAGGCGCTGTCCGGACGCCGCCTCCTCGACCTGGAGCACGTTGCACTCCTCCGGGCAGTGGACCAGGACCTCCCGGCCGTCCGGCAGAACTGCCAGCGCCACGGGGTAGTCGAAGTCCTCGTCGTGGTCCGAGCTACGAGTCAGCTCACGGACGGGACTTGTTCCGTCGAGCAAGAGGGCTCTGGCACCACGTTCGGTATGGACGACGCTGTAGCGGCCGGAGGGCGAGACGACGCATCTGTCGAACTGGTCGAACCCCGAACCGTGATCGGTAGCCGTACGGCGCTCCGCACCGGCGCGGTTCCAGGCCCGGCCGCCCACGACATCGACCAGGTCACCGCCCTGCCAGACCAATGACCGGACCGGCTTCGTCGTCTTCAGATACTCCATGTTGCATCCCCCCGTCACGGTCGCCTCTCATGGCGCTGCCGTCGGCCAGGCATCGAGCCTGATCGGGCAGCGCCAATCCAGGGGCGTCAGTCGGCCAGCGGCAGGTACACCCTGCTTCCGCTCGCCGCGAACTCCTTCGACTTCTGCAGCATCCCCTCGGCGATCTCCTCGGCCGAGGCCCCGTCGGCGGCCCCTCCACCGAACCGCTCGTTGATGCTCTGACTGATCTTCATCGAACAGAACTTCGGCCCGCACATCGAGCAGAAGTGTGCCGTCTTCGCCGGTTCCGCCGGGAGTGTCTCGTCGTGGAACTCCCGTGCCGTGTCCGGGTCGAGGGCGAGGTTGAACTGGTCTTCCCAGCGGAACTCGAAGCGGGCGTCGGACAGCGCGTCGTCCCATTCCTGCGCACCGGGGTGCCCCTTGGCGAGGTCGGCTGCGTGGGCGGCGATCTTGTAGGTGATGACGCCCGTCTTGACGTCGTCACGGTTGGGCAGGCCCAGGTGCTCCTTGGGCGTGACATAGCAGAGCATGGCCGTGCCCCACCAGGCGATCATCGCGGCACCGATGCCGGAAGTGATGTGGTCGTACGCCGGCGCGACGTCCGTCGTCAGCGGGCCGAGCGTATAGAACGGAGCTTCATCACAGATCTCCTGCTGAAGGTCGATGTTCTCCTTGATCTTGTGCATCGGGACATGGCCCGGGCCTTCGATCATCGTCTGAACATTGAAACGCTTCGCGATCCGGTTGAGTTCCCCGAGCGTCCTCAACTCCGCGAACTGCGCCTCGTCGTTGGCGTCCGCGATGGAACCCGGCCGTAGCCCGTCGCCCAGCGAGTACGTGACGTCGTAGGCGGCGAGAATCTCGCAGAGCTCCTCGAAGTTCTCGTAGAGGAACGACTCCTGGTGGTGCGCGAGGCACCAAGCCGCCATGATCGAGCCGCCGCGCGACACGATGCCGGTCTTCCGGTTGGCGGTGAGCGGGACGTACGGCAGGCGGACACCGGCATGGACCGTCATGTAGTCCACGCCCTGCTCGGCCTGCTCGATGACCGTGTCCTTGTAGATCTCCCAGGTCAGTTCCTCGGCACGGCCGTCGACCTTCTCCAGCGCCTGGTACAGCGGCACCGTGCCGATGGGGACGGGGGAGTTGCGCAGGACCCACTCGCGGGTCGTGTGGATGTTGCGGCCGGTGGACAGGTCCATGACGGTGTCGGCGCCCCAACGGGTCGCCCAGGTCATCTTCTCGACCTCCTCCTCGATGGAGGACGTCACCGCCGAGTTGCCGATGTTGGCGTTGACCTTCACCAGGAAGCGCTTGCCGATGATCATCGGCTCGATCTCCGGGTGGTTGACGTTGGCCGGCAACACCGCGCGGCCCGCCGCGATCTCCTCCCGGACCACCTCGGGAGAAACGTTCTCTCGGATGGCCACGAACTCCATCTCGGGTGTGATCTCCCCCCGGCGCGCATACGCGAGCTGAGTGACCGCCTTGCCGTCGCGGCCACGGCGCGGGAGCCGCGGCCGCCCCGGGAAGACCGCGTCGAGATTGCGCAGACCGCCGCGCGGCGAGGTGTGCTTGATGCCGTCGTCCTCGGGGCGGACGGGACGGCCCGCGTACTCCTCGGTGTCACCACGGGCGATGATCCAGTTGTCGCGCAGCGGCAGCAGTCCCCTGCGGACGTCGGTGTCGACGAGCGGATCGCTGTACGGACCAGAGGTGTCGTACAGCGCGACCGACTGCCCGTTGGTGAGATGCACCTGTCGGACCGGCACCCGCAGGTCGGGGCGGGTGCCCTCGACGTATCCCTTGTGCCAGCCGATGGACTTCCCGGCCTCTTGGGACGTTTCATCCCGAACGGAGGCAGGCGTGCGTGCGTCCTTGTTGGTCATGAGACCTACTCCCTACGCCGGCATTACCCGGTAACAGGTTCGGCGGTCGACGCAGCGGCTACCGCCTGCCGACGTTTCATGTGAAACATCACTCGACTCAAGAGACGTTCCACGTGAAACATCGCGAAGACGGAGGTCAGCGCCCTCTCAGCCCGGTGCTCCGAGCTCCCGCGTGTGCAAAGGTGCCTCCACGCTAGCGTCAATTCGGGCGCGGTGAACAGAGGGCCCCTGTCGTTCTTGCGATGATCGGTCGGTGACCACGACACACCAGCCTCCGTACCCACCGCCCGAGCCGCCCCGTCGGCCCGGCGCCGGAAACGGCCCGAGCAGCGGCCCCGGCAATGGCAACGGCTCTGGAGGCGGCCCCGGTGAGGACCACGCTTTCAACGGCGGTCACGCTCCCGGCCACAACCACGGGCGTGGCCTCGATCAGGGGCCGGGATACGCCGGTGGGCTGGGTGGACTGAGTGGGCTGGACGGACGGCCGCGCGGCGGTGCTCCCAGAGGTCAGGGTCCGGGACAGGGCCGGGGGCCAGGCTCTGGCGGAGGGCCCGGGCAGAGGCCACCCGCCAACGGGCGCGGAAGCGGCTACGAATACGGGAACGGCAGCGGCAGCGGCAGCGGCAGCGGCAGCGGCAGCGGCAGCGGCAACGGCAACGGGCGCAGCCAAGGGTATGGGTACGGCCCTGGCCCCGGCGACGAATACGGCCGTGACCGCGAGCACGGTCATGGGCAGAGCCCCGACCGCGGTCATGGCAACGGTCGGGGTGACGGTCTTCGGGGCGACCCGGGCGAAGCCCACAGCAGCGGCCACGGCGGCGGACACGACCATGGCCGCGGCGAAGGCCACGGCAACGGGTCGGGCTCCGGCGGCGGACACGGTCATGGCCCCGGTTCCGGCGGGGGGCACGGCTCAGGCCCGGGCGACGGGCACGGGCCGGGTTCCGGCGGGGGCCAGGGGCATTCCCACGGTCACAGCCACAGTCATGGCCCGGCCGCCCCCGTCTCCCAGCACCTGCGCAAGGTCATCGCGGCCATCCTCATCCCGTTCGGTGCGGCGGTGCTGGTCGGGCTCGTCGTGCTGTGGCCAGGCGGCGCTCCGGCGCACGAACGCACCGGAGTCGGCTTCGACCGGCAGACCCAGCAGGCCACGGTCACCAAGGTCGTGAAGGTGAGCTGCGCGTCGGTGAACGCCTCGGGCGACACCCCGACCGGCGACACCTCGACGGCCGAGGGCTCATCCGCGCAGCAGCAGGCGAGCGGCTCCTGCAAGAGGGCCACGATCCGCGTGGACACCGGCAACGACAAGGGCCGTACATTCACGGAGATCGTCCAGCCGGACCAGTCACGGCAGTTGGAACAGGGCGAGAAGGTCGTGGTCGCCTACGAGCCGTCCGCGCCGAAGGACCTGCAGTACTCGGTGACCGACGTGAACCGGCGCATCCCCATGGGGGTGCTGGCCATCATCTTCGCGGTCGCCGTCGTGGTCGTCGGGCGGCTTCGGGGCGTCATGGCGCTCGTCGCGCTGGCCATCAGCTTCCTGGTGCTGAACTTCTTCGTGCTGCCCGCGATCCTGCAGGGCTCGAACCCACTGGTCGTGGCGGTCGTGGGGGCGAGCGCGATAATGCTGATCGCGCTCTATCTGTGTCACGGCCTCTCGGCCCGCACATCCGTCGCGGTGCTCGGCACACTCATCTCACTGCTGCTCATCGGCATCCTCGGTTCAGTGTTCATCGACTGGGCGGCGCTCACCGGCAACACGGACGACAACACCGGCCTGATCCACGGCCTGTACCCGTCGATCGACATGAGCGGTCTGCTGCTCGCCGGCATCATCATCGGTTCGCTCGGTGTCCTCGACGACGTGACGGTCACCCAGACCTCGGCTGTCTGGGAACTGCACGAGGCCAACCCGTCGATGGGCTGGCGCGGGCTGTACCGGGCCGGCATCCGCATCGGCCGGGACCACATCGCGTCCGTGGTCAACACGCTCGTCCTCGCCTACGCCGGTGCCGCGCTGCCGCTGTTGCTGCTCTTCTCGATCGCGCAGAGCAGCGTGGGCGGCGTCGCCAACAGTGAGTTGGTCGCCGAGGAGATCGTGCGCACGCTGGTGGGGTCGATCGGCCTGGTCGCCTCCGTGCCCGTCACGACTGCCCTGGCCGCCCTGGTGGTCGCCGCCGACCGGCCGGGTCCGGGAACGGCGTCCGTACCGGCCCAGGAGACGACTCCGACGGCTCCGGCCGCCGCTGTGGCAGCGACGACCACTGGTCCTGCCCAGGGCCGGGGCGGCCGCGGCAGGCGACGCAAGCGTTAGGACGAGAGGGCGGCTGGAGAGCGAGGGCGGGAGAGCGGGAGCGAGGGCGGGAGAGCGCCCGAGAGCCGGAGCGGCGGCAGGCTCGGGCGGGCGACCGGCTCTCCGTCAGGCCCTCGGCAGGGTCCGCCGGGGGGAGCACCCGGCCAAGGACCCCAAGGGCACCCCGGCAAAACCGGAAAGAGCCTCCAGGAAGCCTGAGAAGGCCCGAGAAGGCCCCTTCGGCCGAACGGCCGCAGCACCACAGGAGAAGCGTTCCTGCATAGCTTCACCAGTGGCGAAGCGTTCTGCCACCGCTCGCCGCCGTCCCGTCAGCCGGCGCTCTGCTCCTCGGCGAGGATCCGGTCCAGTGCCTCGTCCAGATGGGCGTCGAAGTCGGCGAGTGCACCCTCCTGGCCCAGCGGGACCAGCTTGTCGGTGCGGTCGAGGAAGGCCACGAGCGGCGCTGCCGAGGAGCGGAACAGAGCCTGGTCGCCGCCGACCTGAAGCCGGATCAGGACCTCCCCCAGCACGTCGGGATCGACGGGCGAGACCCGGACGTCACCCTCACCGCACGGCCTGCCCACCCCGTCGATGAGCAGTTCGCGCCCGAAGGCCCAGGTCACCGGGGCATCGCCGGGCAGGTGAAAGGTGAGCCGCACGGCATAGGGATCGCACGACTCGTACCCGAGCTCCACCGGGATGCGGAACGAGAGCTCCTCGGACACGAGAAAACTCATCATGACTTCTGCCTGTACTGCCTGCACGGACTCGCGCATCGCCTTACCCCGTCATTTGCCGTCGACTGGCCGGGAATGAACCTTTTGACACTGCAGGCATCTTGCTGAACGTACACAACAGATCACAAGGAGTGAGTTTTCAGATACTGATAGAGATCGCGAGCGCCCCCAACAGTCGCCCGACCTCGTTCTGCAGTTGCCGGGCCGCCGGGAGCAGCCGGTCGGCATGGTGGGAGGGGAGAGAGATCGCCATCGTCGCCGCTGTGGTGCCCACGGTGATCGGAATGGCGGCACATACGGTGCCCAGCGCGTACTCCTGTCGTTCCACGACCGGTTCCATGCGCCGCATGCGCTCCAGGCGACGCAACAGGGTGTGGTCGTCACGCACGGTGTACGGAGTGATCGACTCCACCGGGTAGCGGTCCAGATGGTCGCGTCGGGTGTCCTGGTCCAGTTGGGCGAGCAGGCACTGGCCGATCGCGTGCGCGTGTCCGGTCTCGCGGAAGTCCGCCCACTCCTCGACGGCCGGATTGCCCGGGGTGTCGGAGACGCACATGATCTCGATCTCGCCGTCGCGGTACTGGGCGTAGTACACGGGGACACCGATCGAATCGCGCCACTGCGCAAGGGTGTCGGCGACCGTGCTGCGACGTTTCTGCGCCGCCCCGCTGCTGCCGAGCCGTTCGGCGGCCTCGCCGAGGAAGAACAGCCCTTTGTCCCGGCGCAGATAGCCCTCGTGCACAAGGGTGCGCAGCAGGTGGTAGGCCGTGGGCAGAGCGAGGCCGGTCTCCCGGGCGAGTTGTTTCGCCGGGGCCCCGTACTCGTGCTCGGCGACGGACTCCAGCAGACGCATGGCGCGCTGGACGGAGCCGATCAGGGTGGCCGCGGGGTGCGGATGCTCGGGGACGGCCGTGTTCGGCGGGCGTTGGAGCGGGGGTGCGGAGGAACGCGGCCGGCTGGGAGGTGCGAACGGTTCTGCGGATGCGGTGTCAACCGTGGCCAAGGGTCACTCCCGAAGCGCGAGGGGGCGGTCCGTGCGGGGGAACACGGGAGGGGGGTGTACGCCGCTCGCGGGGTCGTCCCCGCGTCGAATTCCGGACTTTAACCGTCCACCACCGCTTGCAGACGGGCTGTCGGGAAAACTTCCCCCGGCCGAGGGAACCGGCGATTCCTGTTACCGATCACCGGCCTCCCGTACCGATCACCAGTCGCTGCGCGAGGACGAACTCGACATGAACTTCCGTACGACGTAGATCAGTCCGCCGACCAGCGCCACGAAGATCAGCAGCTTGAAGAGCAGGCCGATCACGAACCCGACGACGCTGGCTATCAGCCCGCCGAACACGACCAGCGCGATGACCGGCACCGCGACCCACTTCACCCACCACGGCAGTCCCGTGAAGATCTCTTGCATCGCTCTGGTTCCTCATCCTCTTCGGTCGATGTCCGGCACCCCTGTCGGGCCGGATCATTTCGATGTCCTGCCGTCGATGCTAGATCCGAAGAGGGTGCCGGCGGAGGCCTCGGACCCCTTGTCCTCCCCTGACCGATCCCCTAGGGAACCCCGAGACCACGCATCGGCTGTGAGACGGAGAGGCTCAGCCCTCGGCCGGCGAGAACATGACCAGGACCCGCAGGTCCTCGCTGATGTGATGGAACTTGTGAGCCACTCCGGCCGGGACGTACACCACGCTGCCACGCGCCACTTGGGTGGTCTCCATGCCGACGGTGATCGAGGCGCGTCCGCTCACGACGAAGTACACCTCGTCCTGATTGTGCGGATTCTGTGGATCATGCGTGCCCGCGTCGAGTGCGTACAGCCCGACCGACATGTTCCGTTCATGCAGAAACTGCAGGTAGGCACCGTCGTTGGCGGCTCGCTCCGCCTCCAGTTCATCCAACCGGAATGCCTTCATCGACCTTGTCCGCCCTCGTCCGGTGCTCGTTTGCGATCTCTCTGCCACGATCAGACACATGAAGAATTTCGTAGTCAAGACGATCGCCAACGCAGGCGCCCTGGCGGTCGCCGTCTGGCTGCTCGACAAGATCACCCTGACCGGTGACAGCACGGGCAAGAAGATCGGCACCCTCATAGTCGTCGCACTGCTCTTCGGCCTGGTGAACTTCCTGGTCAAGCCGATCGTCAAGGTGCTGACCTTTCCCCTGTTCATCCTCACGCTCGGTCTGATCACCCTGGTGGTCAACGCCCTGATGCTGATGCTCACTTCATGGCTGGCCGACAAACTCGACCTGAGCTTCCATGTGGACGGCTTCTGGACCGCGGTCCTGGGCGGCCTGATCATCTCCGTCGTCTCCTGGGCGCTCAACGTCGTCCTGCCCGACGGGGACTGAGACCACGATGACCTACCGCGTCTGTTTCGTCTGCACCGGCAACATCTGTCGCTCGCCGATGGCCGAGTCGGTCTTTCGCGCGCGCGTGGCGGACGCGGGCCTCGAGAGTCTGGTCGAGGTCGACAGCGCGGGCACCGGCGACTGGCACGAGGGCGAGAACGCCGACCCGCGCACCCTCTCCGTCCTGGAGGGGCACGGATACGCCCTCGACCACACGGCCCGGCGCTTCGAGCCGTCGTGGTTCGCCCGCCTCGACCTCGTGATCGCTCTGGACTCCGGCCATCTCAAGGCACTGCGCCTCCTGGCTCCCACGCGGGAGGACGCGGCGAAGGTACGGCTGCTGCGCTCCTACGACCCCGCGGCCGAGGGCGACCTGAACGTCCCCGACCCCTATTACGGGGGCCAAGACGGCTTCGAGGAGTGCCTTGAGATGGTGGAGGAGGCGAGCGCCGGTCTGCTCGCCGCGGTACGACACGATGTGGAAGGACGACTGACATGAGCGGTTCCGCTGCGGCCCAGGGGCCTCCCGGAGGCGCCGGCGAGGGCACGCGCGCGGTACGGGCCGGGCTGCCCGAGCCGGTGAAATACGAGCCGACCCTGCCCGGTCCGGTGTTCGCGGCGCATTTCCATCTGCCGGGCGAGCCCACGGGCCCATACACCTACGGCCGTGACGAGAACCCGACCTGGACCCACCTGGAGCACGCCATCGGCGAGCTGGAGGCACCGGGGCAGGACGACGTCGAGACGCTCGTCTTCGCCTCCGGCATGGCCGCGATCTCGTCGGTGCTCTTCTCCCAGCTGCGGGCCGGGGACACCGTCGTGCTGCCCGACGACGGCTACCAGGCGCTGCCGCTGGTGCGCGCGCAGCTGGAGGCCTACGGCATCGAGGTGCGCACCGCGCCGACCCGTGACGACGCCCAGCTCGACGTCCTCGACGGCGCGAAGCTGCTGTGGATCGAGTCCCCCTCGAACCCCGGGCTCGATGTGTGCGACATCCGGCGGCTCGTCGAGGCGGCACACGCGCGTGGCGCTCTGGTGGCCGTGGACAACACGCTCGCCACCCCGCTCGGACAGCGCCCGTTGGCACTCGGCGCGGACTTCTCCGTGGCCAGTGGCACCAAGCAGCTCACGGGCCACGGAGACATCCTCCTCGGCTATGTCACGGGGCGGGCCGGTGAGCCGATGACGGCCGTACGGCGCTGGCGCAAGATCGTCGGGGCGATTCCCGGGCCCATGGAGGCCTGGCTCGCGCACCGTTCGATCGCCACGCTCCAGCTGCGCGTCGACCGGCAGAACGCCAGTGCCCTGGCCGTGGCGCAGGCGCTGCGGGGGAGGCCCGAGGTGAGCGGGCTGCGGTACCCGGGACTGTCTGACGACCCGTCCCACAAAGTCGCCTCCCAGCAGATGCGGCGCTACGGGTGCGTGGTCTCCTTCACGCTGCCCACGCGCGCGCGTGCCGAGCGTTTTCTCGAGGCTCTACGGCTCGTGGACGACGCGACGAGCTTCGGCGGGGTGCGCTCCACCGCGGAGCGACGCGGGCGCTGGGGCGGGGACGCGGTGCCGGAGGGCTTCATCCGGCTGTCCGTCGGTGCCGAGGACCCCGAGGACCTGGTGGCGGATGTGCTGCGTGCGCTGGAGGAGTCGGCGCGGTGACCGCCTTAGGGACGCCCCGTCGGGGATCCGTCATGCACAGCGGACGGTCCGAGCCTCCCCCCTCGTGGCTCGGACCGCCCTCGGTTCTGCACGCGAAGAACCGCGCGAACAAGGCTAGTTGACTCTGTGTCAGTGTCCAATCACTGTAGCGACAGAAACCTATCGACTTATTTATAGTTGGGCCCTGCCTCGGAGCCGGGAGAAAGGCAGGGAAGGGGGAGGACGCCCGATGGATCTGGCCTTGCTCCGCACCTTCGTGACCGTGCACCGGGCCGGCTCCTTCACCCGCGCAGCCGCTCTGCTGGGCCTGTCCCAGCCGGCCGTCACCTCCCAGATCCGCACGCTGGAGCGCCAGCTCGGCCGGCCGCTGTTCCTGCGCCAGGCTCGCGGCGTGACACCCACGACCATCGGCGACGAACTCGCCCACAAGGCCGCTCCCCATCTCGATGCCCTGGTGGAGATCGCCGAGACCGGCCTCGACGACGAGTCCGCCGTCCGGACACTGCACCTCGCCGGTCCCCCCGAGTTCACCGCCGAGCGGGCCCTTCCCGCGCTCACAGAGCTGTCCGGCGACGACGGACAGGGATTCGCCCTGCGCGCCTCCTTCGGCACCGCCGAGGAGGTCCTGGAGGGCCTGGCCGCCGGTCACCACGACCTGGCCATCAGCACGGCCCGGCCGCGCGGAGCGCTGCTCACGGCCATCCCGCTGTGCGACGAGGAGCACGTCCTGATCGCCGGCCCGCAGTGGGACGGCCGTATCGACTCCGGGAAACTGCGCCGCGAGGGCGCGTCCGCCCTCGAGAACCTCCCCGTCGTCGAAGTCCACGAGTCTCTGCCCCTGGTCTCCCGCTACTGGGCCTCCGTCTTCGACTCCCGCCCCGCCGCCTCCGGCACCGTCATCGTTCCCGACCTGCGCGCGGTGCTCGCCTGCGCGATCGCGGGCGCCGGTCTGGCGGTCCTGCCCCGCTATCTGTGCGCGACCGCTCTCGAGCGCGGTGACGTCGTGGCGCTGCACGAACCCGCGGTACCGCCGCTGCGGACGTACGTCCTCGTGGTGCGCACCGGAACGCTGGCGATGCCGCATGTGGCCCGGGCCCACGAGTGGCTGCTGAGGGCCGCCGCCGAGTGGTGCTGACCCCGTTCCCGCGGGGTGTCACGGTATGAGCTCGCCCGGTGACGTTTCGCGATGTTTCACGTGGAACCAGCCGGGCCACATTTCTTCCATGACCGTCCGACCCGTGGCCAAGCGCACCGCACGAGCCGTTCTGCTGGACGGCGACAACCTGATCCTGATCAAGCGCACCAAACCAGGTGTGGATCCGTACTGGCTCACGCCCGGTGGCGGGGTCGAGCCGGACGACGCGACCGTCGTGGACGCCCTGCACCGCGAGGTGCACGAGGAACTCGGCGCCAAGATCACCGATGTCGTCCCCTGCTTCGTCGACACCGTCGAGCACATCGGCGAGGACGGCGGCGCGACCGGTGTGAAAGTGCAGCACTTCTTCGTCTGCCGCCTGGAGTCCATGGACCCGGCCCTGCGGCACGGCCCCGAGATCGAGGAGCCCGCCGGCGAATACGAGATCGTCCGCGTGCCCTTCACCCGGGTCGGGATCGCCTCGGTCCACCTGGTCCCGTTGTCGCTGCGGCACTACCTGGACGGGAACATCGAGGGCGTCCGCGCCATGCACGCTCCTGACCTGGGCTGACGTCCCGGTCCTGAGCCGGCGTGGCCTGTGGGCGGCGTGGAGTCAGCTGCCCGCGGCGACGAGTTCCTCGACCGAGTCATGGCGTATGCGCTCCGCGGGGATGCCGACCCCGCGCAGGGCGTCCACACCGCTGCGGATCATGCCGGGCGGACCGGAGACATAGGCGTCGTACTCGGTCCAGGGCCCGAAGGTGCGTATGGCGTCGGGCAGCTGGAGCAGCCCGTGCCGGTCCACCACCGGGCGGACCTGCAGCCATGGGTGGGACTGCTGAAGCCTGAGCATCGTGTCGATGTCGTACAGGTCGTGGTCACTGCGGGCGCCGTAGAACACCTCGACCGGGCGCCGCGCTCCATGCTCGGCGACATCTTCGACCAGCGCCTTGATGGGCGCTATTCCGGTGCCGCCCCCGAGACAGAGCAGCCCGCTGTTCCTGGTGTGGTCGACGGTCATCGAACCGGCCGGCGGGCCCAACCGGATGACGTCGCCCGGCCGTGCGCGGTGCACCAGGGAGTTGGAGACCCAGCCCGCGGGGATGGCCTTCACATGGAAGGTCAGCAGACCGTCGGAGCGGGGCGCTGAGGCGAAGGAGTAGTGCCGCCAGATCCGCGGCCACCACGGCGTCTCCAGGCTCGCGTACTGCCCGGCGAGGAACGGATAGGGCTGGTTCGGGCGGACGGTGAGGATCGCGACGTCCGGTGTTCGGAGGTCGTGCGACACGACCTCCCCGTGCCACCAGGCCGGGGCGCGCAGTTGGTCGACGGCCGCCGCATCGATCATGACCTGAGAGATCGTCGTGTACGTCCGGACCCAGGCGGCTTCCGTCTCGGCGTCCCACACGGCGTCCGCATACTTGCTCAGCGCGCCGATCAGACACTCGCCCACGGCCGGGTAGTGCTCGGCCTGCGTGCCGTACTTGCGGTGACCGCGGCCGAGGTTCTGCAGGTACTCGACGAGGACCGGGGTGTTGTCGATGTGCTCGGCGGCCGTGAGCAGCGCCTTGAGAAGCCGGTCCCGCTGGGCGTCCATCGCGGGCGGGAAGAGCGAGCGCAGCTCGGGGTGGCGGACGAAGAGCATCGCGTAGAAGTACGACGTGACCTTGTCGGCCACCGGGCCCACCTCGGTCATGGTGCGCCGGACGAGCACGGCGTCCGGAGATGCGGCCTTCATCTGCGCGGACCGCTGAGCGGGCACGAGAGGCTCGGCGGGCGGGACAGCGGGCTGCTGCCACTCAGGCGGACGAGGCTCGGCCAGCGCGGTGCGCTGCTGAGTGGGCAGACGCGACTCGGCGGGCCCCTGAGGGGCGGCGAGGGCTTGAGGAGGGGCCGCCTGCGCCTGAGCCGGGATGGGGGCCTGAGCCTGGACGGGGCCCTCGACCAGGGGCTGCGGCCCGGCTGGCGACGGCGGCGGTGCGCTCGCAGGGGTAGCCGTCGTCGCGGGGTACGGCGTGGCAGCCGACGGGGCGGGGGCCGACGAGCCCGGCTGTATTCGGGAGCCGGCGTCCGTGGTGCGGTCCTGGGGCTCGTTGCCGCCGTGCGGATCGGCCGTGTTCCTGCCCACAGGACGCAGGCCGGCGAGGCGACGGCCGCCCATAGCCCCCTGCTCGCCCCCTGCGGCCGGCTCCGGCTGCTTGCGCGGTGTGAACCATCCGTCCCCGCCGCCGGACGTGCCGTTGTCGGCCGACCTGGTGGTCGGAGCGTCCATGGTGTGCCTCGCCTCGAACATCTTTAGGTCGGTCTGCGCACTTCCTGGATCGGAAGGTGCCTGCTTCCCCCGCAGACGGCTTGCTTCTCCGTTCGGCTCCGCGCCCGAAACGGCCGCGGTCCACCCGTATTTCTGCTCCGCACGAACACGTAGGGCGAGAGTGCGACAGGGGGCACAGCCCTCTCATCGCAGCATCGCATCCTGCGTGAACGCCTCGGTCGCATCACCGGAAATGCGGGTCTTCGATCTCTCCGTCCCGTTAGGCTGCATTGCCCTGTTCTCGGCTCGCACGGAATGTGTGCACCCTGTCTCGCGCACCTCGTACCGGAAGCGAACCGGAGTCGACCATACCGGCCGTAGCTCGCCAGACAAGTCCCCCCTTCCCACCCGGGACACGCTCGGGGCGCGAACCGTCGATTCCTTCAATTACCGGACGTGACGCACCAGTTCATAGGCATCCCATAGATCCTTACCCACGTAGGAGTGGGTCGCGAGGCCCGACAGATGGCCGTCCGAGTTGATCGCCACGGAGACCGGCACGGCCTCGAAGAGATCCTTGTCGGAAAGCGAATCCCCGTACGCGACACAGCCGTCCCTCGTCACTCCGAACTCCGCGCACAGCCGTTCGGCGATCAACACCTTCGCCGCAGCGTTGAGCGCCCCCGTCGGATCCACAGGTTCGGTGAAAGGCAGCGCAGGAAACCGAGAACCGTAGGCCGCGTGCGCGCCCCAACCGGTGAGTCTTTCCACAAAGAAGGAAGGTGAGAGCGACACGACGGCGCAGTACTCGCCTCTGCTTCTGATCTCCGCCCAGACCTCACGGATACGTGCCAGCCACGGCGCACCTTCGAACGCGGCCGTCACATGATCTTCGGTGAGCTGCGTCCAGAGTTCATATACCTGCTTCGCATACTCCGGCGGCCCGATCAACCCCGCAGAGATCGACTGCTCGAGAACCACCGTCTCGGCCTCCATGCCGAGTTGGCGCGAAATTTCCAGCGGTGCGGAAGTTCCGTGGAGCAGCGTGCCGTCGAGGTCGAACAGGTGAAGTCTCGCCATGGCCCGAGGCTAACGGCAGGTCCTGTCAACTCCCTGACGGGGGCTCTCCCGAGCCTGTCGTTCGCGGCTGTTTCACGTGAAACAACGGCCCTGCTCGGGTCCTCTGCTCTGCTTCTGCTGCACGTGTTTCACGTGAAACACTCGCTCGCTGTCGCCGCACTGTGCAGTTGGCCACGACATGGCCAAAAGCACGTACGTCCAAGGGAAACGGGTGGACGTCAACGGCACCGGTCGGAAAGCCTGACCTGCGTGCCGACTCCTTCCCCCATCGCTCTGCCCATCCGCCGCCTGACGCACCGCGATCTCACCGCCTGCGCCGACTTGTCCGAGGATCGGGGGTGGCCGCGTGAGGAACACAAGTGGGGCCTTCTCCTCTCGGCCGGAAAGGGATACGGCATCGACGACCCCGACGGGGGCCTCGTCAGCGCCTGCGTGGTCAGCGAGTACGGACCGTACGGCCGCCCGGCTCTCGGCGCCATCGGCATGGTGCTGGTCGCCGAGCGGCACGCCCGGCAAGGCATCGGCCGGCGGCTGATGCGGCACATCGTCTCCCTCATGGGAACCACCCCGCTCACCCTGCATGCAACGCCGAACGGCCGTCCGCTCTACGAGGAGCTGGGCTTCAAGACCATCGGCCGGGCAGAAATGGTGCAGGGGCGGTTCACGCCGGGCGAACCGGCTACAGGCATCGCCACCCGTGCGGCCACCGCCGAGGACCTCACCGCGATCATCCGGCTCGACGAGGAGGTCTTCGGTGTCGATCGCACGCACGTGATCATCCGTCTCCCCGCTTTCGCCGACCAGTTGCGGGTCGCCGAGGACGCGGGCCGGATCGTCGGCTACGCGGCGGCATGGCCCAACATGAACACCCACGTCGTGGGTCCGCTGATCGCCCGGGACACGGAGACGGCGAAGGCCCTTCTCGCCTCCCTCGCCGCCGGGACAGATCGTCCGCTGCGCACCGACATCGACGTACGCCACGAAGGTCTGCTCGCGTGGGTGAAGGCGCGGGGCATGGAATCCGTCGCGTTCAACGCCGTCATGACCTACGGGGTCTCGGAGTTGCCGGGCGACTGGCGCCGCCGGTTCGCTCCATTGACGGTGGCGGCCGGCTGACGGCACGGACGGACGAAAGAACGCCGGGTCCCCTGTTGTAGGGGAGCCGGCGTTCTGCGTGGGCGTCCGCCGTCAGGCGAGCGCCTCCACGGCCGTCGCGGCAAAGCCGTGGTCCTGCTCCGGGGCACCGCCCCCGACCCCGATCGCGCCGATCAGGCGGCCGTCGCGATGGACCGGCACACCGCCCGCGATGAACAGCAGCGGTCGGTCGAGCGCGGTGGGCAGGGTGTGGAAGAGGCCTCCGGGCTGAACGGCGTCGACCAGGTCGGCGGTGGGAGCGTTCAGCTGGAGCGCCGTGTACGCCTTGCGCGTGCTCGTCTCCCCGGAGATCAGTACGGCCCGGTCGTCCCGCCGGAAGGCCAGCAGATGGCCGCCTGCGTCCAGGACGGTGACGCTGACCGTGACTCCGGCGGCCTCAGCGGCGCTGTGAGCCGCCGAGACGAGGGCTTCGGCGTCGTGAATGGTCAGGGGCGCGAAAGTGGTGGTGCTCATGGGGGAACTTCTCCTTGCGGTGTTGCTGCGGTTCGGTGCGAACGGACGCCATTCGGCGCTGGACGACATTCAGTTCTGGACGGCTTGCACGGCCTGGGTGCCCGCTGTCTGGCGCTCGGCAGCGGTGCTGCCCGCGACGATCTGGCCCGGGCGGCCGGCAGCGCTGTCGCGGCGTTCCAACGCGGCCGACACGAAGGCGAGGATCAGCGCGCCCGCTGCGAGGGCGGCGCCGACCCAGTTCGGCGCGGTGTAGCCGAGGCCGGCGGCGATGACGACACCGCCGAGCCAGGCCGACAGCGCGTTGCCGAGGTTGAAGGCGCCGATGTTCACGGCCGAGGCCAGCGTCGGGGCTCCGTGTGCCTGGTCCAGAACACGCTTCTGCAGCGGCGGGACGGTCGCGAAGCCAAGGGCGCCGATCAGAGTGATCGTGACGGCCGCGAGGGCCTTGTTGTGGGCGGTGAGAGTGAAGAGCGCCAGGACGACCGTGAGGGCGCCCAGCGAGACGTACAGCATGGGCATCAGGGCTCGGTCCGCGTACTTGCCGCCGACGAGGTTTCCGCCGACCATTCCGAGCCCGAAGAGAACGAGCAGCCAGGTGACGGAGCCGTCGGCGAATCCGGCGACGTGCGTCATCATCGGCGCGATGTAGGTGATGGCCGCGAAGACACCGCCGAAGCCGAGGACGGTCATCGCCATGGCGAGCAGGACCTGGGCGTTCTTGAAGACCGCCAGTTCGTGCCGCAGACGCACGCCCTCCGCCCGCGGCATCTCGGGCACGAGCTTGGCGATGCCGACCAGCCCGACGACACCGAGCGCGGCGACGACGGCGAAGGTGACGCGCCAGCCGATGTGCTGTCCGACAAGAGTGCCCAACGGGACGCCGACGACGTTGGCGACGGTGAGCCCGGTGAACATCATCGCGATGGCCCCGGCCTTCTTGTCGGGGGCGACCAGGTCGGCCGCGACGACGGAGCCGATGCCGAAGAACGCTCCATGGGCGAGCGAGGCGACCACCCGTCCGATCAACATCACGGCGAAGACCGGGGCGACGGCCGAGAGCAGGTTGCCCACGATGAACAGGCACATCAGCAGCATCAGCATCCGCTTGCGCGGAATCTTGGTGCCGAGGACGGTCATGAGCGGGGCGCCGACCACGACACCCAGCGCGTAGCCGGTCACGAGCAGGCCGGCCGTGGGGATGGAGACCCCGAAATCGCCGGCGACCTCGGGCAGCAGCCCCATGATCACGAACTCGGTCGTGCCGATTCCGAAGGCCCCGATCGCGAGGGCCAGAAGCGCGAGAGGCATGGAGACTAGAACCTTCCCAGACGATTGCAGGTGCGCTTTACGTTCGCCCACAATAGTTGCACACGCGGGCAATGTGCAACCGCAGACTATTGCGGAGGTGCTCTATCCTGGTGTCAGCCGCTCCGGGACCGAGGAGAAACGCCCATGACTGCGACGGACCCCGCGCTCACCGCTCTCGCCCAGGGCTGGTGCGCTCTCTCCCTGCTGCACGGGAGGATCGAGGCCCACATAGAGCGAGCACTACAGGCGCGGCACGACCTGAGCGTGCGCGAGTACTCCCTGCTCGATGTGCTCAGCCGACAGCACGACGGCGACGGCGGGCATCTGCAGATGAAGCAGGTGGCCGACGCCGTCGTCCTCAGCCAGAGCGCGACCACCCGGCTGGTGACCCGGCTCGAGGACCGCGGTCTGCTCGAGCGTTACCTGTGCCCCACCGACCGCCGCGGCATCTACACCAACGTCACCGACGCCGGCCTGAAGCTTCTCGCCGAAGCACGCCCGACCAACGACGGCGCCCTGCGCGAGGCGCTCGACACAGCCGCCGAGAACCCTGAACTGGCTCCGCTGGTACGGGTCGTGGAGTCGCTGAAGACGCCTGCCGCCGCCCTGGGTGCATAGGGTTGCGGTCATGGGAGATCTTGAAATACGAGCCGCTGTCGCCGAGGACATCCCCGCGATCGTCGGCATGCTCGCGGACGACCCCCTGGGCGCACAGCGCGAGTCGCCGGACGACCTCGGCCCCTATCTGACCGCGCTGGAACGGCTCACCGCCGACCCGAACCAACGCCTGGTCGTGGCCGTCCGCGAGGGGCGCGTCGTCGGCACCCTCCAGCTGACGATCGTCCCGGGTCTGTCCCGTCGCGGCTCGACCAGGTCGATCATCGAGGGTGTGCGCGTGCACGCCGACGAGCGTGGAAGCGGTCTGGGCACACGGTTCATCGAGTGGGCGATCGAGGAGTCCCGCCGGGAGAACTGCCAGCTGGTGCAGCTGACCTCGGACAACGCACGCACCGACGCCCATCGCTTCTACGAGCGGTTGGGCTTCGTCGCCTCACATGTGGGCTTCAAGCTGCAGCTCTGAGAAGTCCGCTCTCCGGGAGACCGGACTTGGTGAGAAGGAGCGCCTGTTTCACGTGAAACAGGCGCTCCTTCTCATGAGGCTAAGAGCCGATCCCCCGCCATCCCTCCGGGTCGACGCCACCAGGCACCGCGGCCCGCTCGTCGTACGGCTCGCGGGTGAACACGAACGACCCCAGGTCCAGGTGGTCGACGCTCCCGTCCGGCCTCTGCACCGCCCGCAGAAGCTCTCCTGCGTAGTAGCCCTCCAGGCCGGTCCATGTGCCGTCCCCGTTCGGCCTGAACCGGGAGCGTCGGCCGCCGCCGGACAGCGGCCCCAGGGCGACAAGCCCGTCGGCCGTCACTCGCAGGGCAAAGGGGCTGGTCCCCCAGTACCACTGACCGGCCAGCTCCAGGACGGAACCGTCGACTTCCCGCAAGGGACGCCAGGGCTCGGGAATCCGTGGCTCGGCCTCGGCGACGATGCGTACGAGATCGGCTGCCACCTGGGACGTCAGCAGGCCCGAGGTGCAGTTGGCGAGCACCACTGCGGCCACGTCGTCCGCCATGCCGATGGTGAGGGTCGCCAGGAAGCCGGGCACCGAGCCGGAGTGGCCCACGAGGATCCGTCCGTCGCGGTGCTGGATCTGCAGCCCCAGGCCGTATGCGGAGCCGTCCGCCACATCCGCCAGCCCCGCCGGGGCCGCGGGCGTCCACATCTCACGCAGGGTTTCCGCGCTCAGCACCCGGTCGTCGCCCCTCGCCAGGAAGACGGCGAAACGCGCGAGGTCGCCGGTCGTGGACCAGAGCTGACCCGCCGGGGCCATCCGTCCGAAGTCCTCGGCGGGCTCGGGCAGCAGGACATCGGCCCAGGGATGCACAGCCCAGCCGCCCGCGGCCGGGGCCTGCGGTCGGACAGTCGTACGGTCGAGGCCCAGAGGTTCGAGCACTTCACGCCGCAGTACGTCTTCCCAGGGCGCCCCGCGGAGCTCTTCCACAAGGGCGCCCAGGAGCGTATAGCCGGGGTTCGAGTAGTGGTGGCGTCGGCCGGCCGGATGCGGGGCCGCCTGGTCGCCGAGGACGTCGGCGAGCTCGGGCCGCAGTGAGCCAGGGGTTCGCTCCCACCACGGTCCGGGCGACTCGGCCGCCAACCCGCCGGTGTGGGCGAGCAGTTCGGCCACTGTGGCCTCCCCCGCGCCGGTGCCGGGCAGGTGTTTCTCCAGCGGGTCCTCAAGGTCGAGCACTCCTTCGTCGCGCAGCCTCAGCACGAGCACGGCGGTGAAGGTCTTGGTGATCGAGCCGATCCGGTACTGCACGTTCTCGTCCGGCGCGTGCCCGTCGACCGAGGTCCGCGCCCCGTGCCACACGGCCCGCCCGTCCCGTACGACCGCTGCGACGAGCGACGGCGCCCGTCCTTCGGCCTGGGCCACGGCGATCCGGTGCAGCAGCGCCCGCCGGGTGCCGGGCAGCAGCTCTTCCTGAGGTGTCGTCATGCGCTCAGTCCACCCGCCCACACGGCCGACGTCGAGCTCATTTCGCCGGACGGGCCCTGGGTCGCGCGGGTAGGCTCTCGCCGCCGCTCAGATCGCGCACCGATGATTTTCCCGCGCCGCGCCGGTCTGTACGCGTGAGACCGACTCACGGAAGGCTGGCGCCATGCGGAAACTGATCTACGGCATGAACCTGACCCTGGACGGCTACATCGCTGCGCCCGGCGACGACATCGGCTGGGGCGTGCCGAGCGACGAGCTGTTCCAGTTCTGGTCCGACCAGTTGCGGGCGACCGACCTGTCGCTGTACGGGCGCAAGCTGTGGCAGACGATGAGCTCCCACTGGCCGACCGGCGACCAGCAGCCGGGCGCCACCCCGGCGGAGATCGAGTTCGCGCGCCGCTGGCGGGACATGTCGAAGGTGGTGTTCTCCTCGACGATCGACAAGGTCGACTGGAACACCCGCCTGGTCACCGGCGACGCGGTCGCCGAGATCACCCGGCTCAAGGCCGAGGACGGCGGCTCGATGGACATCGGCGGCGCGACGCTCGCCGGGGCGGCCATGCGGGCCGGGCTGATTGACGAGTACGTGCTGGCCACCACGCCGGTCCTGGTGGGTAGCGGCACGCCGTTCTTCACCGCGCTGGACAACTGGGTGAACCTGAACCTGGTGGAGACACGGACGTTTCCCGGCGGCGTGATCCTGACCAGGTACGAGACGAGGCGCTGAGCAGCAGCACCCACGCGCTGGTCTCACGGTGATGGCGTACACGACATCGGTACGACACGGCCCGTGAGATGACGACATCAGCCGCGAGACCCTGCATCGCACGGGATCAGGTCTGCGCCATGTCCACGAAGCGCGAGTAGTGGCCTTGGAAGGCGACGGTGATGGTGGCTGTCGGGCCGTTACGGTGCTTGCCGACGATGATGTCCGCCTCGCCCGCGCGCGGGGACTCCTTCTCGTACGCGTCCTCACGGTGCAGCAGGATCACCATGTCGGCGTCCTGCTCGATGGAGCCGGACTCACGCAGGTCGGACACCATCGGCTTCTTGTCCGTGCGCTGCTCGGGACCACGGTTGAGCTGAGAGAGCGCGATCACCGGGACCTCCAGCTCCTTGGCCAGCAGCTTCAGGTTTCGGGACATGTCCGAGACCTCCTGCTGACGGCTCTCGGAGCGTTTGGAACCACCGGCCTGCATCAGCTGCAGATAGTCGATGATCACGAGCTTGATGTCGTTGCGCTGCTTCAGCCGACGGCACTTCGCGCGGATCTCCATCATCGACAGGTTCGGGGAGTCGTCGATGTAGAGCGGCGCGGAGGACACCTCGGGCATCCGGCGAGCCAGGCGCGTCCAGTCCTCGTCCGTCATGGTGCCGGAGCGCATGTGGTGCAGGGCGACCCGGGCCTCGGCGGAGAGCAGACGCATCGCGATCTCGTTGCGCCCCATTTCCAGGGAGAAGATGACGCTCGGCAGGTTGTGCTTGATCGACGCCGCACGCGCGAAGTCCAGCGCCAGCGTCGACTTGCCCATGGCGGGACGGGCCGCGATGACGATCATCTGGCCCGGGTGCAGACCGTTGGTGAGCGAGTCGAGGTCCGTGAAGCCGGTGGGCACACCCGTCATCTCGCCGCTGCGTGAGCCGATCGCCTCGATCTCGTCGAGCGCGCCCTCCATGATGTCGCCGAGCGGGAGGTAGTCCTCGCTGGTGCGCTGCTCGGTGACCGCGTAGATCTCCGCCTGGGCGCGGTTGACGATCTCGTCGACGTCGTCGTCGGCCGCGTATCCCATCTGCGTGATGCGGGTGCCGGCCTCGACCAGGCGGCGCAGTACCGCTCGCTCGTGGACGATCTCCGCGTAGTACTCGGCGTTGGCGGCGGTGGGCACCGTCTGGACGAGGGTGTGCAGATAGGGCGCGCCACCGACCTTGTTGATCTCGCCGCGCTTGGTGAGTTCGGCCGCGATCGTGATCGGGTCGGCCGGTTCGCCCTTGGCGTAGATGTCGAGAATCGCCTGGTAGATCGTCTCGTGCGCGGGCTTGTAGAAGTCGTGGCCCTTGAGCACCTCGACGACGTCGGCGATGGCGTCCTTCGACAGGAGCATGCCGCCGAGGACCGACTGCTCCGCGTCGAGGTCCTGCGGCGGTACCCGCTCGAAAGCGGTGCCACCGCCCTCCCATTCACCGCTGTCCCGGCCGCGATCATGCTGTTCGTCACGGCCGCGGCTCCCGTCCCCGCGTCGGCGGGAAGCGGGCAGACGATCACTGGGTCCGCTCTCGGCCCACGGGTCGTCCAAGGGCTCGGAAATGCTCACCGAGCAGCCTCCTCCCGTCCGCCGAGCGGACCTCGCCGTGCCTCAAGTTCTACGGCACGGCACTGACAATTGAGAGCCCCAACTCCGTTTGTGGAGCGTCGGTATTGTGAGGGTTTCATCGACCGACGGACGCAGCGGGTGCCGGACCACCGTAGGCCCGCAGGCACCTTCAGCCAATCTGGTTATCCACAGGCCATGTGGACGACGAGCCCGATGCTGTGGAGAACTCCGCAAAACCTGTGCATGACCCGGTGGACAGTACTGTGAACAAGCCCTCGCCTTTTCTTTTCGACCACCCCTGACCTGCACTTTCCCCATCCACTGGCTGTGCAGAAGAAAAAGTTTCCCGGTCGGGCCAAGATCCCTTCGAACGACGCGCGAGTGGACGCCCGATGCGGAGGGAGGTAAGGGTCACAGACCCATTGCATCTCTTACCTGTGGACGATTAGATTGGTGGTCATGACACAGGCTCCCGCGCCCCCCAGAGCCATCCGGCGGCAGCACGATCGGGAGATCGTCGCACTCGCCGTCCCGGCCTTCGGCGCACTCGTCGCCGAGCCGCTCTTCGTCATGGCCGACAGTGCGATCGTGGGCCATCTGGGCACCGCCCAACTCGCCGGGCTCGGAGTCGCCTCCGCACTTCTCATGACAGCCGTCAGCGTCTTCGTCTTCCTCGCCTACGCCACCACGGCCGCCGTCGCGCGCCGCGTGGGCTCCGGCGACCTTCCGGCCGCCATCCGCCAGGGCATGGACGGAATCTGGTTGGCTCTTCTGCTCGGCGCCGCCGTGATCGTGACGGTCCTGCCCGCCGCCCCGACACTCGTCGAGGTGTTCGGGGCCTCGGACACCGCCGCCCCGTACGCGATCACTTATCTGCGCATCTCGTCACTAGGCATCCCGGCCATGCTCGTCGTTCTGGCCGCGACCGGCGTCCTACGAGGACTCCAGGACACGAGGACCCCGCTGTATGTCGCCGTCGGGGGCTTCGTCGCCAACGGAGCCCTGAACGTCGGCCTCGTCTACGGCGCGGACCTCGGTATCGCCGGCTCCGCCTGGGGCACCGTCATCGCCCAGTGCGGTATGGCCGTGGCCTACCTCGCGGTGGTGGTGCGGGGAGCCCGCCGCCATGGCGCGTCTCTGCGGCCCGACGCCGCCGGCATCAGAGCCTCCGCCCAGGCCGGGGTGCCGCTGCTGGTCCGCACGCTCTCTCTGCGGGCCATTCTGATGATCGCCACCGCTGTGGCCGCCCGTCTCGGGGACGACGACATCGCGGCACACCAGATCGCGCTGGGCCTGTGGAGCCTGCTCGCCTTCGCCCTCGACGCCATAGCGATAGCCGGACAGGCCATCATCGGACGCTACCTCGGGGCCGGTGACGCTCAGGGCGCCCGTGACGTCTGCCGCCGCATGGTCGAGTGGGGCATCGCCGTGGGTATCGCCCTCGGCCTGCTCGTCGTGATCGCCAGGCCGCTGTTCCTGCCGCTGTTCACCAGCGACCCTGCGGTCAAGGACGCCGCGCTGCCGGCTCTTCTCGTGGTGGCGCTCTCCCAGCCGATCTGCGGCATCGTCTTCGTGCTGGACGGTGTGCTGATGGGTGCGGGAGACGGACCGTATCTCGCCTGGGCCATGGTGCTCACGCTGGCCGTCTTCACCCCGGTGGCCCTGCTGGTGCCGGTTCTCGGTGGCGGCCTCACCGCCGTGTGGGGAGCGATGACGCTGATGATGGCCGTCCGGATGCTGACTCTCTGGCTACGCGCCCGCTCCGGCCGCTGGCTCATCACCGGCGCAACCCGCTGAACGTTTCACGTGAAACCGGCGATCGCACGGAACAGCGACACAGAAGGTCGAGCAGAACCAGCCCTCGCGAGAAGCGGGCGTTTCACGTGAAACAAGCAAGCGGAAGGGGCCGCACCCACTGGGTGCGGCCCCTTCTCAGCACTTCAAGCCGAGCGCAGCGATCAGGCCGCGATGACCTCGATGTTGACCTTGGCGGCAACCTCGGGGTGCAGACGCACGGACGTCTGGTGCGCGCCCAGCGTCTTGATCGGCGAGCCGAGCTCGATGCGGCGCTTGTCGACCTCGGGGCCACCGGAAGCCTTGATCGCCGAAGCGATGTCAGCCGGGGTGACGGAACCGAAGAGACGACCGGCGTCGCCGGAGCGGACGGCCAGACGGACCTTCACGCCCTCGAGCTGGGCCTTCACAGCGTTGGCCTGCTCGATGGTCTGGATCTCGTGGATCTTGCGAGCACGACGGATCTGCTCGACGTCCTTCTCGCCGCCCTTGGTCCAGCGGATCGCAAAGTTCCGCGGGATCAGGTAGTTGCGAGCGTAACCGTCCTTGACGTCGACGACGTCGCCGGCGGCACCGAGGCCAGAGACCTCGTGGGTGAGGATGATCTTCATTTGTCGGTCACCCTTCCCTTATCGCGCCTGGGCGGTGTACGGCAGCAGCGCCATCTCACGGCTGTTCTTGACGGCCGTGGCGACGTCACGCTGGTGCTGCGTGCAGTTGCCGGTCACGCGGCGGGCACGGATCTTGCCGCGGTCGGAAATGAACTTCCGCAGCATGTTCGTGTCCTTGTAGTCCACGTACGTGACCTTGTCCTTGCAGAATGCGCAGACCTTCTTCTTAGGCTTGCGCACAGGCGGCTTCGCCATGGTGTTTCTCCTGTGTGATCAAGAAGTTGGGATACGACCCACCCTCGACCCGAAGGCCCGGATGTCCGGGCCCGACGGGCTAGAAGGGGGGTTCGTCCGAGTAGCCGCCGCTCTGCTGGCCGCCGCCGGAGCTTCCGCCCCAGCCGCCACCGCTGCCGCTGCCGCCGCCCTGGGCGCCACCGGCGGGAGCGCCTGTGGCCCACGGGTCCTCAGCGGGAGCGCCGCCGCCCTGCTGGCCGCCGCCGGAGTTTCCACCCCAGCCGCCGCCACCCTGGCCGCCACCGCCACCGCCGCCGTAACCACCCTGGCCGCCCTGGCCACCGCGGCCCGAGGCCTTGGTGACCTTTGCCGTGGCACTGCGCAGGCTGGCGCCGACTTCCTCGACGTCCAGCTCGTAGACCGTGCGCTTGACGCCCTCACGGTCCTCGTAGGACCGCTGCTTCAGCCGGCCCTGCACGATGACGCGCATGCCTCGCTGGAGCGACTCCGCGACGTTCTCCGCCGCCTGACGCCAGACGGAGCAGGTCAGGAACAGGCTTTCGCCGTCCTTCCACTCGTTCGTCTGACGGTCGAAGGTGCGGGGAGTGGACGCGACACGGAACTTCGCGACCGCCGCACCGGAGGGGGTGAAGCGCAGCTCGGGGTCGTCGACAAGATTGCCGACGACCGTGATGACGGTCTCGCCTGCCATGGGGGAACCTCTCGGCGGGTTTGCTGCTGGCTGCTTGTGCTGCTACTCGAAATCCCGAGATCAGCTGAGCGTGAGCTCAGTGGGTCTCGGGGCGGAGGACCTTGGTCCGGAGGACCGACTCGTTCAGGTTCATCTGGCGGTCGAGCTCCTTGACGACCGCAGGCTCGGCCTGCAGGTCGATGACCGAGTAGATGCCCTCGGGCTTCTTCTTGATCTCGTACGAGAGACGACGACGGCCCCAGGTGTCGACCTTCTCGACCTTTCCGTTGCCCTCACGGACGACGGAGAGGAAGTTCTCGATCAGCGGGGAGACAGCGCGCTCCTCGAGATCGGGGTCGAGGATGACCATCACTTCGTAGTGACGCATGTGGAACCCACCTCCTTTGGACTCAGCGGCCACGGTCGATCCGTGGCAGGAGGGTTGTGATGCGTACGCAACGGTATCGGCCGCCACTGACAATCGGGGGCCGGCGAGCGACATCCACGGTCTGAGCTGGGCAGACGCCCTGGCTCTGGCTGGGCAGACACCGGTGCAGAGGGTACAGACTACCTGCACACCCGCTTCCGGTTGAAATCCGGCGTGGTTGCCCGTCAATCTGTACACGTCGGGTGTGTATGGCGCTACGATGCGCCGCCTTCCGCAGGAGGTGCCACATGGCACAGGCATTGCGACCCAATACCGCCGGATCTCTCTTCGCCACCGACGGCAAATCCCATCCGCTCCAGGACACTCTGCTCGCCGTGACGCTGGTGCTCGGTCTGACGGCCTTCATCACGTCGTTCTTCCACAGCCTGCATCTGCTGAGCTCCTGGACCGGTCTGGTGGGAATCCTGACCGGCGCGTACGGACAGTGGATCTCCGAGACCACCCGTGAGCGCTTCGGCCTGATCCTGGGTCTCGGTGCCTCGGCCATGGGCTTCTTCATCGGGATGGCGCACGGCGGTCTCTTCGGCGGAGTCTGGTGAACGGACCGGCGCCGATCCCGGCATCCCGGACACCAACCTCACCGCAGGACGCGTAGGACACCTACGAACCATGACGGAACGCCCCGGCCGCACTCGGGCCGGGGCGCAGGTTCCATACGCCCAGTCAGGGCGCTCGCAAGGCGCAGTAGGCTTCGGCGCGAGAGCCGGAGCCCCCGTACCCATGGGGCCACACCAGCCCGAGGAGCGCCCCGAATGAGCCTGACCCTGAGGACGATCAGCCGAGAGCAGCATCTGGCATACATCCAGAGCCTGCCGTCGGCGAGCCACATGCAGGTTCCGGCCTGGGCCGATGTCAAGGCCGAGTGGCGATCGGAGAGCCTCGGCTGGTTCGACGGGCGAACCGGTGAACTGGTCGGCGCGGGTCTCGTCCTCTACCGCCAGCTGCCCAAGATCAAGCGTTATCTGGCCTATCTGCCCGAGGGCCCGGTCATCAACTGGTATGCGCCAAATCTGACCGAGTGGCTGGAACCGATGCTCGCGCACCTCAAGCAGCAGGGCGCGTTCTCGGTGAAGATGGGCCCGCCGGTGATCATCCGCCGCTGGGAGGCCACCTCCATCAAGGCGGGCATCCAGAACCCGGACGTGAAGCGACTGCGCGACATCGAGGCCGACTTCATCGAACCGCGCGCCTTCGAGGTGGCCGACAAGCTGCGCCGCATGGGCTGGCAGCAGGGCGAGGACGGCGGCGCCGGCTTCGGCGACGTCCAGCCGCGCTACGTGTACCAGGTACCGCTGGCGAACCGTTCCCTTGAAGAGGTCCACAAGAACTTCAACCAGCTGTGGCGCCGCAACATCAAGAAGGCCGAGAAGGCCGGCGTCGAGGTCGTCCAGGGCGGCTACCACGACCTCGAGGAATGGCAACGGCTGTACGAGATCACGGCCGTGCGCGACCACTTCCGGCCGCGCCCGCTGTCGTACTTCCAGCGCATGTGGACGGCCCTCAACACCGAGGACCCGAACCGCATGCGGCTGTACTTCGCCCGCCACAACGGGGTGAACCTGTCGGCGGCGACGATGCTGATCGTCGGCGGGCACGTCTGGTACTCCTACGGCGCCTCCGACAACATCGGCCGTGAGTTCCGTCCCTCGAACGCGATGCAGTGGCGCATGCTGCGCGACGCCTACGCGCTCGGCGCCACCGTCTACGACCTGCGCGGCATCTCCGACTCGCTGGACGAGACCGACCACCTCTTCGGCCTGATCCAGTTCAAGGTCGGCACGGGCGGTCAGGCCGCGGAGTACCTCGGCGAGTGGGACTTCCCGCTGAACAAGCTGCTCCACAAGGCGCTCGACATCTACATGTCGCGCCGCTGACGTCACGTTCGGTGATTCCATACCTCTGACGCCTCTGACACCCCTGACGCGTTTCCCCACACCGCAGCCACCAGAAAGGTCCCAGGTCCGGCCATGGCGCTCACCCTCTACGTCGACACCGCGCGCTGGCGGGCGCATCACAAGCACGTCCAGGAGCAGTTCCCGGGACTCGTCCCGGTCTGCAAGGGCAACGGCTACGGCTTCGGGCACGAGCGGCTGGCGGAGGAGGCCACCCGGCTGGGCTCGGACATCCTCGCCGTCGGAACGACGTACGAGGCCGCGCGCATCAAGGACTTCTTCGGCGGTGACCTGCTGGTGCTGACGCCGTACCGGCGCGGCGAGGAGCCCGTGCCGCTGCCGGACCGGGTCGTGCGCTCGGTGTCCTCGATCGACGGCGTGTACGGCCTTGTGGGGGCCCGTGTGGTCATCGAGGTGATGTCCTCGATGAAGCGGCACGGCATCAGCGAGCAGGACCTGGCCCAGTTGCACGCCGCCATCGAGAACGTCCGGCTGGAGGGTTTCGCGATCCACCTGCCGCTGGACCGCACCGACGGCTCCGACGCCGTCGAGGAGGTCATCGGCTGGATGGACCGGCTGCGCGCGGCCCGGCTGCCGCTGCACACGATGTTCGTCAGCCACCTCAAGGCGGACGAACTCGCCCGGCTGCAGCAGCAGTTCCCGCAGACCCGGTTCCGTGCCCGGATCGGCACGCGGCTGTGGCTGGGGGACCACGACGCCACCGAGTACCGCGGCGCGGTCCTGGACGTCACCCGGGTCGCCAAGGGCGACCGCTTCGGCTACCGGCAGCAGAAGGCGGCCTCCGACGGCTTCCTGGTGGTCGTGGCGGGCGGTACGTCGCACGGGGTGGGTCTCGAGGCCCCCAAGGCCCTCCACGGCGTCATGCCGCGTGCCAAGGGCGTCGCCCGGGCCGGCCTCGCCACCGTGAACCGGAACCTCTCGCCGTTCGTCTGGGGCGGCAAGCAGCGCTGGTTCGCCGAGCCGCCGCACATGCAGGTGTCCATCCTGTTCGTGCCCTCGGACGCGCCGGAGCCCCACGTCGGCGACGAGCTGGTGGCCCATCTGCGGCACACCACCACGCAGTTCGACCGGCTCGTGGACCGCTGAGCCCCAGAGGCGGCGCAGGCAGCAGAGACACCGGAGACAGCGAAGAGGCCGTACACGGAATCCGTGTACGGCCTCTTTCGGCACTGGCTGTTCGCTCACGGCGAACTGTCGACGGCGTCCGCCTTGCCCCAGTCGACCTGCGGTCCGTCGAAGTGGGAGGCATGCCGGGGCGGATGCGCCGCGGGGCCGAGGACGAAGACGTCCTCCGCCCCGTCGAGCACCCCTCCCGAGGGATCGTCGTCACCGGCCTGCCGCACCACGTCCCGCTCCGGCATCAGGATGTCCCGCACGACCACAGCGCACAGGTACAGCGTCCCCAGCAGGTGCACGGCGATGGCCCAGTGGTAGCCGTCCGTCGGCAGGCCCTTGTGGGCGTCTCCGCTCATCGTGTACGCGAGGTACATCCAGATGCCCAGAAAATAGACGACCTCGCAGGCCTGCCAGATCAGGAAGTCCCGCCACTTCGGCCGGGCCAGCACCGCCAGCGGCACCAGCCACAGGACGTACTGCGGCGAGTAGACCTTGTTGGTGAGGATGAAGGCCGCCACGATCAGGAAGGCCAGCTGGGCGAAGCGGGGGCGACGAGGCGCGGTCAGCGCCAGCGCCGCGATGCCCACAGCGCACAGCACGACGAGAAGAGTGGCGAGGGTGTTGACGCTGTCGGTGGTGAGCGGGTCGCTGGAGTTCTGGGCCATGATCAGCCAGAAGGAGCCGAAGTCGACGCCCCGCTCCTGACTGAACCGGTAGAACTTCGACCACCCCTCGAAGGCGAAGAGCATCACCGGCAGGTTCACCACCAGCCAGGCGACGACCGCACCCGCCAGTGCCTTGCCGAAGTCCCGCCACTTCCCCGCGCGCCAGCACAGCACGAACAGGGGGCCGAGCAGGAAGACGGGATAGAGCTTGGCGGCCGTTGCAAGCCCCAGCAGGACGCCGAAGGCCAGGGACCGGCCCCGAGACCACATGAGCATCGCCGCGGCCGTCAGAGCGACCGCCAGCAGGTCCCAGTTGATGGTCGCGGTCAGCGCGAAGGCGGGTGCCAGGGCGACCAGCAGGCCGTCCCAGGGACGCCGGGCGTGCGTCCGGGCCACGCAGACGGCGATGACGGCCGCGCAGGCCATCAGCATCCCGGCGTTGACCATCCAGTACCACTGCTCTTGGTCCTGGATGCTGCCGCTGCCCGGCGTCATCCAGTTGGCGACCTCCATGAACACGCCGGTCAGCACCGGGTACTCGAGGTAGTCCATGTCGCCGGGGAGCTTGTCGAAGTACGGCACGAGCCCGTCGGCGAAACCGCGCCCCTGATAGAGGTGCGGAATGTCCGAGTAGCAGGCGTGCGTGTACTGGGAGGTGGCGCCGAAGAACCAGCCTCCGTTGTAGCAGGGCGCCTTCTGGATCAGTCCTAGGGCGAACATCCCGATCGCCACGAGCGCGACGATCCGTACGGGAGTCCACCAGGAAGTCCCCAGCAGGGCCCGTCGGCCGAGGGGACCGCCGATCAGCTCACTGCCGGCCGCGGCCACCGGGTCGTCACTGGTGGGCCTTACCGGATCCGGCTCGTGCACGCGCGCCGGCGTCGATTCTGCACTGGGCATGGGCGACATCCTGCCGTACGGACCTAGGAAAACGCCGAGGACCGCCCCACCTGGTCCGGTGGAGCGGCCCTCGTTTCACGTGAAACATGCACATGTTTCACGTGAAACACTCAAGCTGGGCGATAGCGCGACTAGCCGCCGCCTCCGAAGAAGCCGTTGCTGGTATTGCCTCTGCTGTTGCCCTCTGTCTCCGTGGCAGTCGGCGAGGCGCTTGTCTCCCCGCTGCTGCCCTCCGAGGTTCCGCTGGTCGTCCCCTCGCTGTCCTCGTCACAGCCGAAGAAGGTGCTGCACGTCGAGGTCGCCGAAGGCGAAGGCTGGACCTGCGACTCGCTCGGAGACGGCGACGGGGACGACTCCTCCTCCTCGGTCTCGGTGACCGAAGGAGACGGCGTCGGAGACGGTTCCGCGTTGACGATCTCGCCGATGGACTCAGGCTCCGGGAAGTCCTTCGCCGGCGTGCCCTTCAGCGCCTCTTCCATGTAGTCGTGCCAGATCTGCGCCGGGAACGAGGCGCCGTGGATCTTCTTCTGGCCACCCGTTCCGAACATCTCCAGGAACGTACGGTTCTTGTTCGACTCGTCGTCGTCGTAGCGGAACATCGTGACCGCGGTCGACAGCTGCGGGGTGTAGCCCACGAACCAGGCCGACTTGTTGCCGTCGGTGGTACCGGTCTTGCCCGCGACCTCGCGGCCCGTCAGCTGGGCGTTGGTACCGGTGCCCTTCTCGACCACGGTCTTCAGGACGTCCGTCACGTTGTCGGCGACCTTGGAGGTGAACGCCTGCTTCGACTCGGTCTCGTGCGTGAAGATCTGACCCTTCTCGCTCGTGACCTTCTCCACGGAGTACGGATCGCGCTGCTTGCCGCTGGAGGCGAAGGTCGCGTACGCACCCGCCATCCGGATCGCGCTCGGGTCGGAGATACCGATCGAGAACGACGGGAATCCGCTGTTGGTGAGGCTGGACTCCTTCAGGCCCGCGCTGACCGCGGCTTCCTTGACCTTGTCCAGACCGACATCCATGCCGAGCTGCACGAAGGCCGAGTTCACCGACTCGCGCATCGCCTCACGCAGGTCGATCTTGAAGTCGGGAGGGCTGCCGAGGGAGACGCCGCCGTCGTTGGTCTGCAGCCACTCCTCGCCCTTCTCGTTCTTCCAGACCGTCTGGTCGTAATTCTGGATCTTGAGCTTGTTCTTGCCGCTGAACAGGCTCTTGGGCGAGACGATGGTCCGCTCGTCCTGCGCCTGCGACGACCCCAGCTCCGGATCGCGCACACCCCAGGTCATCGCGGCCGCCAGCACGAACGGCTTGAAGGTCGAACCGACCTGGGCACCGGTCTGGTCGGCGTTGTCGGTGAAGTGCTTGGTCGCGTCCTCACCGCCGTAGACGGCCCGGATGGCACCGGTGTCCGGTTCCACGGACGCGCCGCCGAACTGGACGTGCGTGTCGGTCTCCGGCCGTTCCTCCGGCTTGATGTTGGCCTTCTGGACCTTGGTGACCGACTCCTCGAGCTCCTTGACCTTGTTCTTGTCGAAGGTCGTGTAGATCGAGTAGCCGCCCTGCTGCAGCAGGTCCTGGGTGATCCCGGTCTTCTTGCTGTTGGTCACCAGGTAGCCGTTGGCGAGATCGACGAGGTAGCCGACCTGACCCTTGAGGTCGGTGTTCGACCGGGGGTTCTGCCACTTGGGGAGCGTCGTGTACTTGGCCCGCACCGAGGCATCGAGGTGCCCGTACTCGACCATCTTGTCGAGGGTGTCCTGCATCTGGACCAGGGCCCGCTTGCTGTTGGCCTGGGGCGTGGCCCCGGTCGGGTCGACCGAGGTCGCACCGGCGGGGTCGTAGTACGTGGCGCCCTTCAGCATGGCGGCCAGGAAGGCGCACTCGCCCGGGTTGAGCTTGATCGCGTCCTTGTTGAAGTAGGCGCGGGCGGCGGCCTGGATTCCGTAGGCGTTGCGCCCGTAGTACGCGGAGTTCAGGTAGCCGGCCATGATCTGGTCCTTGTCGACCTCCGCGCCCACCTTTATCGACACGAAGATCTCCTTGAACTTCCGGGAGATCGTCTGGCTCTGGTCGTTCAGCATCGCGTTCTTGACGTACTGCTGGGTGATCGTCGATCCGCCCTGCGTCTGTCCGCCCCTGGCCATGTTGAACACGGCGCGGGCGATGCCCTTGGGGTCGATGCCGCTGTCGTCGTAGAAGGTCTTGTTCTCCTGCGAGATCACCGCCCAGCGCATCTCCTCGGGGATCTGCGAGAGGTCGATGTTCTGACGGTTCGTCTCACCACCGGTGGCAACCATCTGGCTGCCGTCCTTCCAGTAGTAGACGTTGTTCTGCGCCGTGGCCGTCTTGGCGACGTCCGGGATGCCCACCATGGCGTACCCGATGCCGGCCACGGCCACCAGGCTGCCGACGAAGCCGACGAACAGGCCCGTGACGAGCTTCCAGGACGGCACCCAGCGCTGCCAGCCGTACTTTCCGGCGCGCGGGTAGTCGATCAGGCGCTTCCGCTCGGGCGCCGAGCGCCCTCTGCCCCGTCCGGGGCCGGTGGGTTCGGCCACTCTGCGCCGCCCGCCCGAGTTTCTCTCGGGCGCGCGTCGGGCGTCGGTGCGGCTGCTGTGCGGCTGCTCCTCGCCTCCGGACCCGTGACCCAACCCGTAGTCGGCAGGAGATCCGGTGGCGCCTCGCGGTGCCGCGCGGCGGCCGGAGGACGGACCGGACTGGCCGCGTCGGGCCGCGGCACGTCCGCCTCCCTGCGGCTGCGGCGGTTTGCGACGGTGCTCGCTCATCGAACGATTACTCCTCGGGCAGGCGCATCCGTGCGCGCCTGGAAAGGGCGGCTGGTTTCCTGTCCCCCCGAAGTACGGATGCGGTCGGTCGCGCATTCATCCGTACTGCACCGAGGACCTCGACGCCCCCCGGCGTCTCATGGGTCCCGGTGGTGTGCATGGCGCACAGACTACGCACCGTCAAAACCTGCCTAGCCCCGAAGTTCACCTCAAATCAGGCAACTCGCCTGCAACGAATCGGTGATGTGATCCCGTTCACCGTCCCCCCTCTTGTCGCATCCGGAAGGCCGTTCTATCGTCTTGATGTATCGAGTCGATACATCAGCGCGGCATAAGACCGAGGGAGGCGACGATGAGCCGGCGTTCCGGGATCCTTGAGTTCGCCGTCCTGGGTCTTCTCCGCGAGTCCCCGATGCACGGCTATGAGCTGCGCAAACGACTCAATACGTCACTGGGTGTGTTCCGTGCGTTCAGCTACGGGACGCTGTATCCCTGCCTCAAGACGCTGGTCGCCAACGGCTGGTTGATCGAGGAGCCGGGGAGTACACCCGAGGACGCCCTCGCCGCTCCGCTCACCGGGCGACGCGCCAAGATCGTCTACCGGTTGACGGCGGAAGGTAAGGAACACTTCGAGGAGCTGCTCTCGCAGACGGGCCCCGACGCGTACGAGGACGAACACTTCGCCGCACGTTTCGCCTTTTTCGGGCAGACGTCACGCGATGTTCGTATGCGCGTCCTGGAGGGCCGCCGTAGCCGGCTGGAGGAGCGTCTGGAGAAGATGCGCGCCTCCCTGGCCCGCACCCGAGAGCGCCTCGACGACTACACGCTTGAGCTCCAGCGCCACGGAATGGAGTCCGTGGAGCGCGAAGTGCGCTGGCTGAACGAGCTCATCGAGAGCGAGCGGGCCGGACGGGACCTGACAGGTTCCGCCTCCGGGGGGTCCGCTCAGCAGAACACCACATCTGGATCGACGGGCGGCCTGCCCCGTCCCGGGGGCGACCCCGAGGCGGATCTGCCCGACGAAACCACCCCGTGAGCGCCCAACCAGGGCCTCACTCGCACACACAGGGAGCAACCGGAATGGGTTCGGTTCGCGTAGCCATCGTCGGCGTGGGCAACTGCGCGGCATCGCTGGTACAGGGCGTCGAGTACTACAAGGACGCCGACCCGGCGTCCAGGGTCCCGGGCCTGATGCACGTGCAGTTCGGCGAATACCACGTCAGCGACGTCGAGTTCGTCGCCGCGTTCGACGTGGACGCCAAGAAGGTCGGCCTCGACCTGTCGGACGCCATCGGCGCGTCCGAGAACAACACCATCAAGATCTGTGACGTGCCGAACACGGGCGTGACCGTCCAGCGCGGCCACACCCTCGACGGCCTCGGCAAGTACTACCGCGAGACCATCGAGGAGTCCGCCGAGGCCCCGGTCGACATCGTCCAGATCCTCAAGGACAAGCAGGTCGACGTCCTCGTCTGCTACCTGCCCGTCGGTTCCGAGGCCGCGGCGAAGTTCTACGCCCAGGCCGCCATCGACGCCAAGGTCGCCTTCGTCAACGCTCTCCCGGTCTTCATCGCCGGCACCAAGGAGTGGGCGGACAAGTTCACCGAGGCGGGCGTCCCGATCGTCGGCGACGACATCAAGTCCCAGGTCGGCGCCACCATCACGCACCGCGTCATGGCGAAGCTGTTCGAGGACCGCGGCGTCGTGCTGGACCGCACGATGCAGCTGAACGTCGGCGGCAACATGGACTTCAAGAACATGCTCGAGCGCGAGCGCCTGGAGTCCAAGAAGATCTCCAAGACGCAGGCCGTCACCTCGCAGATCCCCGACCGGGAGCTCGGCGCGAAGAACGTCCACATCGGCCCGTCTGACTACGTGCAGTGGCTCGACGACCGCAAGTGGGCCTACGTCCGCCTCGAGGGTCGCGCCTTCGGCGACGTCCCGCTGAGCCTGGAGTACAAGCTCGAGGTCTGGGACTCCCCGAACTCCGCGGGCGTCATCATCGACGCGGTGCGCGCCGCGAAGATCGCCAAGGACCGCGGCATCGGCGGCCCGATCCTGTCGGCGTCGAGCTACTTCATGAAGTCCCCGCCGGTCCAGTACTTCGACGACGAGGCCCGCGAGAACGTCGAGAAGTTCATCCGCGGCGACGTCGAGCGCTGAGCCCGACGCAACGCTCGTAGCAGCACCGGCGCTGTTCCGGCAGCGCTGAAAATTCGCTCCTGCCAGGGCTGAGAAGGGTCCCCGGGTCACCTGACCCGGGGACCCTCCCCGTGTGTGAGGCTGTGACCATGGCCGTCGTCCGTGATCTGCGCGTCCTGCTGCGCTTCGAGAACTTCCGGCGCCTGCTCGCCGTACGACTGCTCTCCCAGTGCGCGGACGGCGTCTACCAGGTCGCGCTCGCCGCCTATGTCGTGTTCTCGCCGGAGAACCAGGCCTCGGCCACCGCGATCGCCTCCGCCATGGCGGTCCTGCTCCTGCCCTACTCGCTGGTCGGCCCCTTCGCCGGCGTCCTGCTGGACCGCTGGCGCCGCCGACAGGTCTTCCTCTACGGCAACCTGCTGCGCGCCCTGCTGGCCTCGGCCACGGCCGTCCTGATGATCAGCCAGGTCCCCGACTGGCTCTTCTACGCCTCCGCGCTGTGCGTCACCGCGGTCAACCGCTTCGTCCTCGCCGGTCTGTCGGCGGCGCTGCCGCGGGTGGTCGACGGCGAGCGCCTCGTGATGGCCAACTCCCTCTCCCCGACCGCCGGAACGCTGGCCGCGGTCGTGGGCGGCGGTTTCGCCTTCGCCGTCCGGCTGGTGGTGGACTCCGACGCGGCGGTGGTGCTGCTGGGAAGCGTGTTGTACCTGTGCGCCGCGCTCGTCTCCCTGACCATGGCCGCGGATCTGCTCGGGCCCGACCGTGACCTGGTCCGGCTTCGGCTGTCGGCCGCGCTCAGGGGCACCGCACACGGCCTTTCGGCCGGCGTACGTCACCTGGCCGAGCCGAGGCGCCGCGCGGCCGCCTGGGCGCTCGGCGCGATCGCGCTGATGCGGTTCTGCTACGGCGCCCTGACCGTCATGGTGTTGATGCTGTGCCGGTACGCCTGGTCGTCCGACACGGACGAGGGGCTGGCCCTGCTGGGACTGGCGGTGGGCGTCTCCGGCGTCGGCTTCTTCCTCGCTGCGGTGGTGACCCCGTCGGCGGTTGGGCGCCTGGGCCCGGTCCGCTGGATCGTCGTCTGCGCCGCGGCGGCCGCGGCCCTGGAGCTCGTCCTCATGCTCCCGTTCACCCAAGTCACGACGTTCGTCGCCGCGTTCGTACTGGGGCTGGTCACCCAGGGCGCGAAGATCGCCACCGACACCATCGTCCAGTCCTCCGTGGCCGACGGCTTCCGCGGCCGGATCTTCTCTCTCTACGACGTCCTGTTCAACGTCGCCTTCGTCGGCGCCGCCGGCGTCGCCGCGCTGATGCTGCCGCCCGACGGACGTTCGGCGGCGCTGGTGGTCACGGTCGCCGTTATATACGGAGCAATTGCTGGCGCTATGTTCCACTTTGAGCGCCAGTATGTGTCACATCAATGACACAGACTCCCTCGGAGCTACAGGGTTGTCAGTGGGGCCCGGTAACTTACGTGCGTCTTACTTCGCGACTGATTTCGCGCCACACGTCTAAGTTCCTAGGGGGAACCCAAGTGTCGACTCCGCCGCCCCAGGGCCAGAACCCGTTTGCGCAGCAGGGCCAGCAGCCCTACGGCCAGCCCGAGGGCCAGGCCCCGTACCCGCCGCAGGCCGGCTACCCGCAGCCGGGCGCCGCTCCGTACGGTGCGGTTCCCCCGGAGCAGCCCCGCCGCAAGGTCAGCTTCAAGCTGATCAAGAACATCGTCATCGTGATCGCCGTCATCGGCGTGGCCATCGGCGCCTACATATCGAGCCAGGACGACGCCAACACGGCGGCCGTCGGCGACTGCATGCACCGCGGCAGCAGCGACGACAACAACCCCGACCTCGAGGTCGTCAAGTGCGACTCCTCGCAGGCGCAGTACATCGTGCTGGCGAAGATCGAGGGCACGTACAGCCAGCTGACGGCCGACACCAAGTGCTCGGAGAAGGCCAAGGACTTCCAGTACTCGTACACCGAGAGCGGTGACGGCAGTAACTTCCTGCTCTGCCTGAAGGACTACACGAAGTAAGGCAGTTGTGGAGAGGGGCGGTGTTTCACGTGAAACACCGCCCCTTCGCATGTCCGCCTGCCGCGTCGGCGGGGTCATGTTTCACGTGAAACATGACCCCTTTTCACGGCCTCAGTCCTGCTGCGCCCACCACTCCTTGAGGGCCGCCACCGCCGCGTCGTACTCCATCGGCCCGTTCTCCAGGCGCAGTTCCAGCAGGTGCTTGTAGGCCTGACCGATGGCAGGACCTGGGCCGACGCCCAGGATCTCCATGATCTGGTTGCCGTCGAGGTCGGGACGGATCGCGTCCAGCTCCTCCTGCTCCTTCAGCTGGGAGATGCGCTCCTCCAGCCCGTCGTACGCCCGCGAGAGCGCGACCGCCTTGCGCTTGTTCCGCGTCGTGCAGTCCGAGCGGGTCAGCTTGTGGAGGCGTTCGAGGAGGGGTCCCGCATCACGGACATAGCGACGCACCGCGGAGTCCGTCCACTCGCCCGTGCCGTACCCGTGGAAGCGCAGATGGAGCTCGACGAGGCGGGAGACGTCCTTCACCAGCTCGTTGGAGTACTTCAGAGCCGTCATCCGCTTCTTCGTCATCTTCGCGCCCACCACCTCGTGGTGATGGAACGAGACGCGGCCGTCCTTCTCGAAACGACGGGTGCGCGGCTTGCCGATGTCGTGCAGCAGCGCGGCGAGCCGCAGGGTGAGATCGGGGCCGTTCTCCTCCAGGGCGATGGCCTGCTCGAGGACGATCAGCGTGTGCTCGTAGACGTCCTTGTGCCGGTGGTGCTCGTCACTCTCCAGCCGCAGAGCGGGCAGCTCGGCCAGCACCCGGTCGGCGATGCCCGTGTCGACCAACAGCGCCAGGCCCTTGCGCGGGTGCGTGGACAGGATCAGCTTGTTCAGCTCGTCCCGTACCCGCTCGGCCGAGACGATCTCGATACGGTCGGCCATGTCCCTCATCGCCGTGACGACCTCGGGGGCGACCTCGAAGTCGAGCTGGGCGGCGAAGCGGGCGGCGCGCATCATGCGCAGCGGGTCGTCCGAGAAGGACTCCTCCGGTGTCCCCGGGGTGCGCAGCACGCGCGCAGCGAGGTCGTCGAGGCCACCGTGGGGGTCGATGAACTCCTTCTCGGGAAGCGCCACGGCCATGGCGTTCACGGTGAAGTCACGACGCACGAGGTCCTGCTCGATGGAGTCGCCGTACGACACCTCGGGCTTGCGCGAGGTGCGGTCGTAGGCCTCCGACCGGTAGGTGGTGACCTCGATCTGGTAGCCGTCCTTCTGCGCCCCGACGGTGCCGAAGGCGATCCCGACCTCCCACAGCGCGTCCGCCCACGGCCGGACGATCTTCAGGACGTCCTCGGGGCGGGCATCCGTGGTGAAGTCCAAATCGTTGCCGAGCCGGCCGAGCAGCGCGTCACGGACCGAGCCGCCGACCAGGGCGAGTGAGAACCCGGCCTCCTGGAAGCGGCGTGCGAGGTCGTCGGCGACAGGCGCTACCCGCAGCAGTTCGCTCACCGCACGGTGCTGCACCTGGCTCAGGACGCTGAGGTTGTCTTCGTTGGCGTTCGGCACAACAGAAGAGGGTACGTGGCCCGGCGAGCCGGGCGTCCATCTTTATACGCGCACATAGCGGACCACCCGACCGTCTCCCACGATCTTGTGGACCAGTCCGCGGCACTTCCCCTCAGCGCGCATCGTTACCATGCGTGGACGCACATTCCGACGACCACTGACGACGACGAGGGACGGGCGAACGCGTGGCCGAGGCGGCAGACTTTCCGGGGATGAGTCCCTCACCTGCCCGCCGGTGGCTGCGGCGCACCGGCACACTGCTCGCCGGGGCACCCCTGCTGGCCGGTCTCCTCCAGCTGCCTGTGGTCGCCCCCGCACAGGCCGCCGCCCAGACTTCGGTCAAGGCGGCCTCCGATGCGGGCACGGTGGCCGTCGCCGTCGACTCCCTCAGCCCCGCGGCACCCACCGACGGGGACACCGTGACCGTCTCCGGCACGGTCACCAACAACGGCAAGCAAGCGGTCACCGACGCCCATGTGGGCCTGAGCGTGGGCGCCGCGCTCACCACCCGCTCGGCGATCGACAGCCTCGCCAAGCGCGCGGACTCCCTCCCCGCCAGCTACGGCTCCGAAGTGGGCGGCAAGTACGTCGCCGAGTTCGCCAAGCTCACACCCGGCGTGTCCGAGCACTTCAGCATCTCCGTCCCGGTCGACAAGCTCGACCTCGACGAGGACGGCGTCTACCCGCTCGGCGTCTCCCTCTCGGGCGAGACGTCCTCCCAGCAGTGGGAGCAGGTGCTGGGCGTCCAGCGCACCTTCCTGCCCTGGCAGCCCGAGGAGGCGGACACTCGCACCCGGACCACCGTGCTGTGGCCGCTGATGTCCACCGTCCACATGACGGCGGAGACCGGTTCGAACGAGCAGCAGACGCCCGTCTTCCTCAACGACGACCTGGCCGAGGAGATCGCACCCGGCGGCCGCCTCGACCAGCTCCTGACCCTGGGCAAGGACCTCGACGTCACCTGGGTGATCGATCCGGACCTGCTGGCGTCCGTCGACGCCATGACCGGCAGCTACCGGGTCCGGGGCGAGGGCGACACCACCACGGCCGGCACCCACCAGGCGATCGCCAAGCAGTGGCTCGACGATCTGCAGGACGCGGTGCTCGGCAAGGAGGTCGTCGCGCTGCCCTTCGCCGATCCCGACCTGGCCTCGCTCGCCCACAACGGCACCGGCGTCACCGGCTCGCTGAGTCAGCTCAAGGAGGCCACCGACGTCGCCGCCACCACGGTGGAGACGGTGCTCCACGTGACCCCGAGCACCGACTTCGCCTGGCCGATGGACGGCGCCGTCGACCCGTCGATCGTCAAGGTCGCCACCTCCGCAGGCGCCGACAAGGTGATCGCGCGCAGCGACAGCCTGACCGAGACCGGCGACCTCACCTACACCCCCTCCGCCGCCCGGCCCATCGGCGGCGGCACCACCGCGGTGGTCGCCGACTCACGGCTCTCGAAGGCGTTCTACGGCGACCTGACGAAGGCCTCCGCGTCCACGCTCGCCGTGCAGGAGTTCCTCGCGCAGAGCCTGTCGCTGAACCTTCAGACGGACAAGCAGCGCAGCATCGTCGTCGCCCCGCAGCGCATGCCGACCGCGAGCCAGGCCCGGTCGCTGGCGGAGGCGGTCACCACGCTCCAGGGCGGCACCTGGTCGCAGTCCCAGCAGCTCGCGGCGACCGCCAAGGCCAAACCCGACCCGGACGCCACTACGAAGGTGCCGTCCAGGTCGGCGTACCCCGCCTCGCTGCGCAAGCAGGAGCTGCCGCGCTCGGCCTTCGAGCAGATCGCGGACACCCAGGACAAGCTCGACAACTTCAAGGTGATCCTCGCCAACGAGGCCCGGGTGGTGACCCCCTTCGGGCGGGCCATAAACCGTGAGATGTCCACGTCGTGGCGGGGTCGGAGCACGGCCGCGAGCACCTTCCGCCAGAGCGTGCGGGCCTACTTGGACACCCTCACCGGGCAGGTCAAACTGATCGACAAGTCGGAGACCAAGCTCTCCGGGCGCAGCGCCACGATCCCGGTGACCGTCCAGAACAACCTGGTGCAGGGCGTCGACCACCTGGTGCTGCGGCTCACCTCGACGAACCCGACCCGCCTGGAGATCTCCGGCGATGCCTATGCCGAACAGCAGATCACGGTGTCCGGCGGGCACACCACGACGGTGAAGTTCACCACGTCCGCCAAGGTGAACGGCCAGACGACGGTGATCGCCCAGCTGTACACCGAGGACGGCCAGAAGTACGGTGCGCCCGTCACCTTCGACGTGAAGGTGACTGAGATCACGGCCACCGTGATGCTGGTCATCGGCGGCGGCGTCCTGCTGCTCGTGCTGGCCGGCTTCCGGATGTACACCCAGCGCAAGCGTGCCGCGGCCCGCGAGAACGGCGAGGACGATGAGGACGGTCCCGACCCGGCCGACGAACCCGCCGACGCCTCGCAGAACCCTGAGGGCCCGGAAGACCGTCCCAAGGGAGAGTCCGGCACCGATGCCGGGGCAGACGACCCGGAGCAGCCGAGTGACGAGACGCCGGACACCGCAACGGAAAGCGCCGACCCGTCCGGCACGGGTGAGAGAGTGGACCGTTGAGGATGTCGTGGCCGGTGGGCCCGGGACGATGAGGTGGGGTAACCATGAACGCGCCGTACGACGGTGAGCGCGGCCGGGCCGCGGGCGGCTCCGGCCACCCGGAGGGCCCGCCGCCCGAGCACGGCCAAGTGCCGCCGCAGCACCCCGCGGACATGTACCTCCAGGACGCCTACGACCAGGACCCCTACCGGGCGCAGGACCTCACCGCCCAGGACCCGGTCGCCGAGGCGCTCTACGACCGCGCCGCGCACCCCCCGCCGCCCCCGGGCACGTACCAGCCGCAGCAGCCGCTGTACGGCCGGCCCGCGCAGTCCCCGTACGCCCCCGACCCGCATGTGTGGGCCCAGACCCCGGCGCCCGAGCCCGAGGGTCCCACCCAGTACCTGCCGTACGGCGACGACCCGCGCACGACGCAGTTCGTGGGCGTGGACGACCTGGTGACGCACTCCGGCGAGGAGCAGCACCAGCCCGACGCCTTCGCCCACCTCTTCCGGGACCAGCAGCAGAGCGGCTCCCGCCCGCCGACCGGCCCCCCTGCGGTGCCGGGCCCGGCCCACGCCCCGGGCGGGCCGGGGACGCCGTCGCAGTACCAGGCTCCCCTCACCGCGTCGCCCGCGGCCGACCAGACCATGAACCTGACCGCCACGCCGGCCGCGGCAGCCACCTCGGCTCCCGCCCCGGCCGCCTCCGCCTCCTCCGCTGCGTCGGCCGCGTCCGCCGCGAAGAAGAGCGGACGCGCCGCGGGCCTGCTGAAGTCCAGCGCCGTCATGGCGGCCGGCACGATGGTCTCCCGCCTCACCGGCTTCGTCCGCTCCGCACTGATCGTCTCGGCGCTCGGCGTCGGTCTGCTCGGCGACACCTTCCAGGTCGCCTACCAGCTGCCGACGATGATCTACATCCTGACCGTCGGCGGCGGCCTCAACTCCGTCTTCGTGCCCCAGCTCGTGCGGGCCATGAAGGAGGACGAGGACGGCGGCGAGGCCTTCGCCAACCGCCTCCTGACGCTGGTCATGGTGGCGCTCGGCGTGCTCACCGCCGCCTCGATCGCAGCGGCGCCCGTCCTGATCCGCCTCCTGTCCGACTCGGTCGCCAGCGACCCCGCGGCCAACGAGGTCGGCGTCACGTTCGTCCGCTACTTCCTGCCCTCGATCTTCTTCATGGGCGTCCACGTGGTGATGGGCCAGATCCTCAACGCGCGCGGGAAGTTCGGCGCGATGATGTGGACGCCGGTCCTCAACAACATCGTCATCATCGTCACGCTGGGCATGTTCATCTGGGTCTACGGCACCGCCGCCGACTCCGGCATGAAGGTCACGACGATTCCGCCGGAGGGCGAGCGGCTCCTCGGCATCGGCGTCCTGCTCGGCCTGGTCGTCCAGGCCCTCGCGATGATCCCGTACCTGCGCGAGACCGGGTTCCGGCTGCGGCTGCGCTTCGACTGGAAAGGCCACGGCCTCGGCAAGGCGGCCACCCTCGCCAAGTGGACCGTCCTGTTCGTCCTGGCCAACCAGGCCGGCGCGCTCGTCGTCACCCAGCTGTCCACGTCGGCGGGCACGGACTCGCCGGTCGACGGCACCGGCTTCGCCGCCTACGCCAACGCCCAGCTGATCTGGGGCCTGCCGCAGGCCATCATCACCGTCTCTCTGATGGCCGCCCTGCTGCCGCGTATCTCCCGCTCGGCGGCCGAGGGCGACGGCGGCGCGGTCCGCGACGACATCTCGCAGGGCCTGCGCACCACGGCCGTCGCCATCGTGCCGATCGCCTTCGGCTTCCTCGCGCTCGGCATCCCGATGTGCACGCTGATCTTCGGTTCCTCCGGCACCAGCGAGGCCACGAACATGGGCTTCATGCTGATGGCCTTCGGCCTCGGCCTGATCCCCTACTCCGTGCAGTACGTCGTCCTGCGCGCCTTCTACGCCTACGAAGACACCCGCACGCCCTTCTACAACACCGTCATCGTGGCCGCGGTCAACGCAAGCGCCTCGGCGGTCTGCTTCTTCGTCCTTCCCGCCCGCTGGGCCGTGGTCGGCATGGCCGCCTCCTACGGTCTGGCGTACTCGATCGGCGTCGGCGTCGCCTGGAACCGGCTGCGCAAGCGGCTCGGCGGCGACCTCGACGGCTCCCACGTCCTGCGCACCTACGCACGGCTGTGCATCGCCTCCGTACCGGCCGCCCTGATCAGCGGCGCGGCCTGCTACGGCATCGGCCACACCCTGGGCCAGGGCGTTCTCGGCTCCTTCGCCGCGCTGCTGGCCGGCGGGGTCCTGTTGTTCGGCATCTTCTTCGTCGCCGCCCGCCGCATGCGCATCGAGGAGCTCAACTCGCTCGTCGGCATGGTCCGCGGACGTCTGGGGCGCTAGGGCCGTCCCACAGCCGGGCGGAGGAAAGGGGAGCGGTAGCCGATGAGTGAGAGTCAGTCGGCGCGAGGGGCGCACTTCCTCCGGGGCAGTGCACGCCGCACCCCACGTATGCGGCATGATCCGCTCCACAGGTCCTGGAACGGGGTAGGCGCACAACCATCGTCCGCCGCCGCGTGTCGTGCATAGCGACGGACTATGGGCACAATTGGGTTCGGCGTCGGACGGCGCGCACGAGGTCGGACGGCGCGCACTGGATGGGGAGGCAGGAACGACGGTGGCGGAACGGAGCACAGCTGCCGTCGACGTGGCAGACAACAGCGGTGACGAGCCGCTGACCGCACAAGCGGACCAGTCCACGGCCGACGGGGTGGTCAAGAACCGGGAGCAGGACACGGACAGCGACGAGGCACAGGGGAGCGGCGGGGCGGAGCGTCCCGGAAAGGCCTCACCGCCGGAACTGCACAGTGGTCACAAGCTCGCCAGACGCTATCGCCTCGAAGAGTGCGTCACCCGTCTGGACGGTTTCAGCAGTTGGCGTGCGGTCGACGAGAAACTCCGTCGTGCCGTGGGCGTTCACATCCTGCCCGCGGACCACACACGGGCCCGTTCGGTGCTGGCCGCGGCCCGCTCCTCGGCCCTGCTCGGCGATCCCCGCTTCGTCCAAGTACTGGACGCCGTCGAGGAGAACGACCTCGTCTACGTCGTCCACGAGTGGCTGCCCGATGCCACCGAGCTGACCGCGCTGCTCGCGGCCGGCCCGCTGGAGCCGCACGACGCCTACCAGATGGTCAGTCAGATCGCCTCCGCGATGGCCGCCGCGCACCGCGAGGGCCTTTCGCATCTGCGGCTGAACCCCAACGCCGTGCTGCGCACGTCCTCGGGCCAGTGGCGCATCCGCGGCCTCGCTGTGAACGCCGCCCTGCGCGGCATCACCACCGACACCCCGCAGCGCACCGACACCGAGGCGATCGGCGCCCTGCTGTACTCGGCGCTCACCCAGCGCTGGCCGTACGAGAACGACGCGTACGGCCTGTCCGGGCTGCCCAAGGACGTCGGATTGATCGCCCCCGACCAGGTGCGGGCCGGCGTCCACCGGGGCCTGTCGGAGCTGTCCATGCGCGCCCTCGTCAACGATGGCGCGACCGCCTCCCGGCACGAGGCCGCCTGCACCACGCCGGAGGAGCTGGTGAAGGCGATCGGCGAGATGCCCCGCATCCGCCCGCCGGAGCCCGCGTTCACCGCGCCGCCCGAGTACCAGCGCACGACGTACCAGCAGGGCACCTACGGCCGTCCGGCACCGCGTCCGGGCGTCACCCAGGCTGTGCCGACTCCGCTGCCTCCGCTGCAGAGCCGCACCGGCAAGGCCCTGAAGTGGGCGGTCTCCGCCCTCCTCATCGCCGCCCTCGGCCTCGGCAGCTGGCAGCTCGCGGACGCCCTGATGGACCAGAGCAAGTCCGAGGACACCAACCAGACGCAGACGACGGACGACGGCGACAAGAACAGCGCCTCGCCCAAGGCGCCCCAACAGCTGAAGATCCAGGGCGCGGCGGAGTACGTCGTGAGCGGCGACGCCCAGCACCCCAACGACGTCGACGAAACCTACGACGGCGACAGCTCGACGTATTGGCGGACATCCAGCTTCCGCGGCGGGCCGGTGCTTGCGCCGTACAAGCCGGGCGTGGGCATCGTCTACGACCTCGGCTCGGCGCAGGAAATCTCCACGGCGACGATAGGGCTCTACTACGGTGGCAGTCACACGACCGTGAACTTGTACGCTGCCGACTCGCTGACTCCGTCCGCCAGTGCCCTCACGTCGATGCAGAAGATCGGCACGCTCACCACCACCGGAACCACCGCCACGGTGAAGGCCACCAAGGCGGTCAAGACTCGCTATGTGCTCATCTGGCTCACTGCTCTGCCACACGCCGACGGCGATCAGTACAGCGGCAGCGGTTACAAGCAGGCCATCACCGACGTGAAGTTCACGGGCTGACGTCTCACCGAAGGGGGAGGGGGTCCGATGGCGGAAGGCGCCGGCTATGACGGAGTGAGCGACCAGGACCTCCTCACTCACCATGTCGAGGGTGACCCCGACGCCTTCGGTGAGCTCGTACGGCGTCACCGCGACCGGCTCTGGGCGGTGGCCCTGCGAACGCTGGGAGACCGCGAGGAGGCCGCTGACGCCGTCCAGGACGCCCTCGTGTCCGCCTACCGGGCCGCCCACACCTTCCGCGGCCAGTCCGCCGTCACGACCTGGCTGCACCGCATCACGGTGAACGCCTGCCTGGACCGGGCCCGCAAGGCCGCCTCCCGCAAGACCTCCCCGGTCGACGACACCGAGCGGCTGGAGCAGTTGCTCGAGCCGCACGAGTCGGCCTCCGCCCCCGTGGAACGCAACGACCTCCACCGCCAGCTCCTCGAAGCGCTCGGCACGCTCCCGCCCGACCAGCGGGCCGCCCTGGTCCTCGTGGACATGCAGGGCTACCCGGTCGCCGAGGCCGCCCGCATGCTCGACGTGCCGACCGGAACGGTCAAGAGCCGCTGTGCCCGAGGCAGAGCGAGACTCCTGCCGCTCCTGACCCATCTGCGGCCGGACGGCACCGGCAACGGAAGAGAAAGCGGCTCAGGACGGAACCGGGCGCAGGGGACATCCGTCCCACCGGCAGCGGAACCTCGTGACGAGGGACCGGGCAACGCCGGGACAGGCGATTCAGCTGCTGTGAAGGGCGGAGGTGGGCGAACGTGACATCGACGACGGACACGACCGGGCACCCGGACGTCGCGGAGATCTCCGACCTCACCGAGGGCCTGCTGGCACCTGCCCGGAGCGCAGACGTGCGTCGGCACCTGGACGACTGCGAGCTCTGCACGGACGTCCACACCTCGCTCGAGGAGATCCGCGACCTGCTGGGCACCCTCCCCGGCCCGCCGCGCATGCCGGACGACGTCGCTCATCGCATCGATGCCGCACTCGCCGCCGAAGCCCTCCTGAACGCCACGGCCCTTGAGAACGAAGGCGCTCCTGAGACCGACAGCACTCCGGAAGCAGCCCCCGCGATCAAGGCCGACACAGACGCGCTCCATGTTTCACGTGAAACAACGACGGCACCGGACCGACCCGCGGGCCACGCCCGCACCGGCGCCACCGGTCCGGGCCGCAAGGACCGCAGGCGGGGCGGGCGCCGCAAGGTCGCCGTGCTCGGCGCGGTCTTCACAGCCGCGGCGCTGGGACTCGGTTCCGTCCTCGTGTCGTCCCTCACGGGTGGCGGAGGGCCGGGCACCGCCGCACATCAGTCCGCCGGGCCGGACACCTTCGCCGCTAGCAAGCTCGAAGGGCAGGTCGCCGGGCTCCTGGCCAAGACCGGGAGCTCGCGTGTCCCGGAGAGCATGGGAATCCAGGGCACCGCCGAAGCGTCGCCCAAGGTCCTCCGGCAGCCTGTGGTTCCCCCCTGTGTACAGCAGGGCATCGGCCGCGACGACGCGGCCCTCGCCACCGAGGAGGGCACGTACCAGGGGACGGCCGCCTTGCTCGTCGTGCTGCCCGACGCCTCGGACAGCACGCGGATCGACGTCTACATCATGGACAAGACCTGTGTGGATCATCCGTCGTCGAGCCCGGCCAAGGTCCTGCTGACAGACTCCTATACGCGTCGCTGACGAGCCGCGTACCGTCCCGGTCCTGCACGTCGTTTCTCCCTGGCTCGCGCCTTGTCCTGCCCCTCGGCTTTCCTCTCTGACGTCCCTGCGGTGTCGCCTCTCCGTGTGCCCGGACACACCGGGAATGCAGGCCCCTTAGGATCCGTTGGGTGGGGTGAGAGTCCAGAAGCTCCCACCCGTCGAGAAGCAGTCCAGAGACGAGGAATCCAGCCGTGAGCGACGTCCGTAACGTGATCATCATCGGCTCCGGGCCTGCCGGCTACACCGCGGCCCTGTACACCGCACGCGCGTCGCTGAAGCCGCTGGTGTTCGAAGGTGCCGTCACCGCGGGCGGTGCACTCATGAACACCACCGAGGTGGAGAACTTCCCCGGCTTCCAGGACGGCATCATGGGCCCCGAGCTCATGGACAACATGCGCTCCCAGGCCGAGCGCTTCGGCGCCGAGCTGATCCCCGACGACATCGTCTCCGTCGACCTCACGGGTGAGATCAAGACCGTCACGGACACCGCGGGCACGATCCACCGGGCCAAGGCCGTCATCGTCACCACCGGCTCCCAGCACCGCAAGCTGGGCCTGCCGAACGAGGACGCCCTGTCCGGCCGCGGCGTCTCCTGGTGCGCCACCTGTGACGGCTTCTTCTTCAAGGAGCAGGACATCGCCGTGATCGGCGGCGGCGACACGGCGATGGAGGAGGCCACCTTCCTCTCGCGCTTCGCCAAGTCCGTGACGATCGTCCACCGCCGTGACACCCTGCGCGCCTCCAAGGCGATGCAGGAGCGCGCCTTCGCCGACCCGAAGATCAAGTTCGTCTGGGACAGCGAGGTGGCCGAGATCCAGGGCGACCAGAAGCTGGCCTCGCTGAAGCTGCGCAACCTCAAGACCGGCGAGCTCTCGGACCTGCCGGTGACCGGACTGTTCATCGCGATCGGCCACGACCCGCGTACCGAGCTCTTCAAGGGTCAGCTCGACCTCGACGAGGAGGGCTATCTGAAGGTCGCTGCGCCTTCCACCCGGACGAGCCTGACCGGTGTCTTCGCGGGCGGCGACGTGGTGGACCACACCTACCGCCAGGCGATCACCGCGGCCGGCACCGGCTGCTCCTCCGCTCTCGACGCCGAGCGCTACCTCGCCGCCCTGGCGGACGAGGAGCAGTCCGCGCCCGAGAAGACCTCCGTCTGACCCTCTCCCGCCCCACCGCACAAAGAATTAAGGAGCCCCCTGTGGCCGGCACCCTGAAGAATGTGACCGACGCCGACTTCGAAGAGGTCGTCCTCAAGAGCGACAAGCCCGTCCTGGTGGACTTCTGGGCCGAGTGGTGCGGCCCGTGCCGCCAGATCGCTCCCTCCCTCGAGGCCATCGCGGCCGAGCACGGCGAGAAGATCGAGATCGTCAAGCTCAACATCGACGAGAACCCGGCCACGGCTGCCAAGTACGGCGTCATGTCGATCCCGACCCTGAACGTGTACCAGGGCGGCGAGGTCGCCAAGACGATCGTCGGCGCCAAGCCGAAGGCTGCGCTCGTCCGCGATCTGGAGACCTTCATCTCCGAGTGACGCACGACTGACGCGCTGAGCCGTCCCGCCGACGGCTGATGTTTCACGTGAAACACGAAGGGGCCGGCCCGAGAGGGCCGGCCCCTTCGCTTTCCCGAACGCGTCACAGAAGCACGTCACCGAAGACCGTCACCCAAGCACGTGACCGAAGCGCCTGACCGAAGCCGTCTACAACGGGCGCAGCACCGGCTCCTTCTGGACCGCTCCCAGCAACCGGTCGAGCGCCATCTCCACGTCTTCCTTCCAGGAGAGCGTGGTCCGCAGCTCCAGCCTCATCCGAGGATGGGTGGGATGGGGACGCATGGTCTTGAAGCCCACCGCCAGCAGATGGTCGGCCGGGAGCACACAGGCCGGCTCCTGCCAGCGGGCGTCGCCGAATGCCTCGATCGCTTTGAAGCCCCGACGCAGCAGATCCTTGGCCACCGTCTGGACCATCACACGGCCGAGGCCCTGCCCCTGGTAGCCCGGCATAATGAACGCGGTCATCAACTGCACGGCGTCCGGCGACACGGGACTCGTGGGGAACGCCGTCGAGCGGGGAACGTAGGCGGGAGGGGCGTAGAGCACGAAGCCCACGGGGACGTCGTCCACGTAGACGACCCGGCCGCACGATCCCCAGTCCAGCAGGACGGCGGAGATCCAGGACTCCTTCTCCAGGGCGGACGTCCCTGCCTTCAGCGCGGCCTCACCGCGGACGGGGTCCAGTTCCCAGAAGACACACGAGCGACAGCGCTTGGGAAGGTCCTGAAGGTTGTCCAGCGTGAGCGGTACGAGCCGACGCCCCATGAAGGCTGTTCCTCGCTTCCTTCGCCCGCGGCGTCGCGAGCGGCTGTGAGAGCGCTCCGTTCCCTGAGCAGACTGCCGACGAACCCGCCGACGGCGCCCAGTCCCAGTCCGGCGCTCACCAGTCCGGTCCGGCTCATCGTTCGCATGGCCCTCGCCTCCCGCTCCGAGGTGCTGCCAGGTGGATGCGCCATAGCCCCAACCGCATCGTATCCACGATGCGATTCCATCGATACCGCCTGAAAGCAAAGAGCGAGCCGTGTTCCGGTACACACCGGACACGGCTCGCTCACAGACTTCCAGGACCAGCGCCGCCTCGGTCGAGCAGCGGCTCAGTCTTCCGTTTCGTCTTCCGCTTCCTCGGTGTCGCCGTCCACAAGGCCCTTCTGCAGGACAGGCCCCTCTCCGGGAGCGAGCGTGCCGAGGATCCGCTCGAGGTCCTCCATCGAGGCGAACTCGACAGTGATCTTGCCCTTCTTCTGCCCCAGGTCGACCTTCACCCGCGTCTCGAAGCGGTCCGAGAGCCGGGTCGCAAGGTCGGTCAGCGCCGGGGAGACCCGGCCACCGGCGCGCGGCCCCTTGGCACGCTGAGCCGTCTGCGGACGCGAGCCCATGAGGGTCACGATCTCCTCGACGGCCCGCACCGAGAGTCCCTCGGCCACGATCCGGTGGGCCAGCCGGTCCTGCTCCTCCGAGTCGTCGACGGAGAGCAGCGCCCGCGCGTGACCGGCGGAGAGCACTCCGGCCGCCACCCGGCGCTGAACCGCCGGCGACAGCTTCAACAGACGCAGCGTGTTGGACACCTGCGGGCGGGACCGGCCGATGCGGTCCGCCAACTGGTCGTGCGTGCAGTTGAAGTCCTTCAGCAACTGGTCGTAGGCGGCTGCCTCTTCCAGCGGGTTCAGCTGAGCCCGGTGAAGGTTCTCCAGGAGAGCGTCCAGGAGAAGCTTCTCGTCGTCCGTGGCCCGCACGATCGCCGGGATCGCCTCCAGGCCGGCCTCACGGCAGGCCCGCCACCGCCGCTCACCCATGATGAGCTCGAAGCGCGCGGGACCGGTCTGGCGCACCACGACCGGCTGCAGCAGGCCGACCTCCTGGATGGAGGTGATGAGTTCGTGCAGCGCGTCCTCGTCGAAGACCTCACGCGGCTGGCGCGGGTTCGGCGTGATCTGGTCGAGGGGGATCTCGGCGAAGTACGCGCCGATCGGCGGCGCAGGCGTCTCCAAGACGCCGAACACCGACAGCTCCTCTGTTTCACGTGAAACAGGCGGCAGCGTGGCCACCTTCGCCGCGGCCACTCCGCGGTCGGTCGTCAGCACCGGTACGGATGCGGGAGACGTGGATCCCCCACCTCCGACCGCGGCCTGTGCCGGTGTCTTCTCCGTCGGGGCGGCAGGGATCAGCGCTCCAAGACCTCGGCCGAGCCCCCTCCGTCGCTCACTCACTGGATCCCCTCCACCATGTTCCGGTTGTTCTGGGCGCCGATGTGGGCGTGCGTGGGGTCGTAACTGACCTCGACGCCCCTCAGCGCAAGCTCTCGTGCTGCCTCAAGGTATGACAGGGCACCGCTAGATCCGGGATCGTAGGTCAGCACCGTCTGTCCATAGCTCGGCGCCTCGGAGATCCGGACCGAGCGGGGAATGCTCGTCCGTAGCACCTCGTCACCGAAGTGGGTGCGCACCTCCTCGGCGACCTGTGACGCGAGACGCGTCCGGCCGTCGTACATGGTGAGCAGGATGGTCGACACATGCAGGGTGGGGTTGAGGTGCCCCCGCACCAGGTCGACGTTGCGCAGCAACTGCCCCAGTCCCTCCAGCGCGTAGTACTCGCACTGGATCGGGATGAGGACCTCGGCACCGGCCACCATCGCATTGACCGTCAGGAGACCGAGGGAGGGCGGGCAGTCGATGAGGATGTAGTCCAGCGGTTGTTCGTAGGCCTGGATCGCTCGCTGCAGGCGGCTCTCACGCGCCACCAGGGACACCAGCTCGATCTCCGCACCGGCGAGATCGATCGTGGCAGGAGCGCAGAAGAGGCCCTCTACATCGGGGACGGGCTGAACGACCTCCGCGAGCGGGCGGCTCTCGACCAACACGTCATAGATGGACGGAACCTCGGCGTGGTGGTCGATCCCCAGAGCAGTGGACGCGTTGCCCTGGGGGTCGAGGTCGACCACCAGGACACGGCCGCCGTGCAGGGCCAGGGATGCGGCAAGGTTGACGGTCGTCGTCGTCTTGCCCACCCCGCCCTTCTGGTTGGCGACCACGATCACACGGGTCTGCTCGGGACGTGGCAGACCCTCGCCGGCGCGGCCGAGAGCCTCCACCGCGAGTTGGGCAGCACGACCGATCGGAGTGTCGTCCATCGGGGGCGGTGTTTCACGTGAAACATCCTCCCCGAACGACTCGGTACGGGGACCGGGGACCGGATCGGTCATCGGTCCCGCGATGTTGGCGTCGGACCGCAAGGATTCACTCTCCTCGACTTCAGGCTCGCAATGAACAGAGCCTCCCATGCCTTCGGGGTGGTGAACCAGTGAGGCCTGCTGTTCTGTGGAGAAATCCACCTCTGTGGACAACTCCCGTCCCTCATCGAGTGAACCGAGAGGCTTACGGTCGCGGGGTTCGGCCGCGGCGCGGCCGCGACTGATAATGCCGTGGAGCAGGGAGCGACGTTTCACGTGAAACACGATGCACAGCGCCTGCGGCCGGATCCTCGCGACACTCCGGGATGCATAGGTTCGGCAGCTTGTGTGGAGTACGTCTCAGCGGCGTCGGCGCACTCGGCCGGTGCGGGCCGCCTTGGCTCGCTTCGCGGCGAACCTCACACCGCCAGGGCTCTCCCCGACCTCGACCCGCACCACCGTGGACAGCGGATCGACCACGCCCTCACCTACATGCAGGATCGAGGTGCTCACGGCCCCGAGCTTGCTCAGCGCCGTAGCCGCGCTCTTCAGCTCCTCCTCGGCGGTGTCTCCCTTGAGGGCGAGCATCTCGCCGTAAGGGCGCAGCAGCGGGATGCCCCAGCCGGCCAGGCGGTCCAGGGGTGCCACGGCACGGGCGGTCACCACGTGGACCGGTGGGATCTTGCCCATGACCTCCTCGGCACGACCACGCGCGACCGTCACATGGTCCAGGCCCAGGAGCTCGACGACCTCGTTGAGGAAGTTGGTCCGTCGCAGCAGCGGCTCCAGCAGGGTGATCTTCAAGTCCTCCCGCACGAGCGCCAGGGGAATGCCGGGCAGACCGGCCCCCGAGCCGACGTCGCACACGGTCACGCCCTCGGGCACGACCTCAGAGAGCACCGCGCAGTTCAACAAGTGCCTCTCCCACAGGCGGGGCACCTCGCGTGGACCGATCAGCCCACGCTGCACACCTGCCTCGGCCAGGAGCTCGGCATATCGGACCGCATCGCCGAAGCGATCACCGAATACCTCTCGTGCCACTTCGGGCGCGGGGGGGAGCTCCGCTGCCTCCGTCACGGGGACCGTCCTTCCGTACCGCATCAGCGCTTCCCGCGCCGACACCAGAACTACCAGGCTGACAAAGATCGGCCCCGCCTGCGCAACAGACGGGGCCGGGGATACGTACGTACCGAATCAGTTGGGCAGCACGACGACGAAGCGCTGCGGCTCCTCGCCCTCGGACTCGCTGCGCAGGCCGGCGGCCTTGACCGCGTCGTGAACGACCTTGCGCTCGAAGGGCGTCATCGGCTGCATCTTGACCGGCTCACCGCTGTTCTTCGCGTCGGCCGCGGCCTTGGCGCCCAGCTCGGTGAGCTCGGCGCGCTTGTTGGCGCGGTAACCGGCGATGTCGAGCATCAGTCGGCTGCGGTCGCCGGTCTCCCGATGCACGGCCAGGCGCGTGAGTTCCTGCAGCGCCTCCAGCACCTCGCCCTCCCGGCCGACCAGCTTCAGCAGGTCACGAGTACCCGCGTCGCTGATGATCGACACAGAGGCGCGGTCGGCCTCGACGTCCATGTCGATGTCGCCGTCGAGATCGGCGATGTCCAGCAGACCTTCGAGGTAGTCCGCCGCGATCTCGCCCTCTTGCTCCAGGCGGGTCAGGGTGTCTGCACCCTCGGCGGCGGCGGAGGTGGTGCCTTCCGTCACGGGATGGGCTCCTTCTTACTTCTTGGACGGGGACTTGGGGCGCTGCGGGCCGCCCTTGCGCTGCCCGGACTGGGCCTTGCTGCGGCCTCCGGACCCGGGCTTCGCTCCGGCCTGCTTGGCGGCACCGGCGCCGCCCGAGGGCTTGGCGTCCTCCGGCTCGTCGGACTTGATCAGCGAGGTGGGCTCGCCGGCCGCCTTCGGGGGCGCGGACTGGCGCTGCGACTTCGACTGACGCTTGGGCTGCTGACGCTTGGCGGCGGCCGCACTCGTGGACGTGCCGTCCTCGGCCTGGGCAGCCGCCTGGGCCTCGCTCTTGACGACGTTGCCGTCGGCCTGGGCCGCGAAGCCCACCTTGGTCAGAGCGTTGATGAACTTGCGCTCCGCGTCGTTGCGGTCGCGGCCCTTGGCCACGATGGCCTTGACGATGGCCTTCTCGCTGCGGCGACGCGTCTTGCCGTTGTGCGTGACGTGCTTGTACAGGCGATCCAGGTAGGCGGCCTGGGCCTTCGAACCCGGGGTCGGGTTGTTGCGGATCACGTACATCTGCTGACCCATGGTCCACACGTTGGTGGTGAGCCAGTAGACGAGGACACCCACGGGGAAGTTGATGCCGAAGACGGCGAACATGACGGGGAAGACGTACATCAGCATCTTCTGCTGCTGCATGAACGGCGTCTTCACCGTGGTGTCGACGTTCTTCGTCATCAGCTGGCGCTGGGTGAAGAACTGCGACGCCGACATCAGAACGATCATGATCGCGGTGACCACGCGGACGTCGGTGAGCGAGGCGCCGAGCGCCTCCACCTTCGCCGAGCCGTCGGTGAACTTCGCGGCCAGCGGAGCGCCGAAGATGTGCGCCTTCCGCGCGCTCTCGAGCAGCTGCTCGTTGATGACGCCGATCTTGTCGCCCGTCGCGATGCCGTTGAGCACGTGATAGAGGGCGAAGAAGAAGGGGGACTGCGCCAGGATGGGAAGGCACGAGGAGAGCGGGTTGGTGCCCGTCTCCTTGTACAGCTTCATCATCTCTTCGGACTGACGCTGTTTGTCGTTCTTGTAGCGCTCCTGGATCTTCTTCATCTCAGGCTGGAGCGTCTGCATGGCCCGAGTCGACTTGATCTGCTTCACGAAGAGCGGGATCAGGCAGATACGGATCAGGATCACCAGGGACACGATGGACAGGCCCCAGGCCCATCCGGTGTCGGGGCCGAAGATGGCGCCGTACACCGTGTGGAACTGGACGATGACCCAGGAGACAGGTGTAGTGATGAAGCTGAAGAGGCTGGCAATCGTGTCCACTAATCATGCTCCTTGGGCATGGGACGGTGTCTCTGCGGCCGGGCCCGAGGAAGAGTTCTCCTCGGGGGCCGTTTCGGCGGCGGAGGTCCCGCCCCTGCGTGCACGCCACGCGTCGCGCAGCATTTCGTGCCATCGCGGCCGCTTGCGCGGTGGGACATGGTCCACACCGCCGAGCGACCACGGGTTGCAGCGCAGAATGCGCCACGCGGTGAGTGCCGTTCCCTTGATCGCACCGTGCCGGTCGATGGCCGTATAGCCGTAGTGGGAGCACGACGGGTAGTACTTGCACACCGGCCCGAGCAGCGGACTGATCGTCCACTGGTAGAGCTTGATCAGAGCCAGTAGCGGGTACTTCATCGCGCGCCCCCTCCCAGTAGCCGTTGAAGGGCGGCATCCAGGTCTTGGGCCAGCTGTGCGTGGTCGGCGTCGCCCGCCCCGGGCAGCGCCCGTACGACTACCAGGCTACCGGGGGGAAACAGGGTGACTCGGTCGCGCATCAGGTGACGCAGTCTGCGCTTCACCTTGTTACGCACCACCGCTCCGCCCACAGCCTTGCTCACGACGAAACCCGCACGCGTCGGGGGAGCGCTCTCCCCAGGCGCGTGCGGGTCCGTGGCACCGCTTCGAAAATGGACCACGAGGGTCGGGCGGCCGGCCCGACGACCTCGTCGTACCGCGGTCGCGAAGTCCTCGCGCCGCCTCAGCCGATGCTCGGTAGGCAGCACGACGTCATGACCTGATCAGGCTCAGGCGGACAGGTTGGCGCGGCCCTTGCTACGGCGGTTCGCGAGAATCGCGCGACCGGCACGGGTGCGCATCCGCAGGCGGAAGCCGTGGGTCTTGGCACGACGACGGTTGTTCGGCTGGAAGGTGCGCTTGCTCACTCGGGGGCTCCAGAAATCAATCGGTGGCGGCGGGGTGCCGTCCTGGCTGTCACCGTGCGCCCACGAGGTAGCTCGCGGTGAACGCCCGAGTGCACCGCTTCCCGATCACCTGAAGCGATCTGTGCCCATCGGAGGCAGGCGGCAGCAGCCATCGACAACTCGACCTGGTTACGGTACGCGCGGCTACGCCATCCGGTCAAACCGACAGTCACGGGGAGACACTATCCACAGCCTGGGGACAACAACTTGAACCGCACCCGTCGCCCTGACTACCTTGGCTGAACTCCGAATCGTTCCTTTGTCCCTGCCCCGCCCCATATGAATCCCGACCGTCCCGCAACCACACGTTCGTGGGACCCACGAGAGAGCGTGCCCTGTGGCTGACGTACCTGCCGATCTTGCCGCAGTGTGGCCACGAGTACTGGAGCAACTCCTCGGCGAGGGCCGGGGCCAGGGCGTCGAGGTGAAGGACGAGCACTGGATCAGGCGCTGCCAGCCGCTCGCGCTGGTCGCCGACACCGCCCTGCTCGCGGTACCGAACGAATTTGCGAAGGGCGTGCTGGAGGGCCGCCTCGCCCCGATCGTCAGCGAGACGCTGAGCCGCGAGTGCGGCCGACCGATCCGCATCGCCATCACCGTCGACGACTCCGTCGGCGACCCCCAGGGCCCGCCGGCCCCTCCCGCACCGCAGCAGCCGCGCTACGAGGAACCCGAGCTCCCGGCCGGCTCCTACGACGGGCAGGACGGCCGGAAGGACGGCCGCTACGACGCCGGATACGACAACTCGTACGAAAGCCAGTACGAGGGCTACGGCCGGCACCGCGCCGACCCCATGCCCCCGACGCCCGGCGACCAGCTCCCCGGCTCCCGCTCGGACCAACTGCCCACCGCACGGCCCACGTATCCGTCGGAGTACCAGCGCCCCGAGCCCGGCGCCTGGCCGCGGCCCCAGCAGGACGAGTACAGCTGGCAGCAGCAGCGGCTGGGCTTCCCGGAACGCGACCCCTACGCCTCGCCCTCCTCCCAGGACCCGTACGGCTCCTCGTCGCAGGACTCCTACGGTCCGCCGTCGCAGGACTACCGCCCCCAGTCGATGGAGCGGCCGCCCTACGATCCGTCGCCGTACGAGCAGAAGCGGTCGGAGTACGAGCAGTCGCGGTCCGACTACGACCAGCGCGACACCGGCCGCCGGGAGCGGCCCGAGCCGTCGGCCGGTCCCGGTCATCCGCACCGCGGCGGCCCGGGCCAGCACGGCCCCGGCCAGCACGGTCCGGGTGCGCCCGGATCGTCGGCCGCGCAGTCCTCGCCGAAGGCCGGCCCCGGTGAGCCGACGGCGCGCCTGAACCCGAAGTACCTCTTCGACACCTTCGTCATCGGCGCTTCCAACCGGTTCGCGCACGCGGCCGCCGTCGCCGTCGCCGAGGCGCCCGCGAAGGCCTACAACCCCCTCTTCATCTACGGGGAGTCGGGCCTCGGCAAGACGCACCTGCTGCACGCCATCGGGCACTACGCGCGAAGCCTCTACCCGGGCACGCGCGTGCGGTACGTGAGCTCGGAGGAGTTCACCAACGAGTTCATCAACTCCATCCGCGACGGCAAGGGCGACAGCTTTCGCAAGCGGTACCGCGAGATGGACATCCTGCTCGTCGACGACATCCAGTTCCTCGCGGACAAGGAGTCGACGCAGGAGGAGTTCTTCCACACCTTCAACACGCTCCACAACGCCAACAAGCAGATCGTGCTGTCCAGCGACCGGCCGCCGAAGCAGCTGGTCACGCTCGAGGACCGACTGCGGAACCGTTTCGAGTGGGGCCTGATCACCGACGTCCAGCCGCCCGAGCTGGAGACCCGGATCGCGATCCTGCGCAAGAAGGCGGTCCAGGAGCAGCTCAACGCCCCGCCGGAGGTGCTGGAGTTCATCGCGTCCCGCATCTCGCGCAACATCCGCGAGCTGGAGGGCGCGCTGATCCGGGTGACGGCGTTCGCGTCGCTCAACCGGCAGCCGGTGGACCTGGGCCTGACGGAGATCGTCCTCAAGGACCTGATCCCCGGCGGCGACGACTCCACGCCTGAGATCACCTCGACCGCCATCATGAGCGCGACCGCCGACTACTTCGGCCTCACGATCGAGGACCTGTGCGGCAGTTCGCGCGGCCGCCAGCTCGTCACGGCCCGCCAGATCGCCATGTACCTGTGCCGTGAGCTGACGGACCTGTCACTGCCGAAGATCGGCGCGCTGTTCGGCGGCCGCGACCACACGACGGTCATGCACGCGGACCGCAAGATCCGCAATCTCATGGCCGAGCGGCGCTCCATCTACAACCAGGTGACCGAGCTGACCAACCGCATCAAGAACGGCTGACGGCACCGCCAGACCGCGCCGCCAGATCGCGTCGCGGACCCCGCCGAGGGCGCCCCCGGAGGACATCCGGGGGCGCTTTTCGTCGTCCTGGAGGCGTTCCGAAGGCGTTCCGAAGGCGTTCCGAAGACTTCCTGGAGGGGTCCTGGGGGCGTTCCGGAGCCGTTCCGGAGGCCCGGCGTGCCTCTCCGCACCGGCCGGCGCCGACCGGCAACCGTCGTTCGCCGCTCATCCGCTGTTCGATTACCGGCCGGGTTACGGCCACTCTCCACAGATTCGGTGACTTTTTCCCGTCCACACCCTGGGGACTGGGAAGTTGTCCAGACTGTGTCCACAGGCCGGCCCGGTGAGGGACGATCGAGCCAGGTCAACTGGCTGTGGATTCGTGGATAAAAGTTATCCACAGGTTGTGGACAAGAAAATGATCCACAGGCTGTGCATGAGGTTGTCCACCGGCAACCCACAGGCTGTGGCCGGTTGTCCCCAGCGATCTCCGGCTTCTCCACAGGTCTGTCCACTGTTCGGCAACACGACGCGCCTCGTCACCGGCCCGAGTGAAAGGCGTCACACGAAGCTGCCGGGTTGCCCTGTGGGAAACGTGGGTAAACCTGGGGACGCCGCTGGGGAGAACTCGCCCCTGCCTGTGCATGGAGTGTGCAGAACTTTCTGTTCTCCACAGAAGGCCCCGGTTGTCCACCGCCTCCACCCACAGGGTCGGTGGATAAAAAACCGCCTCTGAGCTGCGCAAACGGGGTTATCCACGGTTTCCACAGGCCCTACTACTACTAACAACTAGAGAGAGCTGGGAATCCGTTTCGAAGTGGGTCCTGTGCACAACTCGCTGCTCGGTGCCCGGCTGCCCCTCGTCACGACTTGACCCCGAGGGGCACCAGCTGTCAGTGCGGTGCGTCAGACTGGTCCCCGTTGGTTCTGCCCCGCCTCGGGGCCGACCACACCGAGACAGACGACGAAGGCCAGGCAGGGCGAGAAGCGCCGGCAACAGCAGGAGGCGGCAAGAGTGAAGATCCGGGTGGAACGCGACGTACTCGCGGAAGCCGTGGCCTGGGCGGCGCGCAGCCTCCCGGCCCGTCCGCCGGCGCCGGTCCTCGCCGGCCTGCTGCTGAAGGCCGAGGACGGCCAGCTGAGCCTGTCCAGCTTCGACTACGAGGTCTCCGCACGGGTCTCCGTGGAGACCGAGGTCGAGGAGGAGGGCACGGTCCTCGTCTCCGGCCGTCTGCTCGCCGACATCTGCCGCGCCCTGCCCAACCGCCCGGTGGAGATCTCCACAGACGGTGTACGGGCCACGGTGGTCTGCGGCTCCTCGCGCTTCACGCTCCACACCCTGCCGGTGGAGGAGTACCCGTCGCTGCCGCAGATGCCGAACGCCACGGGCACCGTCCCCGGCGAGGTCTTCGCCTCCGCGGCCGCCCAGGTCGCCATCGCCGCCGGTCGTGACGACACGCTGCCGGTGCTCACCGGTGTGCGCATCGAGATCGAGGGCGACACGGTCACTCTGGCGTCCACCGACCGCTACCGCTTCGCGGTCCGCGAGTTCCTGTGGAAGCCGGAGAACCCCGAGGCGTCCGCGGTCGCCCTGGTGCCCGCCAAGACGCTCCTGGACACCGCCAAGGCGCTCACGAGCGGCGACAGCGTCATCCTGGCGCTCTCCGGCTCGGGTTCCGGCGAGGGGCTCATCGGTTTCGAGGGCGCCGGCCGTCGTACGACGACCCGCCTCCTGGAGGGCGACCTCCCGAAGTACCGCACGCTGTTCCCGACCGAGTTCAACTCCGTCGCCGTGATCGAGACCGCCCCCTTCGTGGAGGCCGTCAAGCGCGTCGCCCTGGTCGCCGAGCGCAACACCCCGGTGCGGCTCAGCTTCGAGCAGGGCGTGCTCATCCTGGAGGCCGGCTCCAGCGACGACGCACAGGCTGTGGAGCGGGTCGACGCCCAGCTCGAGGGCGACGACATCTCGATCGCCTTCAACCCGACCTTCCTGCTGGACGGCCTGAGCGCGATCGACTCCCCGGTCGCCCAGCTGTCCTTCACGACGTCCACGAAGCCCGCGCTGCTCAGCGGCAAGCCGGCGCTGGACGCGGAGGCGGACGAGGCCTACAAGTACCTGATCATGCCGGTGCGCCTGAGCGGCTGAGTCGCCGGGCGTTGTCCACAGGCCGTGGAGAAATCGTCCCGGCCTGTGGGGAAAGCCGCAGGTGGGGGCGTTCGTATGAGCGCGTATGCCCACAGGTGTGCGTGACGGTCCGGGTTTAGGCTCGGACATGGGTACGAAGGTGCCCCACACGCCACACAGCGACCTAAGGAACAACTGATGGAGCTCGGTCTCGTCGGCCTCGGCAAGATGGGCGGCAACATGCGCGAGCGGATACGCCGCGCAGGCCACACCGTCGTCGGATACGACCGCAACCCGGACCTCGCCGATGTCCACAGCCTCGAAGAGCTTGTGGGCAAGCTCAAGGGCCCGCGCGTGGTCTGGGTGATGGTCCCGGCCGGCGCCGCGACCCAGTCCACCGTCGACGAGCTCGGCGAGCTCCTGGAACCGGGTGACGTGGTCGTGGACGGCGGCAACTCCCGCTGGACGGACGACGAGAAGCACGCCGAGGAACTCGCCGCCAAGGGCATCGGCTTCGTCGACTGCGGCGTCTCCGGCGGCGTCTGGGGCCTGGAGAACGGCTATGCGCTGATGTACGGCGGGGCCGCGGAGAACGTCGCCAAGGTGCAGCCGGTCTTCGACGCGCTCAAGCCCGAGGGCGACTTCGGTGCGGTCCACGCCGGCAAGGTCGGCGCCGGCCACTTCGCGAAGATGGTCCACAACGGCATCGAGTACGCCATGATGCAGGCCTACGCCGAGGGCTGGGAGCTCCTGGAGAAGGTCGACTCCGTCACGGACGTGCGCGAGGTCTTCCGCTCCTGGCAGGAGGGCACGGTCATCCGGTCCTGGCTGCTGGACCTCGCGGTCAACGCGCTCGACGAGGACGAGCACCTCGACAAGCTGCGCGGCTTCGCGCAGGACTCCGGCGAGGGCCGCTGGACCGTCGAGGCCGCGATCGACAATGCCGTGCCGCTGCCCGCGATCACGGCCTCGCTGTTCGCGCGGTTCGCTTCCCGTCAGGACGACTCGCCGCAGATGAAGATGATCGCGGCGCTGCGCAACCAGTTCGGCGGCCACGCCGTCGAGACGAAGTAGTCCACAGGGTCGCACCGCGATCCACAACCCTGGGGGAGGTCGGCGAACGACCATGCACGTCACGCATCTGTCGCTGGCCGACTTCCGCTCGTACGCCCGGGTCGAAGTTCCGCTCGACCCGGGCGTCACCGCCTTCGTGGGCCCCAACGGGCAGGGCAAGACGAACCTCGTCGAGGCCGTCGGCTACCTCGCCACCCTGGGCAGTCACCGGGTCGCCTCGGACGCTCCGCTGGTCCGCATGGGCGCCGACCGTGCGATCGTCCGGGCGCAGGTCAAGCAGGGCGAGCGGCAGCAGCTGGTCGAGCTGGAGCTGAACCCCGGCAAGGCCAACCGCGCCCGCATCAACAGGTCCTCGCAGGTCAGGCCGCGTGATGTGCTCGGCATCGTGCGGACCGTGCTGTTCGCGCCCGAGGACCTCGCCCTGGTGAAGGGCGACCCGGGTGAGCGCCGCCGCTTCCTGGACGAGCTGATCACCGCCCGTTCCCCGCGCATGGCGGGAGTGCGCTCCGACTACGAGCGGGTCCTCAAGCAGCGCAACACGCTCCTGAAGACGGCCGCGCTCGCCCGGCGGCACGGCGGCCGTTCCATGGACCTGTCCACCCTCGACGTCTGGGATCAGCACCTCGCGCGCGTGGGCGCCGAGCTGCTCGCCCAGCGGCTCGACCTGGTGGCCGCGATCCAGCCGCTCGCCGACAAGGCGTACGAGCAGCTGGCACCCGGTGGCGGTCCGGTGGCTCTGGAGTACAAGTCGTCGGCTCCCGGCGAGGCACACACGCGTGAGGAGCTCTACGGGCAGCTCATGGCGGCGCTCGCGGACGCCCGCAAGCAGGAGATCGAGCGGGGCGTCACGCTGGTGGGCCCCCATCGGGACGATGTGGTGCTCAAACTCGGCCCGATGCCGGCCAAGGGGTACGCCTCGCACGGTGAGTCCTGGTCGTACGCGCTGGCGCTGCGGCTGGCCTCGTACGACCTGCTGCGGGCCGAGGGCAATGAGCCGGTGCTGGTCCTGGACGACGTCTTCGCCGAGCTGGACGCCCGTCGGCGGGAGCGGCTGGCCGAGCTGGTCGCGCCCGGCGAGCAGGTGCTGGTGACGGCCGCGGTCGACGACGACGTGCCGGACGTCCTCGCGGGGGCGCGGTACACCGTGTCCGGGGGGACGGTGGAGCGGACATGAGCGGCGACGAGCCCGCCCCGAAGCAGGGCGCCGAGCGGAGCCCCGAGCCCTCCGGCGTCGACCTCGCGCGCGTGGCGCTCAGGGCGGCACGCGAGCAGGCACGCGCGCGTGGGGACGCGGTGCAGCAGAAGAAGCAGGCCCGGCGCGGGGGCGGCCTGCGCTCCGGAGCGCGCGCGGACGGCCGCGACCCGATGGCGCTGGGCGCCGCGATCAACCGGCTGCTCACCGAGCGCGGGTGGGAGGCGCCTGCGGCGGTGGGCGGGGTGATGGGCCGGTGGCCGCAGATGGTGGGCGAGAACCTGGCCAAGCACTGCGTCCCGGAGAGGTACGACGAGGACGAGCGGGTCCTGGTCGTGCAGTGCGACTCCACGGCCTGGGCGACCCAGCTGCGGCATCTCACGCCCACCCTGGTGGCCCGGCTGAACGAGGACCTGGGGCATGGCACCGTGCGGATGATCAAGGTGCTCAACCCCGGCGGCCCGCCCCGCCGCTACGGCCCCCTCAGGGCCCCTGGGAGCACCGGCCCCGGCGATACCTATGGGTGACGTATATCACGTATCCGAAGGCCGGGACGGGTCTGTCGTGACCGCCCGGCCTTCGTTCCGTGTGCCCGCGTGCGGGTGCGAATTCCGACCTGACTCCCAAGTAGCCAAGGGTTGACACCCGGAAGCGCTGAGTGCCTCCGTGAGCCTCTTGGAGCCCCCATCCACATATCGGGACCCGGAAGAGACCGGTTGAGGGCGGCACATGCGGACTCAGGTACCGGCAAACCCCCATCACTGTCAGTGCTACCGGTAGACTGGAAGCCAATCCCGCCCCGAACGTGGGGACCGCCCGGGAAAAGCTGAGCAACGCTGATCAAGGCTTACCAACGCAACATGCCGCAGCCGCTCCGGCAACCTGCCGATGAGCCTGGCTAGTGCTGTGCCAGAAAGGGCGCTTCGTGGCCGATTCCGGCAACCCCAACGAGAACATCCCGTCCACCGACGCCGGCGCGAACGACGAGGTCATCGCCTCGAGCAACTCGAGCATCTCGAGCACCGAGGTCACCGCCTCGTACGACGCCAGCGCCATTACCGTCCTCGAGGGCCTGGACGCCGTCCGCAAGCGACCCGGTATGTACATCGGTTCCACCGGTGAGCGGGGGCTGCACCACCTTGTGTACGAGGTCGTCGACAACTCGGTCGACGAGGCGCTGGCCGGGCACGCGGACACCATCGACGTGACGATCCTGGCCGACGGCGGTGTCCGGGTCATCGACAATGGCCGTGGCATCCCGGTGGGCATCGTCCCCTCCGAGGGCAAGCCGGCCCTCGAGGTCGTGCTCACGGTGCTGCACGCGGGCGGCAAGTTCGGCGGCGGCGGCTACGCGGTCTCCGGTGGTCTGCACGGCGTCGGCGTCTCGGTCGTGAACGCCCTGTCGAGCAAGGTCGCCGTCGAGGTGAAGACGGACGGCCACCGCTGGACGCAGGACTACAAGATGGGCGTGCCCACGGCGCCGCTCGTCCAGCACGAGGCCACGGACGAGACGGGAACCTCGGTCACCTTCTGGGCCGACGGCGACATCTTCGAGACCCTCGAGTACTCCTTCGAGACGCTCTCGCGGCGTTTCCAGGAGATGGCGTTCCTCAACAAGGGTCTGACGATCAAGCTCACCGACGAGCGTGAGTCGGCGAAGGCCACCGCCGGGGCGGACGAGGCGGGTGCGGACGAGAAGGACGAGGTCAGGACCGTCACGTACCACTACGAGGGCGGCATCGTCGACTTCGTGAAGTACCTCAACTCCCGCAAGGGCGATGTGGTGCACCCGACGGTGATCGACCTCGAGGCGGAGGACAAGGAGAAGGCCCTCTCCCTCGAAGTCGCCATGCAGTGGAACAGCGGCTACAGCGAGGGCGTGTACTCCTTCGCCAACATCATCCACACGCATGAGGGCGGTACGCACGAAGAGGGCTTCCGCGCGGCGCTGACGAACCTGGTCAACAAGTACGCGCGCGACAAGAAGCTGCTGCGCGAGAAGGACGACAACCTCACGGGCGACGACATCCGCGAGGGTCTGACCGCGATCATCTCCGTCAAGCTGAGCGAGCCGCAGTTCGAGGGCCAGACCAAGACCAAGCTGGGCAACACGGAGGCGAAGACCTTCGTCCAGAAGGCGGTCTACGAGCACCTCAACGACTGGCTGGACCGCAACCCGGTGGAGGCGGCGGACATCGTCCGCAAGGGCATCCAGGCGGCCACCGCGCGCGTGGCGGCCCGCAAGGCCCGCGACCTGACGCGCCGCAAGGGCCTGCTGGAGTCGGCGTCCCTGCCGGGCAAGCTCTCCGACTGCCAGTCGAACGACCCCGTCAAGTGCGAGATCTTCATTGTCGAGGGTGACTCCGCCGGCGGCTCGGCCAAGTCCGGCCGCAACCCGCAGTACCAGGCGATCCTTCCGATCCGCGGCAAGATCCTCAACGTGGAGAAGTCGCGGATCGACAAGATCCTGCAGAACCAGGAGATCCAGGCGCTGATCTCCGCCTTCGGCACCGGTGTGCACGAGGACTTCGACATCTCCAAGCTCCGCTATCACAAGATCATCCTGATGGCGGACGCCGACGTCGACGGCCAGCACATCAACACCCTGCTGCTGACCTTCCTGTTCCGCTTCATGCGGCCGCTGGTCGAGGCCGGGCACGTGTTCCTGTCCCGTCCCCCGCTCTACAAGATCAAGTGGGGCCGGGAGGACATCGAGTACGCGTACTCCGACCGGGAGCGCGACGCGCTGCTCGAGATGGGCCGCCAGCGCGGCAAGCGCGTGCGCGAGGACTCGATCCAGCGCTTCAAGGGCCTCGGCGAGATGAACGCCGAGGAACTGCGCATCACCACGATGGACCAGGAGCACCGCGTCCTCGGCCAGGTCACCCTGGACGACGCCGCCCAGGCCGACGACCTGTTCTCCGTCCTCATGGGTGAGGACGTCGAAGCCCGCCGCGCGTTCATCCAGCGCAACGCCAAGGACGTCCGCTTCCTCGACATCTGAGTCGGTCTCAGCTGACCGCACCAGGAAGGATCCCCACCAGCTATGACCGACGAGAACACTCCCGTCACCCCTGAAGAGGGCGGCGACGTCGTGATGCGCATCGAGCCCGTCGGGCTCGAGACGGAGATGCAGCGCTCCTACCTCGACTACGCGATGTCCGTCATCGTCTCGCGTGCGCTGCCGGACGTCAGGGACGGCCTCAAGCCCGTCCACCGGCGCGTCCTGTACGCCATGTACGACGGCGGCTACCGGCCCGAGAAGGGCTTCTACAAGTGTGCCCGCGTCGTCGGCGACGTCATGGGCAACTACCACCCGCACGGCGACTCCTCGATCTACGACGCGCTGGTCCGCCTCGCGCAGCCGTGGTCGATGCGGATGCCGCTGGTGGACTCCAACGGCAACTTCGGCTCTCCCGGCAACGACCCGGCGGCCGCCATGCGGTACACCGAGTGCAAGATGATGCCGCTGTCCATGGAGATGGTCCGCGACATCGACGAGGAGACCGTCGACTTCACGGACAACTACGACGGCCGCTCCCAGGAGCCGACCGTCCTGCCGGCCCGTTTCCCGAACCTGCTGATCAACGGTTCGGCCGGTATCGCGGTCGGTATGGCGACCAACATCCCCTCGCACAACCTGCGCGAGGTCGCGTCCGGCGCCCAGTGGTACCTGGAGAACCCGGAGGCCTCGCACGAGGAGCTGCTGGACGCGCTCATCGAGCGCATCAAGGGCCCCGACTTCCCGACCGGCGCGCTGGTGGTGGGCCGCAAGGGCATCGAGGAGGCCTACCGCACGGGCCGTGGCTCGATCACCATGCGGGCGGTCGTCGAGGTCGAGGAGATCCAGAACCGCCAGTGCCTGGTGGTCACGGAGCTGCCCTACCAGGTCAACCCCGACAACCTCGCGCAGAAGATCGCCGACCTGGTGAAGGACGGCAAGATCGGCGGCATCGCGGACGTCCGCGACGAGACGTCGTCGCGCACCGGCCAGCGCCTGGTCATCGTCCTGAAGCGGGACGCGGTCGCCAAGGTCGTCCTGAACAACCTCTACAAGCACACGGACCTGCAGTCGAACTTCGGCGCGAACATGCTCGCCCTGGTCGACGGCGTCCCGCGCACCCTGTCCCTGGACGCGTTCATCCGGCACTGGGTGACGCACCAGATCGAGGTCATCGTCCGGCGCACCAAGTTCCGTCTGCGCAAGGCGGAGGAGCGCGCCCACATCCTGCGTGGCCTCCTGAAGGCCCTGGACGCCATCGACGAGGTCATCGCGCTGATCCGGCGCAGCGACACCGTCGACATCGCGCGCACGGGCCTGATGGGCCTCCTGGAGATCGACGAGATCCAGGCCAACGCGATCCTCGAGATGCAGCTGCGTCGACTGGCCGCGCTGGAGCGGCAGAAGATCGTCCAGGAGCACGACGAACTCCAGGCGAAGATCAACGAGTACAACGCGATCCTCGCCTCCCCGGTGCGCCAGCGCGGCATCGTCAGCGAGGAGCTCGCCGCGATCGTCGAGAAGTACGGCGACGACCGCAAGACGATGCTGGTGCCCTACGACGGCGACATGTCCATCGAGGACCTGATCGCCGAAGAGGACATCGTCGTCACCATCTCGCGCGGGGGCTACGTCAAGCGCACCAAGACGGACGACTACCGCTCGCAGAAGCGCGGCGGCAAGGGTGTGCGTGGCGCGAAGCTGAAGGAAGACGACATCGTCGACCACTTCTTCGTCTCCACCACGCACCATTGGCTGCTGTTCTTCACCAACAAGGGCCGTGTGTACCGGGCGAAGGCGTACGAGCTGCCCGACGCCGGTCGTGACGCGCGTGGACAGCACGTCGCGAACCTGCTGGCCTTCCAGCCGGACGAGGCGATCGCCGAGATCCTCGCGATCCGCGACTACGAGGCGGCGCCGTATCTGATCCTGGCCACCAAGGGCGGTCTGGTGAAGAAGACGCCTCTGAAGGATTACGATTCGCCGCGTTCCGGTGGTGTCATCGCGATCAATCTCCGTGAGACGGAGGACGGTTCCGACGATGAACTGATCGGAGCCGAACTCGTCTCGGCGGACGATGATCTGCTTCTGATCAGCAAGAAGGCACAGTCGATCAGGTTCACCGCCACGGACGAAAGCCTGCGGCCCATGGGCCGTGCCACCTCGGGCGTCAAGGGCATGAGCTTCCGTGAGGGAGACCAGCTGCTCTCGATGAATGTTGTTCGACCCGGTACGTTCGTGTTCACTGCCACGGACGGCGGGTACGCGAAGCGGACCGCCGTCGACGAGTACCGCGTCCAGGGTCGCGGCGGCCTCGGTATCAAGGCCGCCAAGATCGTGGAGGACCGCGGCTCGCTCGTCGGCGCGTTGGTGGTCGAGGAGACCGACGAGATCCTCGCCATCTCGCTGTCGGGCGGTGTGATTCGTACGCGAGTCAACGAGGTCAGGGAGACGGGCCGTGACACCATGGGCGTCCAACTGATCAACCTGGGCAAGCGCGATGCCGTCGTCGGCATCGCACGTAACGCCGAGGCGGGGCGCGAGGCGGAGGAGGTCGACGGTGAGGACGCCGTGGACGAGACCGCCGAGCAGGCCACGACCACCGGCACGGACGAGGGTGAGTCGCCCTCGGCTGAGTAGCACCGAGGAGTGAGTCATCGTGAGTGGAGCCACGGGCGCCGGTACGTCTGCCGGTACGGACAAGAACGGCGGCGGCCGTGGCTCCGCCGCGTCGACGGGGGACGCGCGTACGACCGACGCGCGGGGCGCGGGGGGCGGTGACGGACGTGCTGCGGACACGCACACGACCCAGCTGAAGGCGATCAAGGCCCCCGTGGCCGACTCCCCCTCGTCGGCACCTTCGACCGACACCCAAGGTGCCAAGGGATCCCAGGGGGGAACCGTGACGGACACCCGAGGCCCACGGGCCGAGCAGGAGGCGTCGCCGCTGCCCGGCGAGCGTCAGCCGCAGCAGCCCGCGGGGCCCTACCACCCGCCGCAGGCCTATCCGACGCAGGCGCCCGCGGTCGCGCCGGCGGCCGGGCCCGCCGCCTCGGCCCAGGCCGGGGCGGTTCGGCGGCCGCGGACGGGCGCGCGCACCACGCCCCGCGTCCGCAAGGCGCGGCTGCGGGTGGCGAAGGCCGACCCGTGGTCGGTGATGAAGGTCAGCTTCCTGCTCTCCATCGCGCTGGGCATCTGCACGATCGTCGCGGCGGCCGTGCTGTGGATGGTCATGGACGCGATGGGCGTCTTCTCGACGGTCGGCGGCACGATCTCGGAGGCGACCGGCTCGAACGAGTCGAACGGCTTCGACCTCCAGTCGTTCCTGTCGCTCCCCCACGTCCTGATGTTCACGTCGATCATCGCGGTCATCGACGTGGTCCTCGCGACGGCGCTGGCCACCCTCGGCGCGTTCATCTACAACCTCTCCGCGGGCTTCGTCGGAGGCGTCGAGCTGACGCTGGCCGAGGACGAGTGACCTTTGTCGTCATAGCCGTTTCAAACCTCGCCGCGGGTCCCGCGACTATCGATTTTGGGACTGCCCGCGTCGTGCGCTAATCTTCAGGAGTCAGCGCGCGGGACACACACCGCAGAGCGCGGCGGGGCTATAGCTCAGTTGGTTAGAGCGCATCCCTGATAAGGATGAGGCCACAGGTTCAAATCCTGTTAGCCCCACCAGCTGGAAGACCCCCGGTCCACTCGGACCGGGGGTCTTCGGCATGTAGGGGGACAGTGGTTCGGGCTCTGCTATTACGGCCAAATCGCGACCTACTGTCATTTGCGCGATCCCGCCCACACTCGAACGTATGGGGACGACAGCTGATCGGGGCGATCGCTGGTGCCAGTGCTGTGGGAAGTCCGGTCCTGGCGTGCGCAGTCGGGGGCGCATCGATCTCATGGCGGAGTTCTGCGACGACTGCTGGAATCGGGTCGCCAACCAGATGGCGTCGGCAGACGGCGCCACAGCGCCGCCGTGGCCCGAGCCCGACGGCGACGACGTCACCTTCCTGGAGCCGCCGACCTGTGCCCGGTGCGGTCGTGACATCCGGATCTTTCCGACGGTCTACGACCGCTGGGTGAGCCTGTCCACCGCGGAACTGCCGGCCAAGGACGTTCCCCCGCGGTTCCGCTGGCGCCTCACCAGGCTCCCCGGACGCCACACGCCCGTGATCGTCGATGTCCTGGCCGTCCGGGTGCGGGCCATCGCTCCGCTGCCCGGTGAGCTGGTGATACCGGCCCATCGGATGCTCTGCGCCGTGGAGGAAGCGGAGGAAGCGGAGGAAGCCGAAGAGGCGGAGGAGGCGGAGAAGGAGCTGGACGGCTACGACTGACATCCGGGCCGACATGGGTGTGCGCACGGCGAAGGCCCGGTGGCTCCTGGGGAGCTGCCGGGCCTGCTCGTGCGGGCTGTACGCAAGTTCGCCGTCACGTGAGGGTCACAAGGGCCGCTCAGCGCTGCAGGGGGATGGCCGGCTCGGCCGGTTCCGCGAGGTCGCAGGAGGTCGTGGTGCTCTCGGCCGGTTCCGTGTCCGGGAGTCCGCGGTGGCGGCAGCTGGGGGACTTTCCGTGTGCCTCGGCGCGGATGCGCTGTTTCATCGTGGGGGGCAGGGAGCGGGTCTGGGACCAGAGCCAGGGGGAGGAGATCGTCGGCCAGGCCGCAGTGTGCTTGGCGGGCACACTCTCGCTGTTGCGCGTCGGCTCGGTCCGGGCTGCCGCCGTCGTGGCGGTCGTCGTGATGAGTCCGAGCGCCGTGCACAGCGCAAGGAAGGCGGTGACGATGGCGGTCCACAGCTTCATGACCCGGTTCTCGGTCATGGCCCCTCACTTTCGGGTTGGGCGATTTGCGTACTTTCCTCATGATGTGTATGGAGGGCGCGAAGTGGTGGACCGACGCTCGCGGCGTGGCGTTGTTCCGATGAACACCACTCGAATGGGTGCAAGGCATCGGAAAACGGGAGGAGAATGGATCAGATGGGGTGAGAGGGGATGAAAATCACCCTCCGTGGAGATGTGATCACCCTCCGATCGGAGCGGTGTGATCCGCGGTGTGATCGCCTGCTACTGCGCTGCCGGGGGCGGGAGTTGAGGGCCGGACGCAGGTCACCGATCGGTATCGGTCGGTGTGTATAGTCGGGCGCCAGAGGTCCCCTACGTCAAGGAAAGACGAGGTCGCGCGGTGAAGAAGCTTCTCCTGGTCGCACTGGCCGCCATCGGCGGGCTCCTTGTGTACCGCCAGATCCAGGCGGATCGCGCCGAGCAGGATCTGTGGACGGAGGCGACTGACTCCGTGCCCACGGGTTCGTGAGTACCGATACGAAGACTGAGAAGTCCGAGCAGACCCCGGCCGCCGATTGCGGTCGGGGTTTTGTGTTGCGGATCCCCGGGCCTGCGGTTAGAGGCGGGCTTTTCGGACGCTCCTACGGAATGCACGGGTGGCGCGCGCACGGGCGGGGCAGGATGGCCCACGTTCGGTCGAAGGCGAGGGGGCGGGTTCGATGGGCCGGCGTGCGGGGCGGACGGGGCGTGAAAGGCGTGGGGCGGCCGGATGGCACACCCGCGCGCGGATCGCCGCCGTGACAGCGGCGCTCTGCGCGTCGTCCGCGGCGCTGCCCGGTCCGGTCGCCGTGGCCGCGCCGGACGTCCCGTCGTACGCCTTCGCCGACGACGTCCGCACCGCCGCGGCGGCGACGGGCACGAGCGGCGCGGCACGCCTGGAGCCCGGCGCGACCTACCGGAGCTCCCTGGAGGGGAAGAAGAAGGCCTACTACCGTCTCGAACTCGACGGCACCTCGAACGCGTACGTCGCCGTGACGGCCGTCCCGCGCGCGGATGCCGAGCTGTCCGTCGGCGAGGGGATCAGCGTCTCCGTGGAGGACTCCGACAGCGCCACCTGCTCCCGGGACTCGGTGATCGTCGGGGCGTCCAAGAGCCCGCAGCCGATCACGGCCTGGGGCGCGCGCGAGCTCCTGCCGGGCAAGGGGCTGTGCCAGGAGGCCGGGACGTACTACGTCGTCGTCGAGCGCACCGGCACCGGCGCGGCTTCCTCCGAGGCCTCCGAGGCCTCCGAGGCCTCCGAGGACTCCGACGACGACAGGACGGATCTCGCCGCCGCGGAGCCATGGGAGCTGGAGCTCGCGGCCGTGTCGGAGCCGTCGCTGCAGAAGGCGGCCGCCACGAGCGTGCCCGAGGCCTGGGACTCCGCGACGCCCACGCCGCCCGTGGCCGAGCCGGTGACCGTCCGGGGCGGGGCCGGATTTGCCAAGGCGACGGTTGTGGAGCAGGGCGTCTGGAGCGACGAGATCGTCCCCGGGCAGACCCTCTTCTACAAGGTGCCCGTCGACTGGGGCCGCCAGATGTCCGCCGCCGTCGACCTCGGCAGCGCCGACAAGAACTCCGGGTATGTGGTCGATGCCCTGGACATGACCCTCTACAACCCGGTGCGGGCCGAGGTGACGAACGCGAGCGTCGGGTACGGCGGCAGCCAGAAGTCGGCCGCTCTGCCCGCCGTCCCGCCGGTCAGATACGTCAACCGGTACGCGCCCACCGACCCGACGAACTCTTTGCGGTTCGCCGGCTCGTACTACCTCGTGGTGCACCTCGCCGCGCAGGTGGACGAGCGTTTCGGGGACGGCCCCTACGGGCTGACCCTGCGCGTCGGCCTTCGCGGAAGCACCCAGGACGGACCGGGATACGCGCAACGGTCGGTGCCGCGCGGGTTCTTCGACGTCGGCGCGCTGGATCCGGAGCCGTCGGCGGGCGGGGGCGGGACCGGCGGCGGCACCGCCTCGGGCGGTGGCGCGTCGGACGGCGACCCGGCGATGCGGGTGGTCGCGGTGGGCGGCTTCGGCGCCGGAAGCCTGCTGCTGACGGTGCTCGGGGTCTGGACGCTGACCGCCCGGCGCAGGGCGGCGGCTCAGATCCGCGCCAACGCCCAGAACCCCACGGCGTAGCAGGCCAGCGCGAGGAGCAGCAACGGCACCGCGACCTTGGCCGGCGGGCCGGGACGCCCCCGGCGCGCGGCGCGATGCCCCCGCCGGCCGTTCTGCGGCGCGGGCGTCTGCGCGGTGTACGTGGCGGTGGAGGCATCGGCGCGCGGTCGCCCGTACGAGGGCGCGGGGGAGACGGGCGTCGGCGCGTAGGCGGGGGGACGTGGAGTGGGGGTGGGTGTGGGGGTGGAGAGGGAGGCGGACGTCGGCTGCGGAGGCGGCAGGTGGAAGCTGCCGGTGTCCGACATGGAGGGGACGGCGACCGGGGCGGGAGCAGCAGTCGGGGTGACCGGCTGGGGAGCCGAATGTGTGGGGCGGCGCGGGTCGGTCGGTATGGAGTCCGTGCCGGGCCACGACCGGCCGGTGCCGGTGCCGGTGCCGGTGCCGGTGCCCGCGCCGATGCCGTTGTCGGCCCGGGCGGGCAGGGAGCCGGTGCCCGGGTGGGCAGGATGGACGGCCGCGCCTGGGCCGGAAGGAGACGATCCGGTGCCCGGCGGGGCGGGATCAGGGGCCCATTCCGGGCGGGCAGGCAGGGAGCCGGTGCCCGGGCGGGCCGGATCCGGAGCGGTGTACGGGCGGGGCGGATCCGGAGCGGTGTACGGGCGGGGCGGCAGGAAGCCCGCGCCCGCGCCGGTCCCTGTAGCCGAACCCGCGCCGCTACCTGTATCGGTACCTGTACCGACGTCTGAACCCGTGCCCGTGCCCGTGCCTCGGAGCGGTGTCGGTGTCGTCGGGCCCTCGGGGCCGAACCCCTTGGGCAGTGCGCCCAGTTGGTCGAAGATCTCGATCGTCTCGTCGTCCGGGCCGGGCTCGGGCAGCAGCTCGACGGCCGCCGCGAGCGCCTTGCGCGCGCCCGTGGCCGTACGGAAACGGGACTGCGGGTCCGGTTGCAGCAGGGTGGCCACGACCTGCCACAGCGGCTCCGGAACGCTCTTGGGAGCGCTCGGAGTTCCGTGTTCGGCGAAGTACTCGACGAGCGCCTTGGCGTCCGGCTTGGCGCCCTCCAGCAGATACAGCGCGACCAGGCCGACGGCGAACAGGTCGGCCGGGAAGTCCGGGTCGGCGCCCAGCATCTGCTCGGGCGCGAGGTAACCCGGCGTCCCCACCACGAGGTTGGTGTCGGTCAGCCGGGGTTCGCCGAGCCGCATGGCGATGCCGAAGTCGGAGAGCCGGAGCCGGGGCCGGCCCGTTCCGGTGGCCTCCAGCAGGATGTTGGCGGGTTTGATGTCGCGGTGCACGACGCCCTCCGCGTGGACCGCGGTGAGCCCGGAGAGCAACTGGTCGAGCAGTGTGCACACGAACAACGGGGGCAGCGGGCCGTAGTCGCCGACGAGATGGACCAGGGAGCCGCCGGCGACCAGGTCCATGGTGAACAGGACCTTGTCGTCGTCGGCGGCCCAGCTGGCGGGCGCGAGGACGTGGGGATGGTCGATCCGCAGCGCCTGCTCGCGGACGAACCGCAGCAGCGCGTGCGCGTCGCTCTGCTGGAGTACCTTGGCGGCGACATAGCGGCGGCGACGGTGGTCCCAGGCGCGCCAGACCGCACCGACCCCTCCGCGGCCGATCGGGTCGGCCAGTTCGTACCGTGCGGCGAAGACCTCACCCATGGCGGTGCCTAGCTCCTCCCCCTTGTCCCCTTCTCCCTTTGGCCCTCTCGTCTGTCTCGTCTCTCTAGGTTCTCCCCCGTTGCCACCCCCGCGATGAGCGATACGACCCCCGTATGCCCCCGAACCGCCCCCTAAGGGGTCTGCCCCCCGAAGTTGCCGACTGCCCGGCTGCCGAACCCCCTTCGGCGACCGGGCCGAGGGCTCAGCTCTGGTGGGACTGGTAGTGCGTGACCGCGTCGGAGGTACGGCCGGCGCCGTACACCCGGAGGAACTCTGCCAGTTCCGGGTGGGTCGGGGCGAGAGTGTCGGCGGCCTCGATGATGTCGCCGGCGGCGGCCACCGAGCGCAGCAGGGACTGGATCTCGCGGACGACCCGCTTGACCGTCGGCGCTCCTGAACTGCTCGTCGTCTGTGTGGTGTTGCTGAGCACCGAGCCCCCCTGCGACCGCTTGATCTCGTCCATGCGCTCGGTCGCCTCGGCGGCGCTGACGCTGCCGTCCGCGACCTGCGCCGCCAACTCCTGGAGCAGCTGCACCCGCTGCACCACGGCCGGGTTGCCGATCTTCGCCCGCTGACCGCTCATCAGCTGCGACAGCATCGGTGCCGACAGTCCCAGTACCCCCGCGAGACGAGCCTGGTTGAGGCCAAGATCGTCGATGAGCTTACGGAAGAGCGCCCCCAGCGGCTCCCCGTACCAGTTCCGCTGCAGTTCCCGCGCTCTCGCGGTCGCTTCCTGCTGTGCGGCGTCCATTGCGTCTCCCCATCGCTCTTCCCCAGAGAACCGCGGTTCGCTGTCGCGAACCACGTCCGAGCATCTTACGGAGAGTGGTCATCCGCGGGGACCCCCAATCTTTTTGCGAGATACCCCGGGTGACCCGGTACTCTGGTCTGCGGCGCCCGCCGGTAAGAGGTTTCTCCGGCCGGTCGTCTCTTGCGGGGCCTTAGCTCAGTTGGTAGAGCGCTGTCTTTGCATGGCAGATGTCAGGGGTTCGACTCCCCTAGGCTCCACGCACAAGACCCCTCCGACCTGCGGAAAGCAGGTCGGAGGGGTCTTTTCGGTGGGTGGTCGCTCAGCCGCGGTCCTCGCGCTTCGCGGCTTCCTCCTCGGCCTCCTTGGCCTGGACCTCGGGGTCCAGGGCCGTGGTGTCGTCGCTGCCGTCCACCGAGGTCAGACCGCCTGCGGCCGACACCTCCGTGGCCGCCGGCGGCTCGACCAGCCAGTCCGGGTTGGCCTGCTTGTCCCACCACTTCCAGGCCGCGAAGGCGCCGCCGGCGACGACGCCCAGCACCACGAGCGCCTTGGCGAGCTTGCCCGCCTTGGCCCGGCGCCGGTGCTTGCGCACCAGCTTCTCGATCTCCTTCGGCGTCACCTGGCCGCGCAGGGCCGCCAGCGCGGCGACGCCACGGGCCGCGGCCTCGTCCCGCACGGGCCCGGCCGCGGCCACGGCCTGTTCGATCCTCGGCCGGGAGTAGTCGGCGGCCTGCCGTGCGGCCAGTCGGGCACGGGCGGCCGCCTCCTGTGCGGCCAGGTCGACCTTCGGCGGGACATGTGTCTTGGCCTGTTCCACGCGCGGGGCGACATGGGCGTCGTACTGGACGCGGGCCTGGACTCGGGCTTGGTCGGCGGCCTGCGACACCTTGGGCGCGAGCCGTACACGGGCTTCCTGCGCGTAGAGCGCGGCCCGCTCCTTGGCCGTGTCGGCGTAGGGCGCCACCACTTCCGCGGCGTGCAGCACGCTGTCCTTCGCCGAGCCGGTCGCGGCGCGCACGCTGTCGATGCGGGTCACGGGTTCCTCCTCCTCGGTGGCGTACGTACGGTATTTCGACTTTCCACCCTTTTACGGATCATGCCTGCCGACGGCCGTCCCGGCATGTGCGGACGGGCATACGGGTGCCGGTCGCGCGCTGAACGCACGCTGATCATGTGCGACAGCGGATGGATGGATCGATGGCCTGATGGCCTGATGGCTTGACGGGTGATGGATCGATGGATCGATGGATTCGGATCTTCGGTGTGGATCGGTGCAGATTCTGATCAATGCAAACAGTCGGTGCATTGGCAACAGAGCGTCTACAGGGCGACAAAGCCGACGATGCCACGGATCGGCCGCGCCCGCTCCCGTCCAGGCCGACTCGGGTGCGATTCCGTGCCGGAACCGTCGGTTCCGATCGGGGGCGGGCCGTCCGACCATGCGGGCCGCCGACCGTGCGAGGATCGGGGGGTCACAGGAAGACAACGGAAGGCAGATCGTGGCCGAGCAGCTGTACGCCACCCTGAAGACCAACCACGGCGACATCGAGATCCGGCTCTTCCCGGACCATGCCCCGAAGACGGTCAGGAACTTCGTCGAGCTCGCCACCGGTGAGCGTGAGTGGGTCAACCCGGAAACCGGCGTGAAGTCCACGGACAGGCTCTACGACGGCACGGTCTTCCACCGGGTGATCAGCGGATTCATGATCCAGGGCGGTGACCCGCTGGGCAACGGCACCGGCGGTCCCGGCTACCAGTTCGAGGACGAGTTCCACCCGGACCTGCGGTTCGACAAGCCCTACCTGCTGGCCATGGCCAACGCCGGCCCGGCCACCAACGGCTCGCAGTTCTTCGTCACCGTCTCCCCGACGGCCTGGCTGTCCCGCAAGCACACCATCTTCGGCGAGGTCACCGACCCGGCCAGCCAGAAGGTCGTGGACGCCATCGCGACCACCCAGACCAACCCGCGCACCGACCGTCCGCTGAAGGACGTCGTCATCGAGTCGGTCGTCGTGGAGAGCCGCAAGGGCTGAACGGCGCCTTCGGGAACCATGCGCCCTGCTCGTCCGTAAGGATGAGCAGGGCGGTTCCTTTACGATCCGTTCCGACCGGATCCCTTCCCATGCCATCCTTCCGGTCCACTTCGAACACGGCGGCTCACGCGATTCGCACGTATTGACTGGGGGAGCCCATGGACCAGGCGCCTGGCAGCCGGCAGGACGACGCGCAGAGCGGCCTGCCCGTCTGCTACCGGCACCCCGACCGGGAGACCGGCATTCGCTGCACCCGCTGCGAGCGCCCGATCTGCCCCGAGTGCATGGTCAGCGCCTCCGTCGGCTTCCAGTGCCCCAACTGCGTCCGCGAGGGTTCCGGCACGGGCCACGCGCCCGGCGCCTCGCAGCCCCGCACCATCGCGGGCGGCGCGGTCGCGGCCGATCCCCACCTGGTCACCAAGATCCTTCTGGGGATCAACGTGGCGATGTTCGTGCTCCAGCAGGCCCTCGGCGACAGTTTCACCGACCGGTTCGACCTGATCGGCCGGGCGATCATGCCGGCTCTGGGGTACGGCGAACTCCAGGGCGTGGCCGAAGGACAGTGGTACCGGCTGCTGACCTCGATGTTCCTGCACGGCAGCGTCATCCACATCCTGTCCAACATGCTCAGCCTCTGGTGGATCGGCGGCCCGCTCGAAGCGGCCCTCGGCCGGGTTCGCTACCTCGCGCTGTACCTGGTCTCCGGTCTCGCCGGCAGCGCGCTCACGTATCTGATCGCCGCGCCCAACGAGGCCTCGCTCGGCGCCTCCGGGGCGATCTTCGGGCTCTTCGGGGCGCTCGCCGTGCTGGTGCGCCGACAGCGGCTGGACATGCGGCCGGTGATCGCCCTGCTGGTGATCAACCTGGTCATCACCTTCGGATGGGCCGGGATCGCCTGGCAGGCGCATATCGGCGGCCTGGTCGCCGGCGTCGTCATCGGCTTCGGGATGCTCCACGCGCCCCGCGATCGCAGGGCGCTCGTGCAGTTCGGGACCTGCGCCGTGATGCTGGCCGTCGTCCTGGTCGTGACGCTCCTGAGGACCGCTCAGCTCACCTGAGCGCGCTGTTGTCCACAGTCTGTGTCGAATCTTGTGCACAACGTGCGGGAACAACTGTGCCCCCTGTCATCGACCCGCGTTTGCGCAGGTCGGGCAGGGGGCGAACAGTTTTTCGAGTGAAGGTGACAGCCGGTAGTTACGTCACACCGGCGTCAACCCTCGATGAGTTATCCACAGATCGTCTTTCTTTTCCCCATGTGGAAAACCGCTGTGGATAACTCACGGAACAGCCGTGGGCAGAGCTACTTCCACTGCGTGGAGACGCCGAAGCCGGCCGCGATGAACCCGAAGCCGACGACGATGTTCCAGTTGTCCAGCTTGTCGATGGGCAGCGAGCCGTCGGTCACGTAGAAGACCACGATCCAGGCCAGCCCGATGAGGAACATGGCCAGCATCACGGGGGCGACCCAGGCACGGCTGTTCAGCTTGATGGCGGTCGTCTGCTTCGCCGGTGGCGGCGTGTAGTCGGCCTTCTTGCGGATACGTGACTTCGGCACGAGGGTCTCTCCTGTCGATGCGCTGCGTGGCCGCGCAGAGTGCTGGGGTCGGGCTCGGGGGCTGCGTGCCAGGGGACTGAGGGGCTCCTCCGGGCGTCCGTTAGCGTAGTGCTTCTACGGCGCCGAAGGAGATAAGGGTACGTTGAGCAATTCTGCCGACTCCCCCCGGACGGGTTCAACGGGTTCACCCCCCGATCCCACCCCCGTTTCCCCTTCCGTTCCCTCACCCGTTCCCTCCGCGGCTTCCCCGGCTGCTTCCTCCGCGGCTTCCTCCGCCGATCGCCGGGGCGGTTTCCGTCCCGTGCGGGTGCTCACCGTGGGCGTCTTCGCCCTCGCCGGTCTCCTCTTCTTCACCAGCTTCAGCACCGCCAAGGGCACCAACATCCGCACGGACGCCTCTTTGCTGAAGCTGTCCGACCTCATCCAGGAACGCAGCCAGAAGAACGGCGAACTGGAGGGGGCGAACGGAGCCCTGCGCGACGACGTGGAGTCGCTGGCCGAGGCCGACGACGGCAGCACCCAGGCCCAGGACGACAAGCTCGCGGGACTGGAGAAGGGCGCTGGCACCCAGCAGCTCAAGGGCAAGGCGATCACCGTCACGCTCAACGACGCCCCGCCGAACGCCACCGCCAAGCTCCCCGGATACCCGGAACCGCAGCCCGACTACCTGGTCATCCACCAGCAGGACCTCCAGGCCGTGGTGAACGCGCTCTGGCAGGGCGGCGCCCAGGGCATCAAGGTCATGGACCAGCGGCTGATCTCCACCAGCGCCGTCCGCTGCGTCGGCAACACCCTGATCCTCCAGGGCCGCGTCTACTCGCCGCCGTACAAGATCCAGGCGGTCGGCGACCCGGAGAAGCTGCAGCAGGCGCTCGCGGACGCCCCGGCGATCCAGAACTACATGGTCTACGTGAATGTCTACGGCCTCGGCTGGAAAGTCACCGAGGACGGGGCGGTGACTCTGCCGGGTTACTCGGGCACAGTGGATCTGCACTACGCCAAGCCTGTGGAGTAAGGCCTCAAGCGGGCCGTCGAGCGAGTCCTTATCGGAGCCGCCGGTGCGGGTGATCGTCAGGACGTTCAGCGAGCTGTGCATCACGGTAGGCGCCGTCATCGTCCTGTTTGTCGTCTACGTACTGTTCTGGACCGGTGTCCAGGCCGACCGTGTCATGGACGACCAGATCGACGCCCTCCACGACCAGTGGGCTCAGCCGACCCCCGGTACGAGCGCGAGCCCGAGGTCGAGCCCGAGCCCGAGCGCCACCGCGCAGCCGGCGCCGTACCGGAGCGGCAAGCCGTTCGCGGTCATGTACATCCCGCGTCTTGGTTTCACGTGGAACAAGCCGGTTCTCGAGGGCACGGGGACCGGCACCCTGAAGAAGGGGCTGGGGCACTATGCGGGGACGGCCCGGCTCGGGCAGACCGGGAACTTCTCCGTCGCAGGTCACCGCCGTACCTACGGCGACCCCTTCAAGGACTTCCCGAAGCTCAGGCGCGGGGACGCGGTGGTGCTGACGGACGGAACGACCTGGTTCACGTATCGGATCGACAAAGGCCCTTACAAAACCGTGCCCTCGGATGTCGAGGTGATCGACGCTGTGCCACGTAAGTCGGGGTACACGCGTCCGGGCCGGTACCTGACGTTGACCACGTGCGATCCGGAATGGGGGCACAGTCATCGGCTGATCGTCTGGGCGCACCTGGACTCCACACAGCCTGTGGAGGCAGGCGAACCGAAGGCTCTGCGCCGTTAGTCTGGTGACGTACGGCGTGAGTCAGGTGCCGTGGTGCGAACGGAAGGGACGGCATGTACGGCTGGATCTGGCGGCATCTGCCGGGAAACGCGTGGGTGAGGGCGCTGATCTCGATCATGCTGGTCGTGGCCGTGGTGTACGCGCTGTTCCAGTACGTCTTCCCGTGGGCCGAACCGCTGCTTCCCTTCAACGATGTGACGGTGGACAACCAGTGAGCGCGCGCATTCTCGTCGTCGACAACTACGACAGCTTCGTCTTCAACCTGGTTCAGTACCTGTACCAGCTGGGCGCCGAGTGCGAGGTCCTGCGCAACGACGAGGTCTCCACGGCCCACGCCCAGGACGGTTTCGACGGCGTTCTGCTGTCCCCCGGCCCCGGTACGCCCGAGGAGGCCGGCGTCTGCATCGAGATGGTCCGGCACTGCGCGGCCACCGGTGTCCCCGTCTTCGGCGTCTGCCTGGGCATGCAGTCGATGCAGGTGGCGTACGGCGGTGTCGTCGACCGGGCGCCGGAGCTGCTGCATGGCAAGACCTCGCTGGTGGAGCACGAGGGCCGGGGCGTCTTCGCGGGCCTGCCGACCCCGTTCACCGCGACCCGCTACCACTCGCTGGCCGCCGAGCCGGCGACGGTACCGGCCGAACTCGAGGTGACCGCCCGTACCCACGACGGGATCATCATGGGCCTGCGCCACCGTGAACTGCCCGTCGAGGGCGTCCAGTTCCACCCGGAGTCGGTGCTGACCGAGCACGGGCACCTGATGCTGGCCAACTGGCTGGTGGAGTGCGGCGACCAGGGCGCGGTGGCGAGGTCGGCGGGGCTCGCCCCGGTGGTGGGCAGGGCCACGGCGTGACCGCGCTGCGCCCCGAGCGCGAGGACTCGTACGGCACCGCGCCGTACGAGTCCTTCGGCGGTGACGCGTACGGCGCCGCCCCTTACGCGGGGGAGCCGTACCAACCGCCGATCGACGAGGAGACGGTGGCGCTGCGGATACCGCCGCCGGCCTCCCCGTTCGGCGGCGAGGCCATATCGGCCTCTGGAGCCTCAACGGCCTCTCCGCTCCCTGGAACACCTGCCGGTGGACGTGCGGCCCGCAGAAAGGCCGCCAAGGGCCGTCGTGGGCGTCATGGCGGCCCGGGCGACGACTCCGAGTCGTACAACGGGGCCGACGCGCCGTCCCAGGGCGAGCGGCGCCTGTCGCGCGTCGAGGCCCGCCGAAGGGAGCGGGCCCGCAAGCCGAGCGCGGCCGTCGTCGCCAGCCGGGCGGTCGGCGAGGTGTTCATCACCACGGGCGTGCTGATGCTGCTGTTCGTCACCTACCAGTTGTGGTGGACGAACGTGCGGGCCCACGCGCAGGCGGACAAGGAGGCGAACAGCCTCCAGGACGACTGGGCGAAGGGAAAGGGCGCCCCCGGCGTCTTCTCGCCGGGGCAGGGTTTCGCCCTGCTGCACATCCCCAAGCTGGACGTGGTCGTGCCGATCGCGGAGGGCATCAGCAACAAGAAGGTGCTCGACAAGGGCATGGTCGGGCACTACGGGGAGAGCCCGCTGGAGACGGCGATGCCCGACGCGAAGACCGGCAACTTCGGGCTCGCGGGCCACCGCAACACGCACGGCGAGCCGTTCCGGTACATCAACCGGCTCCAGGCGGGCGACGACATCGTCGTCGAGACGCAGAACGAGTACTTCGTCTACAAGATGACGTCCTCGCTGCCGGTGACCGCGCCCAGCAACACGAGCGTCCTGGACCCCGTCCCGCCGGGTTCCGGGTTCACCGGGCCAGGCAGGTACATCACCCTCACCACCTGCACGCCGGAGTTCACCAGCAAGTACCGCTTGATCGTCTGGGGCAAGATGGTCGAGGAACGGCCGCGCAGCAAGGGCAAGCCGGACGCGCTCGTCGAGTAGGCGTGCCGTCGAGTAGTCGAGTAAAGGCAGATGAACGTGGCAGCGACCACCGGCGACACCGAGCACGAAGAGCACGCGCGCGTGGACGCGCCCGAAACCCCGCCGCCGCGCCGCGCGGGCGGGCGGATCGCCTTCGCCGTGAGCGTCTTCGGCGAACTCCTCATCACCGCGGGCCTGGTGCTCGGCCTGTTCGTCGTCTACTCGCTCTGGTGGACGAACGTCGTCGCCGACCGGCACGCGGACCGGCAGGGCGACAAGGTGCGCGACAACTGGGCCCAGCAGGACACCGGTCCCGGCGCGCTCGACACCAAGGACGGCATCGGCTTCCTCCATGTGCCCGCGATGAAGAACGGCGAGGTGCTGGTCGAGCAGGGCACGTCGTCGAAGGTCCTCAACGACGGCGTCGCCGGCTACTACACCGACCCGATCAAGGCCGCCCTCCCGACGAGCGGCAAGGAGGGCAACTTCACGCTCGCCGCCCACCGCGACGGCCATGGCGCGAAGTTCCACAACATCGACAAGCTGGAGAAGGGCGACCCGATCGTCTTCGAGACGAAGGACAACTGGTACGTCTACAAGGTGTACGCGGTCCTTCCCGAAACCTCGAAGTACAACGTCGAGGTCCTCGGCCGGATCCCGAAGGAATCCGGCAAGAAGAAGGCCGGCCGCTACATCACGTTGACGACCTGCACGCCGGTGTACACGTCCCGGTACCGGTACGTGGTCTGGGGCGAGCTGGTCCGGGTGGACAAGGTCGACGCGGACCGGACTCCGCCGAAGGAACTCGGCTGAGCCGACAAGCTTCCTGCCAGGACCTACGAAGAGCATTCCTTCCAGGCACATACGAAGAACAGGGCCCCGCCGGTCACGACCGGCGGGGCCCTGTTCTTCGTTTTCTTCGTATGTCCTTCGGTGTCAGTTGAAGGGGTTGCCGTCGTTGTCGCCGTCGCCGTTGTTGTTGCCGTTCTTGATGGCGATCAGGTCGACCGTCTGGCCCCTGTTGACCGTGCTGCCGGGGGCCGGGTTCGAGCTGATGACCTGGGCGTCGTCGTCCTGGGAGCCGGTGATGCTGCCCACGTTCAGACCCGCGTTCTGCAGCGCCTGCTTGGCGTCCTTCAGGCTCAGTCCCTGAAGGTTCGACGGAACCTGGGTCTGGCTGCTCTTGCCGATCTGGATCTGGACCGTGGAGCCCTTGTCGGCCTGGGAGCCGATCGACGGGACGGTCTGGATGGTCTTGCCGACCGCGTTCTGGTCCTGGGTGTCGACCTCGACACAGGTGCCCGTCAGGTCGTTCTGCGCCATCTGGGCCTTGGCGTCGTCACAGCTCTTGCCGGAGACGTCGGGCACGGTGGCCTTCTCCTCGGCCTTGGCGATCTCGAGGGTGACTGTGGAGCCCTTCTCCAACTCCGTGGCCGGGTCAGGGTCCTGGCTGAGGACGGTACCTGCGTCCTGCGAGGACGTCGTCTGCTTTGTCTCGACCTGGAAGCCCTTGTCCTCAAGCTGTTTCGTCGCGGTCTCGACGTCCTTGTCGATCACGTTCGGCACCGCCACCTTCGGCGCGCCCGTGGACACCACGAGGTTGACGGTGTCGCCCTTGTTGACGGTCTTTCCGAACGCCGGGTCCTGCGAGCAGATGTTGCCCTTGGAGGAGCTCTCGCAGGCTTTCTCGGTGAAGACCGCGTTCAGGTCGACGTTCTCGGCCATGGTCTTGGCCTCGGCCTGCGACTTGTTCACGAAGTTCGGGACCGGGAAGGCCTTGTCCGCGGCGGCGTCGCCGTCGAAGATCCACTTGCCGATCAGGATCGCGCCCACCAGCACCAGCGCCGCGGCGACGACCAGCAGGATCGTCGAGGCGTTGGACTTCTTCTGGCGCCGCCGGTCGGGACGGTCGTCGTAGCCGAAGCCGCCGTCGTCCGGGTTCATGGGCGGCAGCATCGACGTGGCGCCGGCGTCCGCGGAGCGCATGGCCGTGGTCGCCTGGTCGTCGCCGTAACCGCCGTAGCCGACCGAGCCCATCGCTGCCGTGGCCGCGACCGGCTGACCGTCGAGGCAGGCCTCGATGTCGAGACGCATCTCGTCGGCCGACTGGTAGCGGTAGTTGGGGTCCTTGACCAGCGCCTTCAGGACGATGGCGTCCATCTCGGGGGTGATCTCGGGGTCGAAGACGCTCGGGGGCTGCGGTTCCTCCCGTACATGCTGGTAGGCCACCGCGACCGGGGAGTCCCCGACGAACGGCGGCCGCACCGTGAGCAGTTCGTAGAGCAGACAGCCCGTGGAGTACAGGTCGGAGCGCGCGTCGACCTGCTCGCCCTTCGCCTGTTCCGGCGAGAGGTACTGAGCGGTGCCGATCACGGCCGACGTCTGCGTCATCGTCATGCCGGAGTCGCCCATGGCGCGGGCGATGCCGAAGTCCATGACCTTGACCTGGCCGTTGCGCGTCAGCATGACGTTCGCCGGCTTGATGTCGCGGTGGACGATGCCGGCTCGGTGCGAGTACTCCAGGGCCTGGAGGATGCCGATGGTCATCTCCAGCGTCCGCTCCGGCAGCAGCTTGCGGCCGGAGTGGAGCAGCTCACGGAGCGTGGAGCCCTCGACGTACTCCATGACGATGTACGGGATCGAGACCCCGTCGATGTAGTCCTCGCCCGTGTCGTAGACCGCGACGATCGCGGGGTGGTTGAGCGAGGCGGCCGACTGGGCCTCCCGGCGGAACCGGGCCTGGAAGGAAGGGTCGCGCGCGAGGTCCGCGCGCAGCGTCTTCACCGCCACGGCGCGGCCCAGGCGGGTGTCATGCGCGAAATAGACCTCCGCCATGCCACCACGGCCGAGCACGTGGCCCAGCTCGTACCGGCCGCCGAGGCGACGCGGCTCTTCCATAGCTACCTACCAGCCCTCTCCGTCGGTCCCGACCGGCACACGTGTGCGGCCGGAGGCTGCCGTCCGGGCTACCGTACCCGGACCGCGCTGTGTGACCTGGCCAAGCCCGTCACCCGATACAGGACCGGTATCGCAACGTGCACCGATGTGTAGGCGACGTGATGGGGGTCACTTCTTGCTGTCGATGACTGCCTTCATCACGTCCCTTGCGATCGGGCCGGCGAGACCGCCGCCGGTGATGTCGCCGCGGTTGGCCGCGCCGTCCTCGACGACGACGGCGACGGCCACCGGCGCGCTGCCGTCGGACAGCTTCGCGTACGAGATGAACCAGGCGTACGGCTTCTCGCTGTTGTTGAGGCCGTGCTGTGCGGTACCGGTCTTGCCGCCGACGATGACGCCGCTGATCTTGGCCTTGCCGCCGGTGCCCTGAGAGTTGTTGACGACCGTCTCCATCATCTCCTGCAGGGCCTGCGCGGTCTTGGACGAGACGGCCTGCGACAGCTGCTGCGGCTCGGTCGTCTCGATGGTGTCCAGGTTCGCGGCCTTCAGCTGGTCGACCATGTACGGCTTCATCAGCTTGCCGTCGTTGGCGACCGCCGAGGCGACCATGGCCATCTGTAGCGGGGTGGCGCGGTTGGAGGCCTGCCCGATGCCGTCCTGGGCGTTCTGCGGCCGGTTGTCCTTGGGGTAGATGCTCTCCGCGGCGCGCACCGGGGTGTCCAGCTCGGCCTCGTTGAAGCCGAACTTCTCCGCCTGCTCGATCATCTTCTCGTTGCCGACGTTGTCGGCCATCTTCGCGAAGACGGTGTTGCAGGAGACCATGAGCGCGTACCGCAGGGTGGCGTTCTCGCAATCGCCGTGCTCGTTGGTGAGCTTGCTCGAGGACTCCGGCAGCTTGAACGGATCCGGGGTCTCGGTCTTCTCGTCGACGCCGGAGACCTCGCCGTTCTCCAGCGCGGCGGCGGCGGTGACGACCTTGAACGTGGAGCCCGGCGGGTAGGTCTCGCGCAGCGCGCGGTTGAGCATCGGGTCGTCGGCGTCGTTCTTCTTCTGGACCGCGCTCCACGCGTCGGAGTCCGCGTCGGAGGATCCGGCGAACTTCGACGGGTCGTACGACGGCGTCGAGACCAGCGCCAGGATCTTGCCGGTGGACGGCTCGATCGCGGCGACCGCGCCCTTCTTGCTGCCCAGGCCCTCGTAAGCGGCCTTCTGCGCGGCGGCGTTGAGGGTGGTGATGACGCTGCCGCCCTCCTTGTCCTTGCCCGTGATCATGTCCAGGGTGTTGCGGAAGAAGAGCCGGTCGTCGTTGCCGCTGAGGATGCCGTCCTCCAGCTTCTCCAGCTGGTTGGCGCCGAAGGCCTGCGAGGAGTAGCCGGTGACCGGCGCCCACATCGCGCCGTTGGTCCAGGTGCGCTTGTACTTGTAGTCGCCGGTGGTCTCGACCGAGCCGGTGATGGCCTTGCCGTCGACGATGATGTTGCCGCGCGGCGTCGAGTAGCGCGTGATGTTGACGCGGCGGTTCTTGGTGTCGCTGGCGAGGCTGTCCGCCTTGACGTACTGCAGGTAGTTGTCCCGCAGCAGCAGGGTGAGGACCAGGAGGCCGCAGAAGATCGCGATCCGGCGCAGGGGCTTGTTCATGACGGGCGGACCACCTGGGTCATCTCGGCGTCGGGGTTGGAAGCGGGCGCGGGTGCCGGGCGGCGCGCGGTGTCGCTGATTCTGATCAGGATGCCGATCAGGGCCCAGTTGGCGATGACGGAGGAACCGCCGTACGCCAGGAAGGGCATCGTCATACCGGTCAGCGGAATGAGGCCCATCACACCGCCGGCGACCACGAAGACCTGCAGTGCGAAGGCGCCGGAGAGGCCGATCGCGAGGAGCTTGCCGAACGGGTCGCGGGCGGCGAGGGCGGTGCGCACACCGCGCTCGACGATCAGCCCGTACAGCAGCAGGAGCGCCATGACGCCGGCCAGGCCCAGCTCCTCGCCGAAGGTGGCGAGGATGAAGTCGGAGTTGGCGGCGAACTTGATCAGCTCGGAGTGGCCCTGGCCCCAGCCGGTGCCGAGGGTGCCGCCGGAGCCGAACGCCCACAGGGCCTGCATGGCCTGCTCGGAGTGGCCGATGACGCCCTCCTGGGAGAGCTTGTACTCGCCCATCGGGTCGAGCCAGGCCTGGACACGCTGCTGTACGTGGCTCTCGAACTGGGCCACGCCGACCGCGCCGACCGCGGACATCAGCATGCCGAAGACGATCCAGCTGGTCCGCTCGGTGGCGACGTACAGCATGATGACGAACATTCCGAAGAACAGCAGCGAGGTGCCGAGGTCCGTCTCGAAGACCAGGATCAGGATCGAGATGATCCAGACGACGATGATCGGGCCGAGGTCGCGGCCGCGCGGCAGGTACAGACCGAGCACACGGCGGCTGGCCAGGGCGAGCGCGTCGCGCTTCACCATCAGATAGCCGGCGAAGAAGATCGCCAGCACGATCTTGGCGAACTCACCGGGCTGGATGGAGAAGCCGGCGACCGAGATCCAGATCTTGGCGCCGTAGATGTTCTGGCCGAGGCCCGGCACCAGCGGGAGCAGCAGCAGGAAGATCGCGCCGACCATGGAGATGTAGGTGTAGCGCTGCAGGACGCGGTGGTCCTTGAGGAAGATCAGCACCACGATGAACAGGGCGATGCCCATCGCCGTGTACAGCAGCTGCCGTGGCGCGGCCGTGCCGGCCTGCTCGGCGTTCTGCAGATACTTCGACTGGTCCAGCCGCCAGATGGCGACCAGTCCGAGCCCGTTCAGCAGCGTGGCCAGCGGCAGCAGCAGCGGGTCCGCGTACGGCGCGAACTTGCGGACGACGAGATGGGCGACGCCGGCCAGGAGCCCGAGGCCGAGCCCGTAGCTCAGGAGGCCGGACGGCACCTCCTCCTTGATGGCCAGGCCCACGTTGGCGTAGGCGAACACCGGGATGACGACGGCGAACACCAGCAGCGCGAGCTCGGTGTTGCGCCGGCTCGGCGTACCGATCGAGCCGATCGTGGACGTGTGATGCGTCGGCGAGTTGGTAGTACTGCTCATCGTGTGACGGGGCCTCTCACGGCTTGCCTACTGCTCACCGCACCGCGAGACGACCTTCTGCTCTTCCTCCGAAAGGCTGGGGCCGGGGGTGGGAGTGGCGGTCGCGGATACGGACGGGGACGCGGATGCCGAGGGGCTCGGCGATGCCTTGGACGTGAGAGACGCGGGCGTGGTTCCCGTGCTGCCGCCTGCCTCGCCCTCACCGGTCTTCGGGCCGGTCGTGGAGCCGGTCGTGCTCGCTGTCCCGGTACCGGCCTGCTTCTTGCAGGCGGAGGCCTGGACGGCCAGCTCGTCGATCTTCTTCTGGGCAGTGGACAGGCTGCCCTCGGCGATCGTCGCCTCGACCAGCTTCTGCTGGTACTCCGGGAGGTACTTGAGTTCGATCTCGGGGTGGTCCTTCTCGACCTTCGACAGCGACACCCAGGCCAGGTCCTGGCTGATGCCCCGGTAGAGCGCGACGTGCTCGCCCTTGGTGCCGACGTAGTACTGCGTCTGCGTCCAGCGCCAGCCGCCGTACAGGCCGCCGCCGATGACGGCGAGCGCGAGCACGCTGTAGAAGGATCTCTTCAGCCACTTACGGCCGCCGCGCGGCTTGACGAAGTCGTCGTCGGTGTAGTCGCCGAAGCCGTCGGTGGGGATGAAGCCGGTGATGTCGCCGCCGGAGCCGGGCGGGCCGAACTCGCCGCCCCCGCCGTGCCCCTGCTGCCGGCGGCCGAGGCCCGAGGCCCGGCCGGCCGGGGTCTGCATGATGCCGTTGTCGTGCAGCTGGAGCTGGTTCTCGGCGACCGCGCCGACCACGACCGGGACGTCGGAGAGCTGCCCGGCGAGGGTGTCGCCGGTGTCCAGGTCGAGGACGTCGGCCACGATCACGGTGATGTTGTCGGGGCCGCCGCCGCGCAGCGCGAGCTGGATCAGCTCCTGCACGGTCTCCTGGGGGCCCTGGTAGCTGGCGAGGGTGTCCTCGAGCGTCTGGTGGGAGACGACTCCGGACAGACCGTCGGAGCAGATCAGATAGCGGTCGCCGGCCCGGACCTCACGGATCGACAGGTCCGGCTCGACGTGCTCGCCGCTGCCCAGCGCCCGCATCAGCAGGGAGCGCTGGGGGTGGGTGGTGGCCTCTTCCTCGGTGATGCGGCCCTCGTCGACGAGGCGCTGCACCCAGGTGTGGTCCTGTGTGATCTGGGTCAGCACGCCGTCCCGCAGCAGGTAGGCGCGCGAGTCGCCGACATGCACCAGACCGAGGCGCTGACCGGTCCACAGCAGCGCGGTCAGGGTGGTCCCCATGCCCTCGAGCTGGGGGTCCTCCTCGACCAGGGCGCGCAGTTGGTCGTTGGCGCGCTGGACTGCGGTGCCGAGCGAGGTGAGGACGTCGGAGCCGGGGACGTCGTCGTCGAGGGCGACGATGGTGGAGATGGCCTCGGACGAGGCGACCTCACCGGCGGCGGCGCCGCCCATGCCGTCGGCGATGGCGAGCAGGCGGGGACCGGCGTAACCGGAGTCCTCGTTGCCCTCCCGGATCATGCCCTTGTGCGATCCGGCGGCGAAGCGCAGTGACAGACTCATGCGCACCTCGCCCGTCGGCCCCGGGTACAGCCGGTCGTGTCGAGCCACACTGCCCACCCTCCGGTCGGGAGCACAACGGGGCCCTGGGTGCCGGCCGCCGCCGCGTGCTCGCTCCGCTCGCGCTCAGTCATGATGTAGCACTACTTCCGCAACTCGATGACGGTCTTGCCGATACGGATCGGCGCGCCCAGCGGGATCGGTGTGGGAGTCGTCAGCCGCGATCGGTCGAGGTACGTGCCGTTGGTGGAGCCCAGGTCCTCGACGATCCACTGGCCGTCGCGGTCCGGGTAGATCCTGGCATGGCGGCTGGAGGCGTAGTCGTCGTCCAGCACGATCGTGCTGTCGTGCGCCCGGCCCAGCGTGATGGTCTGGCCCTGGAGCGCGACGGTCGTGCCGGTGAGGGTGCCCTCGGACACGACCAGCTTGGTAGGTGCATTACGGCGCGTGCGGCCGGCGGCGGGCTGTTGGCGCTGCTGCGGGGGCGCCTGGCGCTGCGCCTGCTGCTGCTGCGCGCGCCCGGCCTCCCGGCGCGAACCGCGCTGGGTGACCCGCGTACCGAACAGGTCGCTGCGGATGACCTGCACGGCCACGATCACGAACAGCCACAGTACGGCCAGGAAACCCAGCCGCATGACCGTGAGGGTCAGCTCTGACATTGCCCCCGCTTCACCCTTCGGCTTGCCGGTAAATGATGGTGGTGCTGCCCACGACGATCCGCGAGCCGTCGCGGAGCGTAGCGCGGGTGGTGTGCTGCCCGTCCACCACGATGCCGTTGGTGGAGCCGAGATCCTGGATCGTCGAGGGCGAACCGGTTCGGATCTCGCAGTGCCGGCGGGAGACGCCGGGGTCGTCGATCCGCACGTCGGCCTCGGTACTGCGGCCCAGAACCAGCGTTGCGCGGGAGATCTGGTGGCGGGTGCCGTTGATCTCGATCCAGTGGCGGGTGCGTGACCCGGGCTGCGGAGCCCCGGCCAGACCGCCGCCGGCCGCACCCGGGCGCTGGGCGCCGGCCGCGGGCGGGTAGCCGTAGCCGCCGGGACGGGCGCCGGGAGCGCCGCCGGGCGGCGGTGCGGCAGGCATGGGCGGCGCGGCCGCCCCGCCGGGTCCGGCGGGACGCGGTCGGCCGCCGGCGGGCGCCTGCTCCGGCGCCTGGCCGCCGGTGGAGGCGAGCGTACGGCTGCGCACCCGGTACAGGCCGGTGTCGAGGTCGTCCGCCTTCTCCAGGTTGACCTTGATCGGTCCCATGAAGGTGTAGCGCTGCTGCTTGGCGTAGTCGCGCACCATGCCCGCGAGCTCGTCGCCGAGCTGGCCGGAGTAGGGGCTGAGCCGCTCGTAGTCCGGCGTGCTCAGCTCCACGATGAAGTCGTTGGGGACCACCGTGCGGTCGCGGTTCCAGATCGTGGCGTTGTTGTCGCACTCGCGCTGGAGCGCACCGGCGATCTCCACGGGTTGGACCTCGGACTTGAAGACCTTGGCGAAGGTGCCGTTGACCAGACCCTCGAGACGCTGCTCGAATTTCTTCAGGACTCCCATGGGGCACCTCCTCCGTAGTGGCTGCCGTCCCGTGCCGTGCTGCTTACCTGGTACTGCTTACTGATCGTATCCACGCGCCGGTGAATCGGCTGGTTCCCCCTGTCGGCCCCGCCGACGGATGTCGACGCCCTCTTGCGCATGTACTTCTGCCCAGGATCGTAGAGGCGGCCGTGGACCAGTGTCCCGCACCTGACTGTGGTCCTCGTCCGGCTCCTGGGGAGACGGCCGCCTCTAGTACGAGGTTGATACGTGAACCGGTCACCGCCGAGACCCAAGAAGGTTGCCGAAGGCCTCCCACCTGCTCCCTGCCCCCGAACAAGGGATGTGAACGCACCCTGACCCGCGTGCTAATGTTCTGCGTGTCGGAAGGCGCAAGGCCGCAAGGCCAACAAGCCGGAGGACACACCCAATGCGCGGGTGGCGGAATAGGCAGACGCGCTGGATTCAGGTTCCAGTGCCCGCAAGGGCGTGGGGGTTCAACTCCCCCCTCGCGCACCAGCTGGAAGCCCCTCAGGTCCTCGGACCTGAGGGGCTTTCGCGTTTCTCCGCACCGGCAGGCAGCCGCCGAGCACAGGCCATGGTTGATCACAGCTTGTGAGGAACATCTCAGGGTCGGGGCCGGTGGCGGCGGGTGCGGTGACCGGTGCCGTGACCGGTGGTGTAGCGGGCTACACCGCGTTCGGGCGGGGCGCGACCTAGCGTTGGGTGCATGGTGCAAACGATCCGGCCGACGACGATGATCCGGCAGGCAGGACGGGCAACGGTCCAGCTGGCCGTCGCCGCGGCGATGACCTTCGGCACGTATCTGTTCATCACCGTGCTGCTCATCGCCGCCATCGGCACGCTCACCGTCGTCGGCGCGTGGCTGCTGCCCGAGGCGGTGCTGCTGATCCGCCGGATCGCCGGGGCCAAGCGCCATCAGGTCGCGGGCTGGACGGGCCGCGAGATCCCCGAGGCGTACGAGCCGCTCACCGGATCGCTGCGCGAGCGCGTCCGGACGGCCGTCCGCGACCCCGGCACCCTCGCCGACCTGCGTTGGATGGTCGCCCACTACGTCTACGGCTGGCTGGTGCTGCTCGCGCTGCCGCTGTGGCCGACGGCGCTGGTCGTCGACGGGGTGCGGTGCGGGCTGCTGCGCCGGGACGCGGTCGTCCTGCCGCTCGTCGTCCGGCTCGCCGATCTAGAGGCCCGCTGGTCGGGGGCGCTGCTCAGGCCGTCCCCGAAGGCGCGCCTCGCCGCCCGCGTCCGGGCGCTGACCGAGACCCGCGCCGACGCGATCGCCGCGCACGGCGCCGAACTGCGTCGCATCGAACGCGACCTGCACGACGGCGCCCAGGCCCGGCTGGTCGCCCTGTCCATGCGGATCGGGCTTGCCCAGCGGGCCTTCGACCGTGACCCGGACGCCGCGCGCACCCTCATGGCGGATGCGCAGGACCAGGCCGAACAGGCGCTGACCGAGCTGCGGCACGTCGTGCGGGGCATCCACCCGCCGATCCTCACCGACCGCGGACTCACGGGCGCCGTCCGGGCGCTGGCCGCCGGCAGCGGAGTGGAGGTGACGGTTCGGGTGGAGGGACTCGATGACGGGGGCGCCGGTGTGCACCGGGCGCCCGCGGCCGTGGAGGCCGCTGCCTATTTCGCGGTGGCGGAGGCGCTCACCAACGTCGCCAAGCACAGCGGTTCACCGCGGGCCGACGTCGAGCTGGTGCGGCTGCGGAACGGGCTGCGGGCGGTGGTGCGGGACGAGGGTCTCGGCGGCGCGGACGAGGGGGAAGGGTCCGGCCTGCTGGGGATCCGGCGACGGGTCGCCGCGTTGGACGGTGCGGTGAGCGTGAGTAGTCCGGTCGGGGGGCCGACCGCGATCACTGTGGAGTTGCCGTGCGTGTGGTGAGGGCGGTGGCGTGTTTCACGTGAAACATGCCATCCACAGGGTCTGACGGGTCCCGGCCGTCGGCTGTACGGTCGGCACGAGTTGATGATCGGCTCGTCGAGCCGACGGACGGACGTGTGCGGGGGAGGCGGTCGTGGTGACCGAGGCCGGTGTTGCAGGGACAGGGGCCGAGACGGGTGGAGCGCGCAGGCTTCCTCGGGTGCCCGGGTTCGCGGAATGGCCCGTCGAGCGGTCTGTCGAGCGGTCTGTCGCGGGTGAGGGCGCGGTCGCGGGTGCCGAGTCTGGGTCTGTGCTCGGGGCGCCCAAGGAGGCGGGCCGGGCGCTGCGGGGCCGGGTGCCGCGCGCGGCGCACGCCGAGCTTGAGCTGGACGCCTCGCGGCCGGACGCGGTGACGGTGGTCGAGGAGTCCAACCAGGGCCGCATCGCGGAACTGACGCCCATAAGGGTCGGCCGGATGGCGGCCACGCCGTTCGCGTTCCTGCGCGGCTCGGCCGGGCTCATGGCGTACGACCTGGCCCGCACGCCCATGACCGGGATCCGCGCCCAGATCTGCGGCGACGCCCACGCGGCCAACTTCGGCCTGTACGGCGACGCCCGAGGCGGTCTGGTCATCGACCTGAACGACTTCGACGAGACGGTCGACGGCCCCTGGGAGTGGGACCTCAAGCGTCTCGCCGCCTCCCTGGTGCTCGCGGGCCGGGAGGCCGGCGCGGACGAGGACACCTGCCGCAGGGCGGCGCACGGCGCGGCCGGCTCCTACCGACGCACCATGCGGCTGCTGGCCCGACTTCCGGTGCTGGACGCGTGGAACGCCATCGCCGACGAGGAGCTGGTCTCCCACACCGACGCCCACGATCTGCTGGGCACCCTGGAGCGGGTCTCGGAGAAGGCGCGGGCCAACACCAGCGGACGGTTCGCGGCGAAGTCGACCGAGCCGACGGAGAACGGCGGCCGCCGCTTCGTCGACGCGCCGCCGGTGCTGCGCCGGGTCCCGGACGCGGAGGCCGCGGTGGTGGCTGCGTCCCTGGCGCAGTACCTGACCACCCTGTCCGAGGACCGCCACCCCCTGCTGGCCCGCCACGCGGTGCACGACGTTGCCTTCCGCATCGTCGGCACGGGCAGTGTCGGGGCCCGGTCGTACGTGGTGCTGTTGCTGGATCACCGAGGCGAGCCGCTGATCCTCCAGGTGAAGGAGGCCCGCGCCTCGGCCCTCGTCCCGCACCTGCTGACCGCCGGCTTCGAGGCGCCGGAGGTGGACCACGAGGGCCGCCGGGTGGTCCTCGGCCAGAAGCGCATGCAGGTCGTCAGCGACATACTGCTGGGCTGGACGACCGTCGACGGACGCCCCTTCCAGGTACGGCAGTTCCGCAACCGCAAGGGCAGCGTCGACCCGGCGGCGCTCGCAGCCGACCAGATCGACGACTACGGCCGGATGACCGGCGCCCTGCTGGCCCGTGCCCACTCGCACAGCGCCGACCCCCGCCTCGTCGCCGGATACTGCGGCAAGAACGAGGAACTCGACGAGGCGATCGCCACGTTCGCCGTCGCCTACGCCGACCGCACCGAGGCGGACCACACGAACCTGGTCGCCGCGGTACGGGCGGGACGGATCGCCGCGGAGACCGGGGTGTGAGGCGCATCCGAGGCGTGTCGCGTGCGGAGCCGGGGCCCCCGCGGACGGTGGGTCGACATGGCGGGGGGATCGTTGGCCTAGGCTGGTCGGGTGACGACCCCCGAAGCTGAGCAGCCCCGGCCCGAGGCGCGGCTGGAGCAGGCCGTGCGGGCCGCCGAGCAGGCGTTGATCGAGTTCGAGATCGCGGTGGAGACCTTCCGCGTCGAGGTCGAGAACTTCTCGCGGCTCCACCACCAGAAACTCGGTCCGATGTACGCCCGGCTCGACGAACTGGACGCCCAGATCGCCGAGGCCAAGGCCGCGCGCACCGGTGACCCCGAGGATGTGCGCAAGGCCGCCGAGGCGCGGGCCCGGGCGCTGCCGATGCCCGGGGTCGAGGAGCTGTTCCACGGCTGGATGGACGGCGAAGGGCTGTTCCCGGAGGCCGCCGCGATGCTCACGGACCAGTCCGTCCAGCCCCCGCAGCGGGTGCGGCCCAGCGATGAGGCCCGCAAGCTGTACCGCGAGCTGGTCCGCAAGGCCCACCCCGACCTCGCGCAGGAGGACGCCGAGCGGGCCCGGCGCGAGGAGTTCATCACCCGCGTCAACGCGGCCTACGCACGGGGCGACGCGGCCCTGCTCCGCGAGCTGGCCGAGGAGTGGGCGGCCGGTCCGGTGCCCGCGGAGCGCGCCCCGAGCCCCAGCGAGGAGCTCTACGCCCGCCTCGAGTGGCTCGCCGAGCGCAAGGAGATGCTCGCGCTGGTCGCCCGGGAGCTGGAGGACAGCGCGATCGGCTCGATGCTCCGGATGGCTCCGGACGACCCCGACCGCCTCCTGGACGAGATCGCCGACAAGCTTCTCGCCGACGTCGCCGCACGCGAGGCGGAGCTGGCCGAGCTGGTGGGCTAGCTGGCCGAGCTGGTGGGCTGGGCGGCCGAGCTGGTGGGCTGGGCGGACACGGCCCAAGGGGTCCGTCCGATGGCCGGCCCCGTCGTCTCGTACGCCCTGTCGGGTAGCGTCGGGGCATGAGTTTCGGAGCTGGTGTGCCCACGGTCGAGGTCGGAGACCTCAAGGACGGCGACTTCCTGCTGGACGTCCGTGAGGACGACGAGTGGCAGGCGGGTCATGCCGAAGGGGCCCTGCACATCCCCATCAGCGAGTTCGTCGGGCGCTACGGCGAGCTGACCGAGGCGGCTCCGCAGGACGGGCGGGTCCATGTGATCTGCCGCTCCGGCGGTCGGTCCGCCCAGGTCACGATGTACCTGGTGCAGCAGGGCATCGACGCCGTGAACGTCGACGGCGGCATGCAGATCTGGGCCGCCGCGGGCCGCCCGGTCGTCACCGCCGAGGGCAAGCCGGGCTTCGTCCTGTAGGGCGGAGCCGATGCCGAGGCCGATGCCGAGGCCAGGGCCTGTGCGGGTCAGCTGAGGTGATGGGCGGCCAGTAGGTCGCCCAGGGCCTCCTCGTGCGCGGCGGCCGGGCCGAGCGACAGTTCGAGGTGCTTGGCCCAGGCGTGGTACCGGTGCAGCGGGTAGTCGACGTCGGCGCCGAAGCCTCCGTGCAGATGCTGTGCGGTCTGCACGGTCCGCCGCACGCCCTCGGAGGCCCAGATCTTGGCCACGGCGACGTCACCGGAGGCCGGCAGTGCGCCCGGGGCGTCGGAGGCGATCCGCCACGCGGCCTGCCACAGCGTGACCTCCATCGCGCGCAGATCGATGTAGCGGTCGGCGGCCTGCACGGCGACGGCCTGGAAACTGGCGATCGGGTGCCCGAACTGCTCCCGCTTGCCGGTGTAGTCGCTGGTCATCTCCAGCACGCGCTCGCCCAGACCGAGCGCCAGCGCGCAGGTACCCGTGGTGAGCAGGGCGCGCAGCCATTCCCACGCGCCGTCGGCGGTGATGACGTTCGGGGCGGCGATCCGCGCGGATTCGAGACGCAGTTCGCCGAGCCGTTCGCCGGTGGTGGAGATCTGCTCCGCGAGCACGACTCCCTCGTGCTCGCGCGGAACGACGGCGAGGACGCTCCGGTCGTCCTCGGTGCGCGCCGGGACGATGACGAAGTCGGCGTCGTACGCCCAGGAGACCGCGGTCTGTACGCCGTCCAGCACCCAGTCCCCGTCGCCTGCGCCGGTCGCGTCCGTGCCGTCCTGCCGGGCGGTCACGGCGAGTTCGGCCGGGTCGTGGCCGGTGCGGCCGTTGGCGGCGACGGTCAGGACGGTCTCTCCCCGCCCGGCCCGCGCGAGCAGCGCCGACCTCAACTCCGGGCTCCCGTATGCCTGTACGGCGGCCGCGGCCGCGCTGTTCTCCAGCAACGGCACCCGTGCCAGCACCTTCGCCGATTCGCGCAGCACCAGACAGAGTCCGACCGCGTCGAGGCCGGCGCCGCCGAACTCCTCGTCGAGCAGCAGGCTCAGCAGGTCCGCGGCTGCGAGCTTGGCCCACAGCGCCCGGTCGAAGTCGTCGGCCACGGCGCCCCTGGTGAGCGCGGGGCTCGGCACGCCGTCGGGGGCGACCCCGGCGAACACTCCCCGCGCCGCCTCGGCCGCGGCCTGCTGCTCCTCGGTGAAGGTGAAGTCCACGGCCTGTCCTCCCGACGGGTCAGCTGATCTGACGGAGCGTCAAGATAGAACAGGTTCTAGAAGAAGGGAACCGGGCGGTCACTTCTCACCGCCCGCCCGATGTACGCCTCACCGGACGAATCACCGGTCGAAGTCCACCTCCACCGCCTCCGTCAGCGGGTGCGACTGGCAGGCCAGTACGTATCCGGAGTCCGTCTCCTCCGGCTCCAGCGCGAAGTTGCGGTCCATGCGGACCTCGCCGGAGACCAGGAAGGCCCGACAGGTCCCGCACACCCCGCCCTTGCAGGCGTAGGGCGCGTCGGGCCGGTTGCGCAGCACCGTCTCCAGGACCGACTCCCCGTCCCGCACGGGCCAGCTTCCGCCCCGGCCGTCGAGCCGGGCGGTCACGGTGCTGTGGGCGGGGGCCGATGCGCGCGCCGGCGGGGGCGCGTCGTCCACGTGGAAGATCTCCTCGTGGATCCGGGAGCGCGCGACCCCGAGCTCGCCCAGCGCCTGCTCCGCGCCCTGCACCAGCCCGAAGGGGCCGCACAGGAACCATCCCGCCACCTGCTCCACCGGGAGCAGCGAGGGCAGCAGAGCGGTCAGCCGCTCCCGGTCCAGTCGGCCTGAGGGCAGCCCGGCCTGCTGCTCCTCCCGGGAGAGCACGGTGACCAGGTGCAGCCGCGCGGGATGGCGGTCCTTGAGGTCGGCGACCTCCTCCAGGAACATCGTCGAGGCGGCCGTCCGGTCGCTGCGTATGAGGCAGAACCGGGAGGCGGGCTCGCGGGCCAGCAGCGTGGAGACGATCGACAGCACCGGGGTGATGCCGCTGCCGCCGACGATCGCCGCGTACAGGCCGGGCGTGGGGTCGAGGGTGAACCGGCCCGCCGGGGTCATCACCTCCAGTTCGTCGCCGACGTCGATCTCCTTCAGGGCGTAGGTCGAGAAGGCTCCGCCGTCGACCAGTCGGACGCCCACCCGGAGCGTGCGGGGTCCCTCGCCGGACGGGTCGGGGGCGGGCGAGCAGATCGAGTACGTCCGCCGGAGCTCGGTCCCGTCGGCCACCCGGCGCAGGGCGAGGTGCTGTCCGGGGGCGTGCCGGTACTCCTCGCGCAGTCCGTCGGGGACCGTGAGGGTGAGGGCGACGGAGTCGTCGGTGAGACGGTCCGCCGCGGCCACCCGGAGCGGGTGGAAGCGGGCCATCACAACTCCTTGAAGTGGTCGAAGGGTTCACGGCAGGTCAGGCAGCGCCGCAGCGCCTTGCAGGCGGTGGAGGAGAAGCGGCTGAGCAACTCGGTGTCGGCGGACCCGCAGTGAGGGCAGCGCACCGGGTCGGGGTCCGGGGTGGGTTCCGGGGTGGGTTCCGGTGCGAGGGTCCGGGTCGGGCCGAGGGTTCTGCTCGGGCCGAGGGCCAGGGCGACGGGGCCGGTGTCCCGTACCGTCCGGGGCGGTGCGATGCCGAACTGCCGGAGCTTGCGGCGTCCTTCGTCCGTGATGTCGTCGGTCGACCAGGCGGGGGACAGCACCCGGCGTACGGTCACCTCGCGTACCCCGTGCGCGTGCAGCGCGCGCTCGATGTCCACGGACATCGCCTCCACCGCCGGACAGCCGGTGTACGTCGGGGTCAGCTCGACCTCCACGGCCTGTGTCCCGAGCACGCGCACGGCGCGCACGACGCCCAGCTCCTGGAGGGTGAGCACCGGCAGCTCGGGGTCGGGGACCGCGCCGGCGATCTCCAGCAGCTCCGCCTCCAGGGCGGTGGCGGTCACCATGACGCCCCCGGGTGGCTGCGGTGCAGGTGCTGCATCTCGGCGAGCATCCGGCCGAAGGACTCGGTGTGCAGGCCCTCACGGCCCGCGCCGGCCCTCCAGGCTCCGGTGCGCGACCCCTCGGGCACGGCCAGGCCGGCCCGCCCCAGTAGGTGCCCCACCGATTCCAGCCAGGCAGCCTCCATGGCGGCCCGGTCGAGGTCGAGGCCGTCCACCGGGCGGAACATCTCTGCGGTGAACCGCCACAGTGCGGTGCAGGCCCGCTGCATCCGCTCGTGGCTGACCTCGGTGCCGTCGCCGAGCCGCAGGGTCCACTGTTCGGCGTGGTCGCGGTGGTAGGCGACCTCCTTGACGGCCTTCGCCGCGAGCCCCGCGAACGGGCCCGCTGCGGTCGCCAGCCGGTCGTACAGGAGGTGCTGGTAAGTGGAGAAGTACAGCTGGCGGGCGATGGTGTGGGCGAAGTCGCCGTTGGGCTGTTCGACCAGCTGGACGTTGCGGAAGGCGCGTTCCTCGCGCAGGTAGGCCAGTTCGTCCTCGTCGCCGGCCATCGACAGCAGGATCCGGGCCTGGCCCAGCAGGTCGAGGGCGATGTTGGCGAGGGCGACCTCCTCCTCCAGCACGGGCGCGTGGCCCATCCACTCCCCCAGGCGGTGGGAGAGCACCAGGGCGTCGTCGCCGAGGGCGAGGGCGGCCGTCGTCGTGGGGGTGGTCGTGGCGACCGTCGTGGTCACAGGCGCGTTCACGGGTGCGTTCACGGGTGCGTTCACAGGTGCTTCACCCCCTCCGGGATCTCGTAGAACGTCGGGTGCCGGTACGGCTTGTCGGCGGACGGTTCGAAGAACGGGTCCTTCTCGTCGGGCGAGGAGGCCGTGATCGCCGAGGACGGCACGACCCAGATCGAGACGCCCTCGCCGCGGCGGGTGTACAGGTCGCGTGCGTTGCGCAGGGCGAACTCGGCGTCCGGCGCGTGCAGGCTGCCGGCGTGGGTGTGGGAGAGGCCGCGCCGGGAGCGCACGAAGACCTCCCACAGGGGCCAGTCGGTGTTCGTCATGCTCGTGTCGCTCCTGTCTCGCCGCTGTGCTTGTCCGCGTAGGCCGCGGCCGCCTCCCGGACCCATGCGCCCTCGTCGTGTGCGCGCCTGCGTTGGGATATCCGCTCTTCGTTGCAGGGGCCGTCGCCCTTGAGGACCTGCTTGAACTCGGTCCAGTCGATGGGGCCGAAGTCGTGGTGCCCGCTCTCCTCGTTCCACTTCAGCTCCGGGTCGGGGAGCGTGAGGCCGAGGGACTCCGCCTGGGGGACGCAGATGTCGACGAAGCGCCGGCGCAGTTCGTCGTTCGAGTGGCGCTTGATCTTCCAGGCCATCGACTGCGCGGAGTGCGCGGACTCGTCGTCGGGCGGGCCGAACATCATGAGCGAGGGCCACCACCAGCGGTCCACCGCGTCCTGCGCCATCGCGTGCTGCTCCGGGGTGCCGCGGCTGAGGGACAGCAGGAGCTCGTACCCCTGGCGCTGGTGGAAGGACTCCTCCTTGCAGATGCGGACCATCGCGCGCGCGTACGGGCCGTAGGAGCAGCGGCACAGGGGGACCTGGTTGGTGATCGCGGCGCCGTCCACCAGCCAGCCGATCGCGCCGACGTCCGCCCAGGTCAGGGTGGGGTAGTTGAAGATCGAGGAGTACTTCTGGCGGCCGGTGTGGAGCTTGTCGAGCAGTTCGTCGCGGCCGGTGCCGAGGGTTTCGGCCGCGCTGTAGAGGTAGAGCCCGTGGCCCGCCTCGTCCTGGACCTTCGCCATCAGGATGGCCTTGCGGCGCAGGGAGGGGGCGCGGGTGATCCAGTTGGCCTCCGGCTGCATGCCGATGATCTCGGAGTGGGCGTGCTGGGCGATCTGGCGCACCAGCGTCGCGCGGTAGGCGTCGGGCATCCAGTCGCGTGGCTCGATGCGCTCGTCGGCGGCCACGGTGGCGTCGAACGCGCGCTCGTACGCCGCGTCGGCTTCGACGCCGCTGTCCTGCGCGCTGTGCCCCTGTGTGCGGGCCGTCTGGTGCGCGGCTGCTGTCGCCATGCGGTCCCCCTTGACCTCGGGCCTCGGCTGGATGCCTCGGCCACGGCTCTCCCGGAGCCATCTCCCGACCGATCGTTCGGTCCGTCCGATTCCATGGTGGGACGGCCGTCGTAAGGTGTCAACCGCTGTGGATAACCTGCGGGCGTCCCCTGTGGACAACCGCCCCGCCCCCGGCCCGTCCCGGGCGAAGCGGGGGGAGGGCTGCGCCGAACGGGTGAGGCTGAGTACCGTTCGCGATTGCGCGATGCAGCACGAAGACGACCGGGATCGGGGAACGGGGCGGAATGGACGCGTACGACGGAGGCTCTGGCGCTTCACGGGGGCGCAACACGTCAGGGGAGGCGGAGACGGACGCGGACGCGGAGGCGGAGGCACAGACGCCGCCCGAGGAGGATGTTCTTCCCGGCGACGTCGTTCCCCGGCCCCGGACGGAGCTTCCGAGCACGGAGCTTCCGAGCACGGAGCTCTCGAGCTCCGAACCCGGTTCGCGGGCCGCCGCCGACGACGGTCCCGACGCCGACGGTCCCGGTGCCGAGCCCGCCGCCGCTGCCTCGGCTGCCGACCGTGCCGCCGGTCCGAGCGCGCCCCCCGCCCCCGCCCCCGGCCTCGCGGCCGCCCCCGCCCCCGGCCTCGCGGCCACCCCCGGCCTCGGTCTCGCGGCCGAGCCTCCCCACGCCGAGCCCCGGACCGGTGTGGCCGCGCTCTCCCCGCGCTATCAGATCGGTGCCGCGCTGGCGCTCGCCGTCGTCGCCGTCGCCGTCTGTGTGCACGTGGGGATGGTGTTCCTGCATGTCGCGCCGCAGAACACGGTCACGAAGGCGCACGGCCGGGCGATCGACGAATGGGTGTACCCGGAGTTCGAACAGAACTGGAAGCTGTTCGCACCGAACCCGCTGCAGCAGAACATCGCCGTCCAGGTCCGCGCGCAGGTCCGCACCGTGGACGGCGGGTCGCGGACCACCGGCTGGTACGACCTGTCCGCGCAGGACGGCCGGGCCATCGACGGCAACCTGCTGCCGAGCCACACGCAGCAGAACGAGCTGCGTCGTGCCTGGGACTTCTTCACCGCCACGCACAACAACGAGAACCGCCCCGTCGGTGTTCGCGGCGCTCTCTCCGAGACGTATCTGCGCCACATCGTGGTGCTGCGTCTGGAGCGGGGCGGCGTGGCCGGCGGCGACGGTGTCGTCGAGCGGATCCAGGTCCGCTCGCAGACCACCAACGTGACCCCGCCGAAGTGGAGCACCGAGAAGGTGTCGATGAGCCCGGTGTACCGCGAGCTGTCCTGGTGGTCGGTGCCGACCGGCGAGACCGAGGGAGGCGCGAGGTGAACCGGTTCTCCCTGACGGTGTCCACGGCCATCGCCCGTGTCACCGAGTCGGCGCTCGCGCCGTACCAGAGCGCCGTCGTCCGGATCGGCTTCAGCGCCACCTGGCTGCTGTTCCTGCTGCGCGAGTTCCCCCACCGCCAGGAGCTCTACGGCCCCGACAGCCCCTGGGACTGGGAGCTGGCCCGGCAGCTGATCGACACCAACGGGGCGTTCACGGCCCTCATGTGGTCGGACGGACAGGCCTGGTTCCAGGCCGTGTACGTGCTCGGGCTGCTCGCCAGTGTGGCGCTGCTGCTCGGCTGGCGCACCCGCACGATGTCGGTGCTGTTCATGGTCGGCGTGCTCTCGCTGCAGAACCGCAGCGTCTTCATGGGAGACGGCGGCGACAACGTCCTGCACCTGATGTCGATCTATCTGGTGTTCATGCGCTGCGGCCAGGTGTGGTCTCTGGACGCGCGGCGGGCACGGCGGGAGCGCGAGGCACGCGCGCGTGGGGAGCTGATAACGGACCGGGTCGGTCCCGTGCTGTGGGCCGCGTCCGGGTTCGTGCTGGTCACGGTGACCGTGGCGGGCCGTTTCCACAGCGAGGCGACCATTCCCGTGCTGCTGTGGGCGGCGTGGGTCGTGCAGGGCCTGTGGTGGGCCGTCGGGCGTCTCAGGAAGTCGCCGGAGCCCCGGATCCTGTTCGAGGTGATCGGCAACATCCTGCACAACGGCGCCCTGGTCGTGATCATGATCGAGGCCTGTCTGATCTACGCGACGGCCGGCTGGTACAAGATCCAGGGCTCGCGCTGGCAGGACGGCACCGCCGTGTACTACCCGCTGCACCTGGACTACTTCTCGCCCTGGCCCGCGCTCGCCGACCTGCTGGCCGCCAGCGGCACGATGGTGCTGCTCGCGACCTACGGGACCGTCATCGTGCAGGTCGCCTTCCCGTTCACCCTGTTCAACCGGCGGCTCAAGAACGTCCTGCTGGCCCTGATGATGGCCGAGCACGCGGTGATCGCCGTGGTCCTCGGCCTGCCGTTCTTCTCGCTGGCGATGATCGCGACGGACGCCGTCTTCCTGCCGACCCCGTTCCTGCACCGGCTGGGCGGATGGGCGGCACGCGCGCGTGGACGGCTGTTCTCCGGCGGCGGGCGTACGGCCGCGGCGGAGCCGTCGGGCCAGAAGGAGCCCGAGCCCACCCGCGTAGGGTTCACGGCATGACCGATCGCGCGACCGCCGGTTCCGAGCGGCTCGATCCGCCCGACGGACCCGACGGACCCGACGGGCTCGACGGACCCGATCCGCTCGGCCGGTGGCGTCGGTACGCCGACGACGCCGTCCTGCTCGACGGCTTCCACGCCCTCAAGCACGCCGTGCGCTTCGGGGCCGAGGTCCGTGTCGCGGTCGCCGTCGACCGGCGGGCGACGCTCGCTCTGGCCGACGAACTCGCCCCCGACGTACGCGAGTGGCTGGACGGGCTCCTGACGGAGGTCCCGGAGGCGACGTACGCGTCCCTGGTGCCGCGCCCGCATCCGACCGGCGTCGCCGCCCTGGCCGTACGACCCTCCCGCGCGGGCAACCTGGAGCGGCTCGGGCACCTGCCCCGGGCCACTCCCGTCGTCGTCCTCGACGACCCGCGCAACCTGGGCAACGCGGGGGCGGTGATCCGGCTGGCGGCGGGCTTCGGGGCGACCGGGGTGGTCACCACCGGCACGCTCGACCCCTGGCATCCGACCGTCGTGCGCGGCGGGGCGGGGCTGCACTTCGCGACCGCCGTGGAGCGGCTGACGGTCGACGAGCTGCCGGCCGGCCCGGTGTTCGCCCTCGACCCGGAGGGCGACGACATCCGGGGCGTCAAGCTCCCGGACGACGCCCTCCTCGCGTTCGGCTCGGAGCGCAGCGGGCTCTCCGCCGAGCTGCGTGCGCGTGCCGACCATCTCCTGGCCCTGCCGATGCGCCCCCAGGTCTCCAGCTACAACCTCGCGACCAGTGTGGCCATGACGCTGTACCACTGGAGCGCCACCGGGGGCGCACCCGCGTAGCGCCTACGCCTCCCGGCGGACCTCCACCACCCGGAAGCGGTTCGCGACGAACGCGCCGTCCGTGAGGGCCGCGTTGGCCGCCGGGTTGCCGCCCGAGCCGTGGAAGTCGGAGAACGCGGCCGTCTGGTTCACGTACACCCCGCCGGTGAGGTTGAGGGACAGCTGGGCGGCCTCCTCCAGGCAGACCTCCTCGATCGCCCGCTCGACCTCCTCGTCGGTGGTGTACGCGCCGACCGTCATCGCGCCCTTCTCACGCACCGTGCGCCGCAGCAGGGCGACCGCGTCGGCCGCCGAGTCGACCGCCACGGCGAAGGAGACCGGGCCGAAGCACTCGTTCATGTAGGCGGCTTCGTCGTCCGGCTTGGCGCCGTCCAGCTTGACGATGACGGGGGTGCGCACGACCGCGTCCGGGAACTCCGGGTTGCTCACCTCGCGGGAGGCGAGCGCGACCTCGCCGAGGCCTGCCGCGGCCTCCAGACGGGCCTTGACGTCCGGGTTGACGATCGCGCCGAGCAGCGCGTTCGCGCGCGTGTCGTCGCCGAGGAGGCCGTCGACAGAGCGGGCCAGGTCGGCGACGACCTCGTCGAAGCTCTTCAGGCCCTCGTCGGTGCGGATGCCCGCGCGGGGGATCAGCAGGTTCTGCGGGGTGGTGCACATCTGGCCGCTGTACAGGGACAGCGAGAACGCCAGGTTGGCGAGCATGCCCTTGTAGTTCGCGGTGGAGTCCACGATCACCGTGTTGACGCCGGCCTTCTCGGTGTAGACCTGCGCCTGGCGGGCGTTGGCCTCCAGCCAGTCGCCGAAGGCGGTCGACCCGGTGTAGTCGACGATCCTGATCTCGGGACGGGTGGCCAGCGTCTTGGCGATGCCCTCGCCGGGGCGCTCGGCGGCCAGCGCGACCAGGTTCGGGTCGAAGCCGGCCGCGGCGAGCACCTCGCGCGCGACGCCGACGGTCAGCGCGAGCGGCAGCACCGCGCGCGGGTGGGGCTTGACCAGGACCGCGTTGCCGGTGGCGAGGGAGGCGAACAGGCCCGGGTAGCCGTTCCACGTGGGGAAGGTGTTGCAGCCGATGAGCAGGGCCGTGCCGCGCGGGACCGGGGTGAAGCTCTTGGTCAGCGCGAGCGGGTCGCGCTTGCCCTGGGGCTTGGCCCACTCCGCCGTGCCGGGCGTGCGGACCTGCTCCGCGTACGCGTACGCCACCGCTTCCAGGCCGCGGTCCTGCGCGTGCGGGCCGCCCGCCTGGAACGCCATCATGAAGGCCTGGCCGGAGGTGTGCATGACCGCGTGCGCGAACTCGTGCGTCCGGTCGCTGATCCGCTTGAGGATCTCCACACAGACCACCGCGCGGGCCTCCGCGCCCGCCTCCCGCCAGGCGCGCTGTCCGGCCGCCATCGCGGGCAGCAGGGTGTCCACGTCCGCGTGCGGGTACGTGACGCCCAGCTCTACGCCGTACGGCGAGACCTCGCCGCCCACCCAGTCGTCGGTGCCGGGCTGGCCGAGGTCGAGCCGGGTGTTCAGGACGGCGTCGAAGGCGGCCCTGCCCGCCGCCGCGTCCAGGCTGCCGTTCTCCCCGTAGGCCTTGGGGTGTTCCGGGTGCGGGGACCAGTACGCGCGGGTGCGGATCGCTTCCAGGGCCTGATCGAGGGTGGGCCGGTGCTGGGCGATCAGGGCGGGCACGGACAGTTCGGCGGCCATGCGGGACCAACTCCTCGTCGTGAGAACTCTTCTTCGAGCCCATGACCTGGTGGAAACCTGGGCAGGCACCACCCGTCAGAGTTAGAGTAACCGAACGATCGGTCGGGACAAGGGGGCCTGCCGCATCTGTGGAAAACCCCGTGCGGGAGGATCGCGCACATGACAGCAAACGACCTCAGCAGCCCCGTGGCCGTCGTCGGCACCGGCACCATGGGCCAGGGCATCGCCCAGGTCGCGCTGGTAGCGGGCCACCCCGTGCGGCTGTACGACGCCGTCCCCGGTCGCGCCCGTGAGGCGGCCGCCGCGATCGGTGCCCGGCTCGACCGGCTCGTCGACAAGGACCGTCTCGCCGCCACCGACCGCGACGAGGCCCGGGCCCGCCTGAAGGCCGCGGAGAGCCTCGCCGACCTCGCGGACTGCACCCTGGTCGTCGAGGCCGTCGTCGAGGACCTGGCGGCCAAGCAGGAGCTGTTCCGGCAGCTGGAGGACGTGGTCGGCGAGGACTGTCTCCTCGCCACCAACACCTCGTCCCTGTCGGTGACCGCCGTCGCGGGCGCCCTGCGCAACCCGGGCCGCTTCGTCGGCCTGCACTTCTTCAACCCGGCGCCGCTGCTGCCGCTGGTGGAGGTCGTCTCCGGGTACGCCACCGACGTCACCTCGGCCACGCGCGCGTACGAGACCGCCCGCTCCTGGGGGAAGACGCCGGTCGCCTGCGCCGACACCCCCGGCTTCATCGTCAACCGCATCGCGCGGCCCTTCTACGCCGAGGCGTTCGCCGTCTACGAGGCACAGGGCGCCGACCCGGCCACCATCGACGCGATCCTGCGCGAGTCGGGCGGCTTCCGGATGGGCGCCTTCGAACTGACCGACCTGATCGGGCAGGACGTCAACGAGTCGGTCACGCACTCCGTGTGGCACTCCTTCTTCCAGGACGTGCGGTTCACGCCCTCGCTCGCCCAGCGCCGCCTGGTCGAGTCGGGCCGCCTCGGCCGCAAGTCCGGCCAGGGCTGGTACGACTACCGGGAGGAAGGCGAGCCGGCCGAGCCGCACACCGCGGAGCCGTCCCAGCCGCCCGCGTACGTCGTCGCCGAGGGCAACCTGGGCCCCGCGTCGGAGCTGCTCGCGCTGATCCGTGAGGCGGGCGTCCAGGTCCGCGAGGAGGAAGAGGACCACGGCACCCGCCTGGTGCTGCCCGGCGGCGGACAGCTCGCCCTGGCCGACGGCCAGACCTCCGTGGAGTTCCGGGACGTCGTCTACTTCGACCTCGCCCTTGACTACCGCAAGGCCACCCGCATCGCCCTGTCCGCCTCCCAGGACACCTCCACCCAGACGATGTCCGAGGCGATCGGCCTGTTCCAGGCGCTCGGCAAGGACGTCAGCGTCATCGGCGACGTCCCCGGGATGATCGTCGCCCGTACGGTCGCGCGGATCGTCGACCTCGCGCACGACGCCGTGGCCAAGGGCGTCGCCACCGAGGAGGACGTCGACACCGCGATGCGCCTGGGCGTGAACTACCCCCTGGGCCCCTTCGAGTGGAGCCGCAGGCTCGGGCGCACCTGGGCCTGCGCCCTCCTGGACGACCTGCACGACCGCGACCCCTCCGGCCGCTATGCGCCGTCCCTCGCGCTCTACCGGCACTCCTACGCCACCGAGAAGCGGGAGGGCGCCTCGTGACCACCGCCAAGCGCGACACCTACACGCCGGAGACCCTGCTCTCGGTCGCCGTGCAGATCTTCAACGAGCGCGGCTACGACGGCACCTCCATGGAGCACCTCTCCAAGGCCGCAGGCATCTCCAAGTCGTCGATCTACCACCATGTCGCCGGCAAGGAGGAACTGCTGCGGCGGGCCGTCAGCCGGGCCCTGGACGGCCTCTTCGGGATCCTCGACGAGGAGCACGCGCGCGTGGGGCACGCCTCGCAGCGCCTGGAGTACGTCGTGCGGCGCATGGTCGAGGTGCTCATCGGCGAACTGCCCTACGTCACGCTGCTGCTGCGCGTGCGCGGCAACACCGACACGGAGCGATGGGCGCTGGAGCGCCGCCGCGACTTCGACCACCGTGTCGCCGAGCTGTTGCAGGCGGCCGCCGCCGACGGGGAGGTACGCGGCGACGTGGAGGTGCGACTCGCGACGCGGCTGGTCTTCGGGATGATCAACTCGATCGTCGAGTGGTACCGGCCCGGCGGCCGGGGCATGGTCGAGAGCGAGGTGGCCGACGCGGTCGTACGGCTGGTCTTCGAGGGGCTGCGAACGGCTCCCCAAGCGGCCCCCTAGGGCTCGGGAGAGCTACGGGGAAGCTACGGGAGAGCTCGGGGGCTCACCCCTGCGGTTCCAGGTCCTCCTCCTCGAACACCAGCAGCGTGCGCGTGCTGAGCACCTCCGGGATCGCCTGGAGACGGGTCAGCACGACCTCGCGCAGCGCTCTGTTGTCGGGCGTGTGCACCAGGAGCAGGACGTCGAAATCGCCCCCGACGAGGGCGATGTGGGAGGCGCCGGGCAGCTGTGTGAGCTGCTCGCGCACCGTCCGCCAGGAGTTCTGGACGATCTTCAGCGTGATGTAGGCGCTCGTGCCCTGGCCCGCGCGCTCGTGGTCGACCCGGGCGCCGAAGCCGCGGATGACGCCGTCCTCGATCAGCCGGTTGATCCGCGCGTAAGCGTTTGCGCGTGAGACGTGGACCCGTTCGGCGACCGACCGTATCGAGGCGCGGCCGTCCGCCTGGAGCATCTGCAGAATGTCCTGATCGATGGCGTCCAGCGGGCGCGGCGGCGACAGGGGGGCGCTGTGCGGCTGGGGCGCGCCGCCCGGCTGCGCCGGACCGCCCGGCCGCTGTGTGCCGCTCGGTTGGGGGTTGGTCGGCTGTGTGCCGCTCGGCTGCGGGCCGGTCGCGGGAAGCGTGGCACCGTGCTCCGGCCCTTCGGCCATTTGTTCAGGTGCCATGTCCCCCCACCTTCCTGTCATGGACGTACTGCGTCCATCTCAGGCTGTGGAGAACCGTTTGTCCACAGCCTGAGGGGGCCTGTAGCCAAAATGTGCCGACGACCGAACAATCGGTAGGTGAGACGGGTCACATCCGACACGTCTCCCGTAGCCGCTCCCACGAGGAGGTGCCGTCATGACGGTCATGGAGCAGCGGGGCACGTACCGCCCCACGCCGCCGCCCGCCTGGCAGCCCCGTACCGACCCCGCGCCGCTGCTGCCCGACGCGGAGCCGTACCGCGTCCTCGGCACCGACGCGGCCGCACAGGCCGACCCGGAGCTGCTGCGCCGGCTCTACGCACAGCTGGTGCGCGGCCGCCGCTACAACGTCCAGGCCACCGCCCTCACCAAGCAGGGCAGACTCGCCGTCTACCCCTCCAGCACCGGCCAGGAGGCCTGCGAGGTCGCCGCCGCGCTCGCCCTCGAGGAGCGGGACTGGCTCTTCCCCAGCTACCGCGACACCCTCGCCGTCGTCGCACGCGGCGTGGACCCCGTCGAGGCCCTCACCCTGCTGCGCGGCGACTGGCACACCGGCTACGACCCCTATGAGCGCCGGGTCGCGCCCCTGTGCACCCCGCTCGCCACCCAGCTCCCGCATGCCGTCGGCCTCGCGCACGCCGCCCGACTCAAGGGCGACGACGTGGTCGCGCTCGCCATGGTCGGCGACGGCGGCACCAGCGAGGGCGACTTCCACGAGGCGCTGAACTTCGCCGCCGTCTGGCAGGCTCCGGTCGTCTTCTTCGTGCAGAACAACGGCTTCGCGATCTCCGTCCCGCTCGCCAAGCAGACCGCCGCCCCCTCGCTGGCCCACAAGGCCGTCGGGTACGGCATGCCGGGCCGCCTGGTCGACGGCAACGACGCGGCCGCCGTGCACGAGGTGCTGGCCGACGCCGTGCGCCGCGCGCGCGAGGGCGGCGGTCCGACGCTCGTCGAGGCGGTCACCTACCGCATCGAGGCGCACACCAACGCCGACGACGCCACCCGCTACCGCGGCGACGCCGAGGTCGAGACCTGGCGCGAGCACGACCCGATCGAGCTGCTGGAGCGCGAACTGACCGCGCGCGGACTGCTCGACGAGGAGCTGAAGAGATCCGCGCGGGACGCCGCCGAGACGATGGCCGCGGACCTGCGCACCCGGATGAACCAGGACCCCGACCTCGACCCCATGGACCTGTTCTCCCACGTGTACGCCGAACCCACCTCCCAACTGCGGGAGCAGCGGGCGCTGCTGCGCGCGGAGCTCGAGGCGGAGCAGGAAGGCACGCACCGATGACGACCGTCGCCCTCAAGCCCGCCACCATGGCGCAGGCCCTCACGCGCGCGCTGCGGGACGCGATGGCCGCCGACCCCTCCGTGCACGTCCTGGGCGAGGACGTCGGCACCCTCGGCGGCGTCTTCCGCGTCACCGACGGCCTGGCGAAGGAGTTCGGCGAGGCCCGCTGCACGGACACCCCGCTCGCCGAGGCCGGCATCCTCGGCACCGCCGTGGGCATGGCCATGTACGGTCTGCGCCCGGTCGTCGAGATGCAGTTCGACGCCTTCGCCTACCCGGCGTTCGAGCAGCTCATCAGCCATGTCGCCCGTATGCGCAACCGCACCCGCGGCCGGATGCCGCTGCCGATCACCGTCCGGGTGCCCTATGGCGGCGGCATCGGCGGCGTCGAGCACCACAGCGACTCGTCCGAGGCCTACTACATGGCGACCCCGGGCCTCCATGTCGTCGCGCCCGCCACGGTCGCCGACGCCTACGGCCTGCTGCGTGCCGCCATCGCCTCCGACGACCCCGTCGTCTTCCTCGAACCCAAGCGGCTGTACTGGTCCAAGGACTCCTGGAACCCTGAGGACCCGGGGACCGTTGAACCGATAGGCCGTGCGGTGGTGCGGCGCTCGGGGCGGAGCGCCACACTGATCACGTACGGGCCGTCGGTGCCCGTCTGCCTCGAAGCCGCCGAGGCGGCGAGCGCCGAGGGCTGGGATCTCGAAGTCGTCGATCTGCGCTCCCTGGTGCCGTTCGACGACGACACGGTCTGCGCCTCGGTACGGCGGACCGGCCGGGCGGTCGTCGTCCATGAGTCGGGCTCCTTCGGGGGCCCGGGCGGAGAGATCGCGGCCCGCGTCACGGAGCGCTGCTTCCACCACCTGGAGGCACCGGTGCTGCGCGTCGCCGGGTTCGACCTCCCGTACCCGCCGCCGATGCTGGAGCGCCACCACCTGCCCGGCGTCGACCGGATCCTGGACGCGGTGGCACGGTTGCAGTGGGAGGCCGACAACTGATGGCACAGGTGCTGGAGTTCAAACTGCCCGACCTCGGCGAGGGGCTCACCGAGGCGACGATCGTGCGCTGGCTGGTCCAGGTCGGCGATGTCGTCGCCGTGGACCAGCCGGTCGTCGAGGTCGAGACGGCCAAGGCGATGGTCGAGGTGCCCTGCCCCTACGGCGGCGTGGTCACGGCCCGCTTCGGCGAGGAGAGCACGGAACTGCCCGTGGGCGCTCCGCTGATCACGGTCGCGGTCGGTGCGCCCGCCTCCGGCGAGGCGCTCGGCCCGGCCGAGCCCGCCGGCCCGACCAAGGGCTCGGGCTCCGGCTCCGGCTCGGGCTCGGGCTCGGGCAACGTGCTGGTCGGATACGGCACGGCGGAGGCCCCCGCGCGCAGGCGCCGGGTGCAGCGGCCGCCGGCACCGGCGGCTCGGGCGGCTTCGGCGGCAGCAGTGGCAGCAGCGGCAGCAGCGGCGGCTTCGGTGGTCGCCGACGGGCCCGTCCCGGTGATCTCCCCGCTCGTGCGTCGTCTCGCCCGCGAGAACGGCCTGGACCTTCGGGACCTCACGGGCACCGGCCGCGACGGGCTGATCCTGCGCGCGGACGTCGAGAACGCGCTGCGCGCGGGCACTGCCGACAACCATGTCGCCCCGCCCGTCCAGCCCGTCCAGCACCCGCAACCGGCACAGCCCGTCTCCTCCTCCGCGCTCGTCGGCGGCCGCCGGATCCCCCTCAAGGGCGTCCGCGGTGTCGTCGCCGACAAGCTCTCCCGCAGCCGGCACGAGATTCCGGACGCCACCTGCTGGGTGGACGCCGACGCGACGGAGCTGATGCGTGCCCGGGCCGCCATGAACGCGACGGGCGGGCCGAAGATCTCCCTCCTCGCGCTGCTGGCCCGTATCTGCACCGCGGCCCTGGTCCGGTTCCCGGAGCTCAACTCGAGCGTCGACATGGCGGCCCGGGAGGTCGTCCAGTTCGACCATGTCCACCTCGGCTTCGCCGCGCAGACCGCGCGGGGACTCGTCGTGCCCGTCATCCGGGACGCGCACGCCCGGGACGCGGAGGGGCTCACCGCCGAGCTCGCGCGGCTCACCGAGGCCGGCCGCGAAGGACGCCTCACCCCGGGGGAGTTGACCGGCGGCACCTTCACGCTGAACAACTACGGAGTGTTCGGCGTCGACGGCTCCACGCCGATCATCAACCACCCCGAGGCGGCCATGCTCGGCGTCGGCCGCATCATCCCCAAGCCGTGGGTGCACGAGGGCGAGCTTGCCGTGCGCCAGGTCGTCCAGCTCTCGCTGACCTTCGACCACCGGGTGTGCGACGGCGGCACGGCGGGAGGGTTCCTGCGCTACGTCGCGGACTGCGTGGAGCAGCCGGCGGTGCTGTTGCGCACGCTGTGAACGCGGGCGGGCTTCCGTGTTCCCCGTGATCCAGGGGGCACGCATCCCCGGGACGGACCGCATACTCGGGGGGTGACCTCGAACGAGCCCGCCGAGTCCGTCGAACACGACGCCGCCGATGCCGCGGACGCCGCTGCCTACGACGCCGTCGTGCTCGCCGGTGGCGGTGCCCGACGGCTCGGCGGAGCCGACAAGCCGGGCGTGCGGGTGGGCGGGCGCGCGCTGCTGGACCGGGTGCTGGGCGCCTGTGCCGACGCGCGGACCACCGTCGTCGTCGCCGACCCGCGCCGTACCGCCCGCTCCGTGCGCTGGGCGCGCGAGGACCCGCCCGGTGCGGGTCCCGTCGCCGCGCTCGAGGCGGGGCTGCGCCACACCACCGCGCAGGACGTCCTGGTCCTCTCCGCCGACCTGCCGTTCCTCGCGACGGGCACCGTACGGCGGCTGCTGACCACCCTGCGCGCCGACGCGGCCGAGGGAGCGCTGCTCACCGACGCGGACGGCCGTGACCAGCCGCTCGTCGCCGCGTACCGTACCGCCGCCCTGCGCCGCGAACTGGCGGCGCTCACCGCAGACCAGGGCGGCCTCGGCGGGCTGCCCCTGCGCCGGCTGACCGCCGGGCTCGATCTCACCCGCGTCCCCGACCCGGTCGGGTCCTTCGACTGCGACACCTGGGACGACATCGCCACCGCCAGGGCACGTATCAGGGAGCATGGCCACGTGTTGGACGAATGGATTTCCGCAGTCAAGGACGAGCTGGGCATCGACCTCGATGTCGACACCGGCCTCCTTCTCGACCTCGCCCGCGACGCCGCCCACGGGGTGGCCCGGCCCGCGGCGCCGCTGACCACCTTCCTGGTGGGCTACGCGGCCGCCCGGGCCCAGGGCGGCCCGGAGGCCGTCGCCGAGGCCGCCCGCAAGGCCGCCGCGCTGGCGCTGCGCTGGGCGGAGGAGGCCGAGCAGGACAAGGCCGAGCAGGACAAGGCTGAGCAGGAGAAGGCCGGCGGCTCCGGTCCGGACGCCGGATGACGCCCCGCGGCACCCGGCAGGGCCTCGATGCCGAGGACCTCGACGTCGAGGAGGCGCTCGCTCTCGTGAAGGACGGCAACGGCCCCACGCAGCGCGACGGCAGCGGCACGCAGTCCTCCCCCGCTCCGCAGGCCGGGCACCGGGCCGCCGCCGACGAGCACCGCCACCAGGCCACTGCCTGGCCCGAGGCGCGGAGGATCGCCGCCCGCGCCGCACGGTCCGGCGCCCGCCGCGCCCCCGTCTCCGTCACCCTCGACGACGCTCTCGGACTCGTCCTGGCCGCCCCGCTGACCGCCCTCACCGACCTGCCCTCCTTCGACACCTCGGCGATGGACGGCTGGGCGGTCGCAGGTCCCGGCCCCTGGCATGTGCGGGACCAGGGCGTGCTGGCCGGGAGCGCGGCACACGCACCGCTCGCCGACGGCGAGGCCGTCCGGATCGCCACCGGCGCCCGGATCCCCCCGGACACCACCGCGGTGCTGCGCAGCGAGCACGGCCGCACCGACGACAACGGCCGACTGCACCCGACCCGCGAGATGCAGCACGGCCAGGACATCCGCCCGCGGGGTCAGGAGTGCCGCTCCGGCGACCAGTTGCTGCTCGCCGGAGCCGTGGTGACCCCGGCCGTCCTCGGCCTCGCCGCGGCCGCCGGGTACGACACGCTGGCCGTCGTTCCCCGGCCCCGGGTCGAGGTGCTCGTCCTGGGCGACGAACTGCTCACCGAGGGCCGCCCGCACGACGGCCTCATCCGGGACGCGCTCGGCCCGATGCTGCCCCCGTGGCTGCGGGCGCTGGGCGCGGAGGTCATCGCCGTCCGCAGGCTTCGTGACGACGCGAAGGTCCTGCACAAGGCCATCACCTCGTCCGGCGCCGACCTGATCGTCACCACCGGGGGCACCGCCTCCGGCCCTGTCGACCACGTCCACCCCACACTGCGCCGCATCGGCGCCGAACTCCTCGTCGACGGCGTCAAGGTGCGTCCGGGACACCCCATGCTGCTGGCCCGCATCAAGGACGACCAGCACCTCGTGGGTCTGCCCGGCAATCCGCTGGCGGCCGTCTCCGGCCTGCTCACCCTCGCCGAGCCCCTGTTGCGCACGCTCGCCGCCCGGTCGGCCCCGGAGTCGTATGCGCTGCCGCTGAGGGAATCGGTGCACGGGCACCCCTACGACACGCGGCTCATCCCGGTCGTCCTGCGCGGCGACCATGCCGGGCCGCTGCACTACAACGGGCCGGCCATGCTGCGGGGCATCGCGGCCGCCGACGCCCTCGCCGTCGTCCCGCCCGGCGGCGCGCGGGCGGGTCAGGAGGCCGAGCTCCTCGACCTGCCGTGGGCGACCGCCGGGATCGGTGCATGTTTCACGTGAAACATGCACCGTGTTTCACGTGAAACACCCCCTGGACCGGGCGCTCAACACCCTTGGATCGGGCGCTGTTTCACGTGAAACATCGTCATGCCTGGTCGGCGGGCGGAACGGCCCGGCTGACCGTGATGACGTGATCTCCCGGTCGCAGACTGGTGAGCCGGGGATCGGCGTAGTCCAGCAGTTCCTTGCCCCGGACTACGGCGACGACCAGGTCCGCGCAGGCCCGTGGCGCCTTTCCCGCCTCCGCCTTGGTGATCGGGCGCTCGATGAGGTCCAGGCCGCTGCCGAGGGTCATCAGGTCCTCCAGGGTCCGGGCCACGGTCGGGCTGACCATCGAGACGCCGAGCAGTCGGCCGGCGGAGCTGGAGCTGGTGATCACGGTGTCCGCGCCGCTCTGCTTGAGCAGCGGTACGTTCTCGTCCTCCCGGGCGGCGGTCACGATCGTGGCGCGCCGGTTCAGCTGGCGGGCGGTGAGGGTGACCAGGGCTGCCGTGTCGTCGCGTTGCGGGGCGACGATCACCCGGGAGGCGTTCTGGACCTCGGCCTTGAGGAGCGTCTCGGAGCGGGTGGCATCCCCGGTCACCGCGACCAGCCCGTCGTCGCCGGCCATGCTCGCGGACTTCCGCTGTGCGTCCACGATCACGATCCGGTCCTTGGGGATGCCCTGCCCGATGAGGGTCTGCACGGCGTGCCGGCCCTTCGTGCCGTATCCGACGACCACGATGTGGTTGCTGGTGCGGGCCCGCCAGCGGTGGATGCGGACCTGCTGGCGGGTGCGCTCGGTGAGCACCTCCAGGGTGGTGCCGACCAGGATGATCAGGAACACCACGCGCAGCGGTGTGATGACCAGGATGTTGACGAGCCGGGCCATGTCGCTGACCGGGGTGATGTCGCCGTAGCCGGTGGTGGAGAGGGTGACGGTGGCGTAGTAGGCGGCGTCGAGGAGGTCGACCGAGCCGTCCGAGTTGTCGTTGTACCCGTCGTGGTCGGCGTAGACGATCAGGGTGGTGACGGCCAGCACCAGCAGGCCCATGGCGAGGCGTCGCAGCACCTGCTGGAGCGGGGGCGCGCCGATGTGCATGGGCATCGTGATGGAGCGGCCCGCCTCGGCGTCGTCCCGGGCCTCGGCGCGCGAGCGGTACCAGAGGGACCTGAAGAGAGAGAGCCGGGCCGGACCGGCGGGGTGTCGTTCCTGGTCCTTCATCGCGTGCCCCCTGTGGTGGTCATTCGAGCGGCGGGCACCATGGTTCCCGGCGGGTCGGTGCCCGTCATGAAGCAACACGTCTTCATGAGTCCCCAACTGTCCATGATCCCGGAGGTCCCCTTGCGTGACCACACTGTCGTCGTCGGCTTCGGCACGAAGGGACGGTCCGCGATCCGGACCGCCTGCACCTCGGGCCTGCGCAAGGAGCAGGTCGTGGTGATCGACCCGAGTGCGAAGGTCGTCGACGCGGCGACGGCCGAGGGCTACGAGGGCGTGGTCGGCGACGCGACGCGCAGTGATGTGCTGCGGCGGGCCGAGGTGCAGCGGGCGGGGCGGATCGTCATCGCGACCGAGCGCGACGACACGGCCGTCCTGGTGGCGCTGACGGCCCGCCAGCTCAACCCGCGGGCGAAGATCGTGGCGGCGGTCCGCGAGGAGGAGAACGCGCCGCTGCTCAAGCAGTCCGGCGCCGACGAGGTCATCACCAGCGCCGGTGCGGCCGGCCGGCTCCTGGGCCTGTCCGTGCTCAGCCCGGCGGCGGGCAAGGTCATGGAGGACCTCATCCAGCAGGGTGACGGGCTGGACCTCGTCGAACGGCCCGTCACCAAGGCCGAGACGGGCCGTGGCCCGCGCGAGACGGCCGACCTGGTGGTGAGCGTCGTCCGGGGGCACCGCGTCCTCGCCTACGACGACCCGGCGATCGGCGTGCTGGAGGCGACGGACCGGCTGGTCACCATCGTGCGGGTGGGCCCGCCCAGCGCACGACCCACCCTCGGGTCGCCCGGCATGCCCGGTGTCCCGCCCCTCCCGCCGGCCTGAACGCCCCCACCCGCTACTTGCGGTTGTAGAGCCGCATCGTCACCGGCCCGAAGACCAGCACGAACAGTGCCGACCAGCCCAGCGACCAGGCGACCTCGACGCCCGGCCAGTCACCGGCCATCAACCCCCGCACCGCCGACGACAGATGGGTCACCGGGCTGTTGTTGACGAAGGCCTGCAACCAGCCCGGCATGGTGCTGGGGTCGACGAACACGTTGGACAGGAAGGTGAGCGGGAAGATCACCATCATGCTGACGCCCATCACTGACTTCTCGGTGCGCAGCAGCAGCCCGAACATCGTCCAGATCCACGAGAACGCGAACGAGAAGACGACCAGCAGGGCGATCCCGGCGACGACGCCCGCGAACCCGCCGTCCGGGCGGTAGCCGAGCAGCATGCCCACGGTGAGCATCACCACGGACGCGATGGTGTAGCGCAGGGCGTCGCCGAGCAGATAGCCGACCATCGTCGAGGGCCGCCAGATCGGCAGCGACCGGAAGCGGTCGAAGACGCCCTTCTCGATGTCGGTGTTCACCGAGACGCCCGTGTACATCGTGATCATCACGACCGACATCACCAGGATGCCCGGCAGCAGGAACTGGATGTACTCCTCCGGGGACCCGGCCAGGGCACCCCCGAACAGGTACGTGTACATCAGCACCATCATGATCGGGAACGCGGTGACGTCGAAGAGCTGCTCCGGCACGTGCTTGATCTTGAGGATCGCCCGCCAGCCGAAGGTGAGGGAGGCCGACCATGCGCTCGGGCGCGGCGGCCGCTCCCCGGCGACCAGCAGCGCGGCGAGCGACTCGGTGCGAACGGGGGCCAGGTCCTGTGCTTCCGTGGTCGTCGTGGTGCTCATGCCGCCACCTCGTCCTTCGGGCGATGCGTGTCGTGTCCGGTGAGGGCGAGGAACACCTCGTCCAGGCTGGGCTGCCCCAGCGAGAAGTTGTCCACGGTGACTCCGGAGCGGGCCAGTTCACCGAGCGCCCGGGCGGCCTGCTCGGCGGCGATGCCGCTGGTCGCCGTGCCGACCCGGGCCGTGAGGGCGACCGGGTCGGGCTCCAGCTGCACGGTCGCGTCCAGGGTCCGCCGCAGCACCTCGGCCGCCGCGGGCCGCTGCTCGGCGTCCCGCAGCCGCAGGTGGACGGAGCCGGCGCCGACGGACGCCTTCAGCTCGCCCTTCGTGCCCTCGGCGATCACCCGGCCGCGGTCGATGACGGCGATCCGGGACGCCAGCTGGTCGGCCTCGTCCAGATACTGCGTGGTCAGCAGCACGGTCGTGCCCTGGGCGACGACCGCGCGCACGATGTCCCACACCTGGTTGCGGCTGCGCGGGTCGAGCCCGGTCGTCGGCTCGTCGAGGAAGAGCAGGTCGGGGGTGTTCAGGATGGACGCGGCGATGTCGATACGCCGCCGCATCCCGCCCGAGTAGTGCTTGACCTGTTTCCCACCGGCCTCGGTCAGTCCGAAGGCCTCCAGCAGCTGCCCGGAACGCACCCGCGCGGCCTTCTTGCCGTGGCCGAGGAGACGGCCCAGCAGGACCAGGTTCTCGGTGCCGGTGAGGTCCTCGTCCACGGAGGCGTACTGGCCGGTGAGGCTGACGCGGCCGCGGACCTCGTCGGCCTCCCGTACGACGTCGTGGCCGAAGACGTGTGCCTCGCCCGCGTCGGGCCGCAGCAGGGTGGCGAGCATTTTCACGGTCGTCGTCTTGCCGGCGCCGTTGGGGCCGAGGACGCCGTAGACCGTGCCGGCCGGGACGGCGAGATCGACGCCGTCGACGGCCCGGGTCTCACCGAACGTCTTCACCAGTCCCGCGGTCTCGATGGCCAGGTCGGACGTGTGCTGGCTCATGGTGGGGTGTCCTTCCGCGCACGTGGGTTACGCATGGGGAGACCTTTACCCTGGCCGGAACTCATCGGTGATCGCACCCTTTTTTCGGCGCGGGCCCGCGGCCGGCGGCGGCGCGACGAGGAGTAGCGTCCCCTTCATGCATGCGATCACGATTCCCGAACCTGGTGGTCCCGAGGCGCTGGTGTGGGACGAGGTCCCCGATCCCGTACTCGGCGAGGGCGAGGTCCTCGTCGAGGTGGTGGCCGGGGCCGTGAACCGCGCGGACATCCTGCAGCGGCAGGGCCTGTACGACCCGCCGCCCGGCGCCTCCCGCCACCCCGGTCTGGAGTGCTCCGGCCGGATCGCCGAGATCGGCCCCGGCGTCTCCGGCTGGAGCGTCGGCGACGAGGTGTGCGCGCTGCTCGCGGGCGGCGGATACGCCGAGAAGGTCGCCGTCCCGGCCGGTCAGCTGCTGCCCGTGCCCGAGGGCGTCGACCTGGCGCGGGCCGCCGCGCTCCCCGAGGTGACCAGCACGGTCTGGTCGAACGTCTTCATGATCGCCCACCTGCGTCCCGGTGAGACGCTGCTGGTGCACGGCGGCTCCAGCGGCATCGGCACCATGGCGATCCAGCTGGCCAAGGCCGCCGGCGCGCGGGTCGCCGTCACCGCGGGCACCAGGGAGAAGCTGGACCGGTGCGCCGAGCTGGGCGCGGACATCCTGATCAACTACCGGGAGCAGGACTTCGTCGCCGAGGTGCGGCAGGCCACGGACGGCGCGGGCGCCGACGTCATCCTCGACAACATGGGCGCGAAGTACCTGGACCGCAACGTCCAGGCCCTCGCCGTCAACGGCCGGCTCGCGATCATCGGCATGCAGGGCGGCATCAAGGCCGAGCTGAACATCGCCGCGCTCCTCGGCAAGCGTGCCGCCATCAGCGCGACCTCGCTGCGGGCCCGCCCCCTGGCGGAGAAGGCGGCCATCGTGGCGGCCGTCCGCGAGCATGTCTGGCCCCTGATCGCGGCGGGTCGGGTACGGCCGGTCGTCGACCGCGAACTCCCGATGAGCGACGCGGCGGCCGCCCATCGGGTCGTCGAGGAGAGCGGTCATGTCGGCAAGGTCCTGCTCACGGTGTAGGGGCATGCCCTAGGAGCGGCGCAGGCGCAGTGCGGCCAGGGCCAGGGCGATGCCCAGGCCGATGAGGACGAGGCCGCTGCCGAGCGGCAGGATCTGCAGCACGGGTCCGTCGGCCCGCTCACCCTGGGTGGCCGCCTGCCGTACCGCGTCCTGCGGTGCGTCCGAGGCCACGGGGGCGACGGCGGCGGGGGACGCGGACGCGCCGGTGTCGTCGACCTGGTCGCCGTCGCCGGCCTCCGTGTCGCCGCTCACCTCGTCCGGGTCCTCACCCGCGGTGTCCTCGCCGCCCGGGTCCTCGGCCTCCGAGCCCTCCGGCTCCGCGTCCTCTCCCCCGTCGTCCGCCCGTCCGGGCCGCTGTCGCCCCTCGCCCGCCCGGCTGCCGGCCCGGTCGGGCTCGGGGGAGGAGGCGGTGGAGCCGGGTGTGGGGCGGGCGGACGCCGACACGGCGGCATACGTCGACACCGCGGCGTACGGTGTGGCGTTCGCGCTCCCGTGGGGCAGCGCGATCATGCCCGCCACGCTCGTCGCGACCACGCCCACCCCCACGCATACCCGTGTCGCGCACTTCACCTGCTGCCATGGAGTCACGTTCGTGACCCCCTCCCGGTGCCCGGTCGCCAAGGAAAAGAACGCAATAAGCCTCACATCAGGGAACTGTCGCCGCATTCCGGACTCCGCCGAACGGAAACGGTGGATCAGCCTTCGAGGGGGGCACCAGGGTGATGAGGTGGGGACGTGCGAGAGAATGGCGGCATGGAGATGCCGAGGAACGAAAGGTCGCCGGAGAACGCCCAGAAGATCCTGGTCGTAGGTCAGGACGGCATGGCGCTCGGCGGCATCGACGCTGACGAGGACTCCCGTGAGATCCCGGTCACCGAGATGGTCGAGCAACCGGCGAAGGTCATGCGGATCGGCAGCATGATCAAGCAGCTGCTCGAGGAGGTGCGCGCGGCTCCCCTGGACGAGGCGAGCCGGGTCCGGCTGAAGGAGATCCACGCGAGCTCGGTGAAGGAACTGGAGGACGGCCTGGCGCCGGAGCTGGTCGAGGAACTGGAGCGGCTGTCACTGCCGTTCAACGAGGACTCGACTCCGAGCGACGCGGAACTGCGCATCGCGCAGGCCCAGTTGGTCGGCTGGCTGGAGGGCCTTTTCCACGGCATCCAGACCACGCTCTTCGCTCAGCAGATGGCCGCGCGGGCCCAGTTGGAGCAGATGCGCCGCGCGCTGCCGCCGGGCGTCGGTCATGAGGGCGCCGACGACCCGCGTACGGGCGGCCGTTCGGGCGGCCCGTACCTGTAGAACCCACGGCAGCGACCAAGCAAAAGGGGCCCGGCGTCCGAAACGCCGGGCCCCTTCTACATGTCCGAATGCCCGAATGCCCGAGAGCCCGAGTGTCCTGGCGCGCGACGTCAGGACGCCGGGTTGCCCGAGGACACCTTGAGCTCGATCTCGGGCATCTCCGCCGGGTCGACGTCCGTCCCGGCGGAGGGGAACTGGTCCATGACCGCGCCGTCGCCGTAGGTGTTCTCGTCGACCTTCGTGATCTTCATCTTCCAGCCCGCGGCCTGGAAGCACTCCTTGACCGAGGCGATGTACTTGAACTTGAAGTTCGGCACCTGGATTTTGTCCGGGTCGTTGTACGACTCCTGCGGCTCCACGCACTCCGTCGAATCGATGGTCTTCGAGGCGTCCGGCCCGCGGTAGTCCGCCGCCTTCGACGCCGACGGCGAGGAGCTCGTCGTACCGCCCTTGGCGTCGTCGTCGCTGCCGCCCTCCATGATGAGCGCGGTGATGAGGCCGCCGACGGCCACCACGGCGACGACGGTCGAGCCGATCAGCACCGCCTTGCTGTTCTTGCGGCCGCCGCCGGACACCGTGGTCGGCGGCTGTGGGCTGAGGTTGTACGCGGGCGGGGTGTGCGGCGCCTGCTGGTGGCCGTACGCCGGAGCGGGCGTCTGGTAGCCGCCCTGCTGCGGATAGCCGTAGGACGGCGCCGGGGTCGGGGGCGTGCCGTACGGGTTCGGGGTCGGGGCCGGCTGGTAGGGCGTCTGGACGCCCGGGTGGGGCGGCGCCGGGGTGCTCTGGCCGACCGGCGGGAACACCGCGGAGCCGACGCCCGCGCCGCTCGACGTCTGCGCGCCCGGGACGATGCTCGGCGGGGCCGGCTGGAAGGAGGCGGCGACGCGCAGGCATTCGTCGCGCATGGCGACGGCGGTCGGGAAGCGCTCGTTCGGGTTCTTCTTCAGCGCGCGGGCGACGAGCGCGTCGACGGCCGGCGGGAGCGCCCGGTTGATCGAGGAGGGAGCCACCGGCTCCTCCTGCACGTGCGCGTACGCGATCGCAAGCGGTGAATCCGCCTCGAAGGGCAGCCGCCCGGTGACGAGTTGGAACAGCATGATGCCGACCGAGTACAGGTCGGACCGGGCGTCCACACCGCGCCCCAGCGCCTGTTCGGGCGAGAGGTACTGCGGGGTGCCGACGACCATGCCGGTCTGCGTCATGGAGGTGACGCCGGACTGCATGGCGCGCGCGATGCCGAAGTCCATCACCTTGACGACGCCGCGCTTGGTCATCATCACGTTGCCGGGCTTGATGTCGCGGTGGACGAGGCCCATCTCGTGGCTGATCTCCAGTGCGGCCAGCACGTCCGCGGTGATCTTCAGCGCCTTGTCGGCGGGCATCGCGCCCTGCTGCCGCACATCCTCGTCGAGCACCGAGCCGAGCGGGCGGCCCTCGATGTACTCCATGACGATGTACGGGGTCGTCAGCCCCTCGACCTCGTCCTCGCCCGTGTCGAAGACGGAGACGATGTTGGTGTGCGTGAGCTTGGCCACGGCCTGGGCCTCGCGGCGGAAGCGCTCGCGGAAGGCCTGCTCGCGGCCGAGTTCGGTGTGCAGGGTCTTCACCGCGACCTGACGGTCGAGCACGGCGTCGTAGGCGAGGTGCACCGAGGCCATGCCGCCCTCGCCGAGCAAGTCGCGCAGCTGATAGCGGCCGGCGGCCAGCGCCCGCCCCGCGTACCGGCCCTGCGCGCCGTCCTGGCTCATCTTCTGCGTCCCCCGTAGGCCTTCAGGCGCCGTTGACTGTCGTTGATCGAAAGTGCTATTCCCGGCCAAGTCTGCCGCAGGGCACTGACACGTCAAGCTCGGTGCCCGTTCCGTGACCCTACGAGAAAGAAGCGTCGCGGAAGCGTTACAGGTGCCGTACGGCCGGTACACAGAATTTGCACGCCGGCACGGAGTACAGATTTCATGGCCGGTCCGTCTCGGACCGGCGTCCGGGCCCGTCCCGGGCATCGCTTCGGGGATCGCCCCGGACCGGAGGCTTGCGCAGAGGCTGTAGCGTGGCCGACGGAGACCGTAACAACACCGCGCGCACCGCGGGCAGAAACGACGGCGAGGACTGATGGCACAGCAGCGCGCTCAGGGCCCGTCCGACCCCGAGGCGACTGGCGGCGGTATGTCAGATGCGCCGGAGAACTGGGGCAACGGCGGCTTGGTCGGGGACGGCCGGTATCGGCTCACCCACAGACTCGGCCGAGGCGGCATGGCCGAGGTGTTCGCGGCCGAGGACGTACGTCTCGGGCGCACCGTCGCGGTGAAACTGCTGCGCGCCGACCTCGCGGAGGACCCGACCTCGAAGGCCCGCTTCACACGCGAGGCCCAGTCGGTGGCCGGGCTCAACCACCACGCGATCGTCGCCGTGTACGACTCCGGCGAGGACTTCGTGGGCGGCCTGAGCGTGCCGTACATCGTGATGGAGATCGTCGAGGGACGCACGATCCGCGACCTTCTCCTCAATGCCGAGGCGCCCGGGCCGGAGCAGGCCCTGATCATCGTCTCCGGCGTCCTGGAGGCGCTCGCCTACTCGCACCAGCACGGCATCGTGCACCGCGACATCAAGCCGGCGAACGTGATCATCACGCACAACGGCGCTGTCAAGGTGATGGACTTCGGCATCGCGCGCGCCCTGCACGGCGCGTCCACGACGATGACGCAGACCGGCATGGTCATGGGCACGCCGCAGTACCTCTCCCCGGAGCAGGCGCTCGGCAAGGCCGTCGACCATCGCTCCGACCTGTACGCGACGGGCTGTCTGCTGTACGAACTGCTCGCGCTGCGGCCGCCGTTCACCGGTGAGACGCCGCTTTCGGTGGTCTACCAGCATGTGCAGGACATTCCGGTGCCGCCGTCGCAGACCTCGGACGGCGAGTGCCCGCCGGAGCTCGACGGCCTCGTCATGCGCTCACTGGCCAAGGACCCCGACGACCGGTTCCAGACGGCTGAGGAGATGCGCGGCCTCGTCCAGTACGGGCTGCAGATGCTGTACGACCAGGGCGCCCACACCGGCACCTGGAACACCGGCCCGGTCGGCGCGCACGACGGCCGGGGCACGCCCCCCGGCGGCTTCGCGCACACGACGGTGCTGCCGCACGGCGCCGACGGCTCCGCGACCTCGCAGATCCCGCAGCCGATCCTGCCCGCCGGTTACGGCGGCGGTGACGACGGCGGCTTCGAGGGCCACGGCAACAAGGGCAGCGGCAGCGGCAAGCTGTGGATACTCGCCGTCTTCGCGGTGATCGCCATCGCCGCGGGCGTCGCGCTCGCGCTGAACGGCCAGGGGAAGGGCAGCGGCGGCAGCGAGACCACGAAGTCGCCGTCCGTCTCACCGTCGGCCTCGACCTCGCCCAGCGCGTCGCCGACCGAAGAGGAGAGCGAGACGTCCACGGACGAGAGCACGGACGACGGCAGCGGCTCGGGCTCCGGATCGAGCTGGACGCCGTCCTACTCGCCGTCCTGGACGCCCTCGTCCAGCGCCTCCCAGTCGGCCAGCAGCGAGCCCACGGACGAGGAGACGGAGACTCAGCCGTCGGACGAGCCGACCGACACGGAGACCGAGACGAGCGACCCGAGCGGGGACCCGACGGGCGGCACGGAGGGCACCACCACCCTCGGCACCGGCCTCGGCGGCTGACCCCACCCGCCCGACCCGCCAGGCTCCCGGCCGTCGGCTTTTCTTCCACGTGCGCGTGGGCCCGAGACAGGGCTCCACGCGCGCGTGTCGTTTCCGGGCCGTGCGCCGGTGAGTCCGCTCAGTCGGTGAACGCCCCGCACACCGCGTCGTACTCGCGTGTCCACCACACCGCGAGGGCCGAGGCGGCCGGGAACTGGGAGTCCGCGCGGGTGTCGCCGCGCTCGTAGTGCCAGCGCAGCATCCAGAAGTCGTTGAGCCGCTCCCACCACACGCGGTGCACGGCCGCCGCCAGTTCGGAGGGCGAGGCGTCGGCCGTGCGTCGGTACGCGCGTGCGTACGCCCTCGTCCTCGGCAGGTCGAGGGCGCCGTCGGGCCGGACGAAGAAGATGGCGGCGGCGCGGACGGCCTCCTCCGCGCGGGGCTGCACGCCGAGCCGGTCCCAGTCGACGATGGCGGCGGGGGCGTCCCCGCGGTAGAGCAGGTTGAACGGGTGGAAGTCCCCGTGCACCCAGCCGACCGGGCCGCTGTGCGGGGGACGCCGGTCCGCGTGGCGTTCCAGCAGCGTGCGCCGCTCCAGGAGGCGGTGGCGGGCGAGCTCGTCGAAGGAGTCGGCGGGGCGGTGCCGGCGCACGCGCGCGAGGAGGTCGTCGATGAGCGTGAACGTGTCGGCAGGGGTGGTGCGCTCCCGTTCGTGCGCCGGTAGTACGGGCTCCGCGCCCCCTGAAGGCATCACGTGCTCCAGGCCGGCGTGCACCACCCCCAGCAGAGCCCCCAGGCGGCCGCACTGGCCGGGGGTGAGCTGGGCGCCGTGCCGGTGGCGGCCGTCGATCCAGGGGTGGAGGGCGTAGGCGTGGCCGCCGACGACGGCGACGGTGCGTCCGTCGTGGCCGGGCAGCGGGGGAGCGACCGGGACGCCGAGGTCGGCCAGCCGCGCGGTGGCCCGGTGCTGGCGGGCGATGGAGACGGGGTCGGCGGTGTCCGGATCGAAGTGGTGCTTGAGGAAGTAGCGGCCTCGGGTGGTGTGCAGCCGGTAGCCGCGGTTCAGCAGTCCCTCCTCGACGGGCTCGCAGGCGAGCGCTGCGCCGGCGGTGTAGCGGCGGAGCAGGGCGCTCAGAGGGGGCGCGTGGGGCACTGAGGGTGGTACACAGGAGCGCGGCACGCGCCCGATGCTAGGGCACGATGCGAGGCTGTGAGCTGGGCGTTGTCACAGACAGTCACCGAAGGTCAACCGGGGACACGGACGGTCGCCGACGGTCGTCCGCCGCCTCGTACGCCCCGGCGCATCACCCGACGACCCGCCCGAAGACGGACTCTTCCCGTGGCCGGGGTGGCCGGGATAACGTGCCGTTGCTCCGGCCTCCTGCAAGGCTGTGACCAGGTGCCTTCCCGACTTTGCCGATTTACTTGGAAATCCAAGCAAAAACGCAGGTCAGGAGGGGTTTCACAGAAATGTGGAGCACTGGGTAACGTGATGACTGCAGGGCGCTCGCCGGAGCACCTGTCACGCCTGTTCCGGCCGAGTGACACCCACCCCGTGCACGGGTGTCGGATACAGGTGAGCCGCACTGGTCACCCGGCAACCCCGGGGGCCGGACCGACGGAGGAGCACACGTGACCGTGGAGAGCACTGCCGCGCGCAAGCCGCGACGCAGCGCAGGAGGCAAGGCCGGCGCCACCGGCACCGAGCGCACCCGCACCGCCGCCAGGAAGAGCGCCGAGCCCGAGCTCGTGCAGCTGCTGACGCCGGAGGGCAAGCGGGTCAAGAACAACAAGAACGCCGAGTACGCCGAGTACGTCGCCGGTGTCACCCCCGAAGACCTCCGCGGCCTCTACCGCGACATGGTGCTCACCCGTCGCTTCGACGCCGAGGCCACCTCCTTGCAGCGCCAGGGCGAACTGGGTCTGTGGGCCTCGCTGCTCGGCCAGGAGGCCGCCCAGATCGGCTCCGGCCGGGCCCTGCGCGACGACGACTACGTCTTCCCGACCTACCGCGAGCACGGCGTCGCCTGGTGCCGCGGAGTCGACCCGACCAACCTGCTGGGCATGTTCCGCGGTGTGAACAACGGCGGCTGGGACCCCAACAGCAACAACTTCCACCTCTACACCATCGTCATCGGCTCCCAGACGCTGCACGCGACGGGCTACGCGATGGGCGTCGCCAAGGACGGCGCGGACAGCGCGGTGATCGCCTACTTCGGCGACGGCGCCTCCAGCCAGGGCGACGTCGCTGAATCGTTCACCTTCTCCGCGGTCTACAACGCCCCGGTCGTGTTCTTCTGCCAGAACAACCAGTGGGCGATCTCCGAACCCACCGAGAAGCAGACCCGCGTCCCGCTCTACCAGCGCGCGCAGGGCTACGGCTTCCCGGGCGTCCGCGTCGACGGCAACGACGTCCTGGCCTGCCTCGCGGTCACCCGGTGGGCGCTGGAGCGGGCCCGCAACGGCGAGGGACCCACCCTCGTCGAGGCGTACACATACCGCATGGGCGCCCACACCACCTCCGACGACCCGACGAAGTACCGGGCCGACGAGGAGCGCGAGTCCTGGGAGGCGAAGGACCCGATCCTGCGTCTTCGCCGCCACCTCGAGGCCTCAAACCACACGGACGAGGGATTCTTCGCGGAACTCGACGCGGAGAGCGAGGCGTTGGGCAGACGAGTGCGCGAAGCGGTCCGTGCCATGCCGGACCCGGACCACTTCGCCATCTTCGAGAACGTGTACGCGGACGGGCACGCGCTCGTCGACGAGGAGCGGGCCCAGTTCGCCGCCTACCAGGCGTCGTTCGCGGACGAGGGGGGAAACTGACATGGCGGACAGCGTGACGTCCAAGAACCTGGCCCTGGCCAAGGCGATCAACGAGTCGCTGCGCCGCGCCCTGGAGGCGGACCCCAAGGTCCTGATCATGGGAGAGGACGTCGGCAAGCTCGGCGGCGTCTTCCGGGTCACCGACGGTCTGCAGAAGGACTTCGGCGAGAGCCGCGTCATCGACACCCCGCTCGCGGAGTCGGGCATCGTCGGCACGGCCATCGGACTGGCCCTGCGCGGCTACCGCCCGGTGGTGGAGATCCAGTTCGACGGCTTCGTCTTCCCCGCCTACGACCAGATCGTCACCCAGCTCGCGAAGATGCACGCGCGCTCCCTGGGCAAGGTCAAGCTCCCGGTCGTCGTCCGCATCCCCTACGGCGGCGGGATCGGCGCGGTCGAGCACCACTCGGAGTCGCCCGAAGCCCTCTTCGCGCATGTGTCGGGCCTGAAGATCGTCTCCCCGTCCAACGCGTCCGACGCGTACTGGATGATGCAGCAGGCCATCCAGAGCGACGACCCGGTGATCTTCTTCGAGCCCAAGCGGCGCTACTGGGACAAGGCCGCGGTCGACACCGAGGCGATCCCCGGCCCGCTGCACAAGGCCCAGGTCGTCCGCGAGGGCACCGACCTGACCCTCGTCGCCTACGGCCCGATGGTGAAGCTCTGCCAGGAGGTCGCCGCCGCGGCCGCCGAGGAGGGCAAGAACCTGGAGGTCCTGGACCTGCGCTCGGTGTCCCCGATGGACTTCGACTCGATCCAGGCGTCGGTCGAGAAGACCCGCCGCCTGGTCGTCGTCCACGAGGCGCCGGTGTTCTTCGGCTCGGGCGCGGAGATCGCCGCCCGGATCACCGAGCGCTGCTTCTACCACCTGGAGGCACCGGTCCTGCGGGTCGGCGGCTATCACGCCCCGTACCCGCCGGCGCGCCTGGAGGAGGAGTACCTGCCTGGCCTGGACCGGGTGCTCGACGCCGTCGACCGTGCCCTGGCGTACTGAGGAGAGGGTCGTGACGACGATGACGGAAGCGTCCGTACGCGAGTTCAAGATGCCCGACGTGGGCGAGGGGCTCACCGAGGCCGAGATCCTCAAGTGGTACGTCCAGCCCGGCGACACGGTGACGGACGGCCAGGTGGTGTGCGAGGTCGAGACGGCCAAGGCCGCCGTCGAGCTGCCCATCCCCTACGACGGGGTGGTGCGCGCGCTGCACTTCCCCGAGGGCACCACGGTCGACGTGGGCACGTCGATCATCGCGGTGGACGTGGCGGGCGGGGCGGGCGGGGCGACCGGCCCGTCCGGCACCCCGGTCGCCGAACTGCCGGCGCAGGCTCCCGCACAGACGCAGACGCCGACCCCGACGCCGACGCCGACGCAGGCACCGGCGGCACCGGCGGCCGCGGCGGTTGCGGAGAAGAAGTCCGAGGCGGCGAAGCCCGCCGGCTCCGGTCGCCAGCCGGTGCTCGTCGGGTACGGCGTGGCCGTGTCCTCGACCAAGCGGCGTCCGCGCAAGGGCCCGGAGATCACGCTCCCGCAGGTCCCGGACACGGTGCTGACGGAGCTGAACGGCCACGGCAGCGCGCGCGCCGTGAAGGAGCGCCCGCTGGCCAAGCCGCCGGTGCGCAAACTGGCCAAGGACCTGGGCGTCGACCTCGCCACGGTGGCCCCGTCCGGCCCGGACGGCATCATCACCCGCGAGGACGTCCACGCGGCGGCGGCCCCGGTCGCGCCGACGGCCGAGCCGGTGACGCAGGCGGTACAGGCGCAGGTCACGGCCCCCGCGGCCGCGCCCGTGGCGTCGGCGCCCGCACCGGCGTCGTACGACACGGCGCGTGAGACCCGGGTCCCGGTCAAGGGCGTCCGCAAGGCGACGGCGGCGGCGATGGTCGGCTCGGCGTTCACCGCGCCGCATGTCACGGAGTTCGTGACGATCGACGTGACGCGCACGCTGAAGCTGGTCGAGGAGCTCAAGCAGGACAAGGACCTGCACGGCCTCAGGGTCAACCCGCTCCTCGTCATCGCCAAGGCCCTGCTGGTCGCCATCAGACGCCACCCGGAGATCAACGCCTCCTGGGACGAGGCGGCGCAGGAGATCGTGGTCAAGCACTACGTCAACCTGGGCATCGCGGCCGCGACCCCTCGGGGGCTGCTGGTCCCGAACATCAAGGACGCCGACCGCAAGACGCTGCCGCAGCTGGCGGAGTCCCTGGGCGAGTTGGTGTCGACGGCGAGGGACGGAAAGACCTCCCCGGCCGCGATGCAGGGCGGCACGGTGACCATCACCAACGTCGGCGTCTTCGGCGTCGACACCGGCACACCGATCCTCAACCCCGGCGAGTCCGCGATCCTCGCGGTCGGCGCGATCAAGCTCCAGCCGTGGGTCCACAAGGGCAAGGTGAAGCCGCGTCAGGTGACGACACTGGCGCTGAGCTTCGACCACCGTCTGGTGGACGGCGAGCTGGGCTCGAAGGTGCTGGCGGACGTGGCGGCGATCCTGGAGCAGCCGAAGAAGCTGATCACCTGGGGGTAGCGGCGCGCCGACCGCGACAGCGGCCGCGGACGGTCACCTCGTACCGTCCGCGGCCGCTGTCCCCTCCCCCTCAAGCCGTGCGCGGCGAATCGTCTGCCGTGGCTACGCCGGTACGTGGACCGTCTCCACCCGGCTTGCCACCAGACGTTCCCGTTCCCGGCGGGCCGCCCGCTTGCGCAGGCGCAGGATCTGGCTGACGCCGAGCGCCTGGAGGACGAAGACGCAGGAGAAGGCGATCCGGTAGTTGCCGCCGGTCGCGTCCAGCAGCACGCCGACCGCGAAGAGCGTCGTCATCGACGCCACGAAGCCGCCCATGTTCGTGATGCCGGACGCGGTTCCCTGGCGCTCGGGCGGGTTCGCCGGGCGGGCGAAGTCGAAGCCGAGCATCGAGGCGGGGCCGCATGCGCCGAGGACCGCGCAGAGTGTGACGAGGAGCCACATCGGCGCCCGGTCGCCGGGGTAGACCAGCGTGGTCGCCCAGATCAGGGCCGTCGCGCCCACCGTGCCCAGGGCCAGCGGGAGCCGCGCCTCGTGATGCCGGGCGACGATCTGGCCGTAGACCAGGCCCACCACCATGTTGCACAGGACCACGAGCGTGAGCAGTTCGCCGGCCGTCGCCCGGGACAGTCCCTGAGCCTCCACCAGGAACGGCAGGCCCCACAGGAGCAGGAACACCATCGCCGGGAACTGGGTGGTGAAGTGCACCCACAGGCCGAGCCGGGTGCCGGGCTCACGCCAGGACGCGGCGATCTGCCGACGCACGTACGCCGCGCCGTGGTGCGGGAACGGCTCGGGCTCGTGGCCCTCGGGGTGGTCCTTCAGGAAGAGCAGCAGCAGGACCAGGACCACCACTCCCGCGAGCGCGCTGCCCGCGAAGGCGGCCGTCCAGCCGATGCCGTGCAGAAGGCGGGCCAGGACGAGGGTGGAGACCAGGTTGCCCGCCATACCCGCGAGGCCCGCGCACTGGGCGACCAGCGGTCCGCGGCGCGCCGGGAACCACCGGGTGCCCAGCCGCAGCACGCTGATGAACGTCATCGCGTCCCCGCAGCCGAGCAGTGCGCGTGAGGCGAGGGCCGTGCCGTAGGACGGGGAGAAGGCGAAGCCGAGCTGGCCGGCCGTGAACAGCACGACGCCGATGGTCAGCACCTTCTTGGTGCCGAGCCGGTCGACCAGCAGGCCCACCGGTATCTGCATGCCCGCGTAGACGAGGAGCTGGAGGATCGAGAAGGTCGACAGGGCGGAGGCGTTCACATGGAAGCGGTCGGCGGCGTCGAGACCCGCCACTCCCAGCGAGGTACGGAAGATGACCGCGACGAAGTAGACCGAGACGCCGATGCCCCAGACGGCGATCGCGCGCCGTCCGCCGGGCGGGTCACCCGGAAGGGTGGAGTTCGCGCTGCGGGCTCCGGCGTTCACCGGACCTCCCCGCGGGCCAGGTGGGAGAACCAGTCGACGTGCCGGTGCACGATCTCGACGGCCCGCTCGGCGTCGCCGGCGCGCAGGGCCGAGAGGATCTCCTCGTGCTCGGTGAGCGTCTTGGCGATCCGGTCGGGGTGCGAGTGCATGATGGCGACGCCCATCCGCAGCTGACGGTCGCGGAGTTGGTCGTACAGCCTCGACAGGATCTCGTTGCCGCCGCTGCGGACGATCTCCGCGTGGAAGCAGCGGTCGGTCACGGCGGCCGCGGCCAGGTCGCCCGCCGCGGCCTGCTCCTTCTGCTTCGCGAGCAGCTCCTCCAGCCGCTCGATCAGCGCGGCCGACGCGGGGACCGCCTTGCGCGCCGCGTGCTCCTCCACCAACAGACGGGTCTCCACGACGTCCGCGATCTCCTGTGCGGAGACCGGCAGGACCAGGGCGCCCTTCTTGGGGTAGAGCTTGATCAGCCCCTCCACCTCCAGCCGCAGCAGCGCCTCCCGCACCGGGGTGCGCGAGACGCCCACGGCCTCGGCGAGCTCTCCCTCGGTGAGGAGGGTGCCGCCCTGGTAACGGCGGTCCAGGACGCCCTGTTTGACGTGGGCGTACACACGGTCGGCGGCGGGCGGCTGCTTGACGGCGACGGAAGCGGGTGCGGGCGTGGGTGCGGGAACGGGTGCGGGAACGGTCGTGGCCGAGGGGGTGGAAGCAGTGGGGACGGGCGGGGCGGAGGACTGCATGCCCACAGGATAGATACAACACGTACGCATCGGGGGGACCGGTCCAGAATGCGGGACCAACGGTGAGTGACGGGTAAGAGTTTCGGCGAGTAATCGGAAATTCGACCCAGCAGGCGCACAACCTTGTGTGCTACTTACGTGTCACACACGTGCGGCCCCTTCTTCTTTGTCTTTCCAACTCGGCCGCACCGCAGGGGCATTCCGACGTAATCGGGGTATTTAAGTTGATAACCGCCACAAAGGGTTTCCGAGTCCGCAGGGCCGCAGCCGTTGCCTTCACGGCCGGCGCAGTGCTCGCGACCGGAGCCCTCACCGCGGCACCCGCACAAGCAGTCACGGTTCCCACGATCGCCGCCAAGACCGGCTTCGTGGCGAACAACGCGACCGGTGCCGCCCTGTACAACAAGGCTGGAACCACCAAGCTCTCCATCGGCTCCACCACGAAGATCATGACGGCCAAGATCGTGCTGTCCCAGGCGAACCTGAACCTGGACGCCAAGGTCACCATCGTGAAGGCGTACAGCGACTACATCGTCGCGAAGGGCGCCTCGTCGGCCCGACTCATCGTCGGCGACAAGGTCACCGTCCGTCAGCTGCTCTACGGGCTGATGCTGCCGTCCGGCTGTGACGCCGCGTACGCGCTGGCCGACAAGTTCGGCACCGGCACCACCCGCGCCGCTCGCGTGAAGTCGTTCATCGGCAAGATGAACACCACGGCGAAGGCGCTGGGCATGACGAACACGAAGTTCGACTCGTTCGACGGCATCGGCAACGGTTCGAACTACTCGACCGCCCAGGACCTGACGAAGCTCGGCATCAACGCGATGAAGGGCGCGAACTTCCGCGCGATCGTCAAGACCAAGTCGTACACGGCCAAGACGATCACCAAGACCGGTTCCACCCGCACCATGGCGGCCTGGACCAACACCAACACGCTGCTCACCACCTACAGCGGCGCGATCGGCCTGAAGACGGGCTCCGGCCCCGAGGCGAAGTACTGCCTCGTCTTCTCCGCCACCCGCAACGGCAAGACCGTCACGGGCACGGTGCTGGCGTCCACGTCGGCGTCGGTGCGCGCCGCCGACGCGAAGAAGCTGCTGGACTACGGCTTCGCCAGGCTGGGCTGACGCTCGCAGGTACATCCAGAACGGGCCCGTCGTGTTTCTCACGACGGGCCCGTTCTGTTCGCCACCGCACCCCCCGGTGAGCGTGTCCTACTTCGTGACCGCGAAGTTCCGCAGGATCGCCGCCGTCAGCTCCGGCTCCCCCTCCGCCTTCACCCGGTCCGCGACCGCCTCCGCCGTCACCCGGCCGCAGGCCAGCCGGACGTACGTCTCCCAGTCGAGGGTGAACGCGGCGGCCGGGCCGAGCGCGGGGGCCGTCTCCAGGGTGCCGCGGCCGTTGATGTCGACGCGGATGGTGCGCAGGAACTCGATCGGCCCGTGCACGTCGAAGACGACCGCGGAGCTGCGCGGGGCGCCGGACTTCTCGGCGACGACCGCCGGGAGCGCGGCCAGCAGCGCGTCACGCGCGATGTGCGCGCCGGGGGAGTCGAGGTTGCCGGGGCGGCCGAGGGAGGCGCGCAGATCCTGCTCGTGCACCCACACGTTGAACGCGTGGCCCCGCATGGACTCCTCGAGCGTGAGCTCGGTGCCGAGCGGGCCGCGCACCACCTGGGTGGGCTGACGCGACTCGTTGCGCAGCTGCCGGTTGCGGCGGATGACCGTGTACTCCAGCTCGGACGTCATCTCCGGCGCCGTGTGGTGGCGGCGGACGTCGACCTGCATCTCCATGTAGCGCTGGATGTCGTTGGTGACGTGGTACAGGTCACGAGGGAGGGTGTGGATGGGGCGCGGGTCGCCGTACATCTCGCAGTCCAGCCCGATGACATGCGACACGATGTCGCGTACCGACCAGCCGGGGCACGGTGTCCGGCGGTTCCAGTCCGCCTCGACCAACGGCAGCACCAGCTCGGATATCGCTTCGATGGAGTGGGTCCAGGCGTCGGCGTAGGGCTGGAGGGTGGGATGCAGACTCACGGAAACGGGACCCCTCGGCGGTCGGTACTCGGGTGGGTTGTGGCGGCGTTGCCAGCGGGAGGTGGCGGATGTCGGCGGATGTCGGCGGGTGTCGACGGGTGTTTTGAAACGCTAAGTTACGCTGCTGTGAGGCACCCCGGCAGTGCTTTCGTGTGACGATCGTAGGCCTGTGTGGACTACTCGAATGCCAGGACGGTGGTACTGTGCGCGCCTCTCTGATCCAGATCGCCGTAGAAGAGGGCGAATCGGTCGAATCGCGGCGGGTGCGGGTCGCCGCGCTGGTAAGAGAGCAGGCCGGCGCCGCCGACCTCGTGGTGCTGCCGGAGCTGTGGACGACCGGCGCGTTCGCCTATGAGGAGTTCGGCAGCGAGGCCGAGCCCCTGGAGGGGCCGACGTACGAGGCGATGGCCAAGGCCGCGAGCGACGCGGGCGTCTGGCTGCACGCGGGCTCGATCCCGGAGCGGGACCCCGAGGGCACCCTGTACAACACGTCTCTCGTCTTCTCCCCCTCAGGTGAGCCGGTCGCCGCCTATCGCAAGATCCACCGCTTCGGCTTCGACAAGGGCGAGGCCGTGCTGATGGGCGCGGGCGAGGAGCTCGTGACCGTCCGCCTTCCCGAGACGACCGTCGGCCTCGCCACCTGTTACGACCTCCGTTTCCCCGAACTCTTCCGCGGTCTCGTCGACGCCGGAGCCGAGACCCTGGTGATCCCCGCGGGCTGGCCGGAGCGCCGCCGGGCGCACTGGACGCTGCTGGCTCAGGCGCGGGCGGTCGAGAACCAGGCGTTCGTGCTTGCGTGTGGAACGGCCGGCACGCACGCCGGGGTTCCACAGGCGGGTCACTCGATCGTGGTCGATCCGTGGGGCGAGGTACTGGCGGAGGCGGGCGCCGGCGAGGAGATCCTCACGGTCGACTTCGACCCCGCGAAGGTCGCGACGACGAGGGAGCAGTTCCCGGCCCTGAAGGACCGGGTGCTGGGCCTGCGACGGCCGGTGCGCCGTAGTCCCTGACGGATCCGCAGACGGCCGGCCTCGGTTCCGGTCCGTCCGCGGCACGCCCGGCCGGGCAGGTCCCGGCCGGGACCTGCCCGGCAGCCAGGTACTCCCCTAGCCGCGAAGAGCGTCGACTAGGAGCGAAGGGCGTCGACGGGTTCCATGCGGGAGGCGCGCAGTGACGGGTAGAGACCCGCCAGGAGTCCGACGAGGGCTCCGGCGACCGGGGCTCCGAGAGCGAGACGGACGTCCAGGACCGGAGTCCAGTCCCTGACGGCGGAGACGGCCACCACGACGACCATGCCCAGCACGGCGCCGATGACGCCGCCGAGGAGTCCGATGGTCGTCGACTCCACCAGGAACTGGCCGGCGACCTGTCGTCGCGAGGCGCCGAGCGCGCGGCGCAGTCCGATCTCCCCGATCCGCTCCATGACCGTCACCAGTGTCACGTTGGCGATGCCGATGGCCCCGACCACCAGCGAGACCAGTCCGAGTACCAGGAACAGGCCGTTGACGTCGCCCTGCACTCCCTTGCGTGCCTTGGCCGGGTCCGGCGGCGCCGTGACGGCGAGGGCGTCCTCGGCGCCGGGGGCCAGCGCGATCGGCGCCTGGTGGGCGACCTGGTCCGCCGCGCCGAGCGCGGTGTTGATCAGCACCCGGGTCACCGTTCCCAGGCCCAACCGGTCCTCGGCCGTCGTGGGCGGCAGGATCACGGCGGTGGAGACCTGCTGTTCCCGCTCGGCGTCGCCGAGGATCCCGATCACGGTGTAGGCCTGGCCCTTCAGGAAGACCGCGGGGGAGTCCCGTACCGAGGTGATGCCGAGGAGTCGTGCGGCCTGGTCGCCGAGCACCGCCACTCGGTCGTGCCGGGCGATGTTGCCGTCGTCGAAGAAACGCCCGGTGGTCATCCTGCCGCGCACCGCGGCGGGCAGCGTGGGGGACGCGGCGAGAACCGCCATGGTCTGGTCGGTGACGTCCCCCGGGGAGACCACGTCGTTCGCCCGTACCTGGACGCTCGCGGTGTCGGTGGAGTCCGCGATCGCCGCCACCGAATCGACCCCGGCCAGCCGCTGGACCGCGTTCACCCCCGACCAGTCGACGAGCGGGACGGAGCCGGCCTGCCCCGGTACCTCCACGGTGACCGAAGTGGCGGTGAGGGCGTCGAACCGGCCGACGATCTGATTGCCCGCCGTGGCCGAGACCCCGATGGTGATGACCAGGGTGGTGATGCCCAGAACCGTGCCCAGTGTGGTCAGGGCGGAGCGGGTCGGACGGGCGAGCACCCCTGCCAGCGCCTCGGTCCACAGGTCCCTGAAGTCCATCCAGGGACGCTCGATGCCTTTGGCCCTGCCGCGGCGCCGTGCGGCCCTCACCGGCTCTCCTTCGTGAGCAGGCTCTCCTCCGTGAGCGGGCTCTCCTCCGTGAGCAGGCCGTCGTTGATCCTGACCCGCCGGTCGGCCCGCTTGCTGACCGCCTCCTCATGGGTGATCACGACCAGGGTCATGCCCTGTTCGGACAGTTGGTCGAAGAGGTCGAGCACGGACTCGGTGTTCTCACTGTCGAGGTTGCCGGTGGGCTCGTCGCAGAGCAGCAGGGCGGGCTCGCTCATCAGCGCCCGGGCGATCGCCACCCGCTGCCTCTCACCACCGGAGAGCCGGTCGGGCCGGAAGCCGGACCGGTGCGCCAGGCCCACCCGTTCCAGCGCCTCCCCGGCTCTGGTGCGGCGGCCGGCCCGGCCGCGCCCGGGGCGCGGCCGGCGGTAGGCCTCGGCGAGCATGACGTTCTCGTCGACCGTCCGGTAGGGCAGCAGATGGAAGGACTGGAAGACGAACCCGATCCGGCTGCCGCGCAGCGAGGTGCGCTCCAGGTCGCCGAGCCGGTTGGTCTCCACCCCGTCGAGCCAGTAGGCGCCCGAGGTGGGGCGGTCCAGCAGCCCCAGGGTGTTGAGCAGCGTCGACTTGCCGGAGCCGGACGGGCCGACGATGGACAGGTGTTCGCCACGCCGGAGGGTCAGGTTCACGTCCCGCAGGGCGTGCACCGGCGGTTCGGAGTCGAAGGTCCGGTCGACGGAGACGAGTCGGATGACCGTGTCTGTGTCCGGGTCCGGGTCCGGGTCCGTGTCCGGGTACGGGTACGGGTCGGGCACGACGGACGCCGGTGGGCCGGTCATTGTCCGATCACCACCTGATCGCCCGCCTTCAGGGCGTCACCGGACGGTGTGACCTCCACCTGTCCCTCCGCCGAGAGACCCGCCTTGACCTTGACGTCCACCACCTTGCCGCCGCGTCGGACCCGCACCTTGGCCTGTCCGTCGGCCGAGGTGTGCAGCGCGGCGATGGGCACGGCCAGCACGTCACCGTCCGACGAGCCCACCTTGATGGTCACCTTCGCGGATCCGTTGGCGTTCTTGGCCAGATCCCCCGACGGGATGGAGATCTGCACCGGCACGGGAGCCGACGCGTCATCACTCCCGTCATTCGTCGTTCCCTGCTGGGTTTGACCGCCCGTCGTGTCGATCTTCGGCACATCGTCGCCCAGTGCCACGAGTTCGCCCTCCACCTTCTTGCCGTCGGGCGTCTCCACCTGCGCTGTCATGCCCTTGTGGAGCAACTTGGCGTCGCCGGCCGGCACCACGGCCCGCACCACGACCTTGGAGCTGGTCACGGTGCCGACCGGTCCGGACGGGGTGTCACCGGTCTTCACCGCCACCTTGTCCAGCCGGGCCGGCAGGTCCGGCAGGAAGACCAGCTCACCCGCGGGGACTTTGGTTCCGTAGCCGGCCCGGAAGGCGAAGAGTGCGTCGTTGGCCGCGTCCAACTGCTGCTGTGCTGCCTTGAGCTGGAGCTTTCCGGCTTCGCCACTGGTGTCCGTACCGCTGGCGGAACTGGTGTCCGTGCCGCTGCCGGACCCCTCGGTGTCGTCGCCCGGGTTCCGGGCCGAGAGGAGGGACTGCTGCGCGGTGGTCACAGCCGCTTCCAGCGTTCCCAACTGCTGCTTGTCCGCAACGCCGGGCTCCTGCGCGACGAAGCCCTTGCTCTTGTACCAGCGGCTCACGGCCGCGGCATCCTCCTGCCCGTACTGCCCGGTGGCCCCACCGGGGTTGAATCCGAGCCGGGTCAGGGCCCGTTCGAGCTGCTTGACATCGTCTCCGGACGTGCCGGGACCCAGCGTGCGGTACATCGGTACGGATCCGCGCAGCACCAGGACCGGTCGCCCGCTCACCTGCATCAGCACGTCGCCCTCCTTCACCTCCGACCCGGCGACCGGAGCTTTGGTGACGCGCTGGACGACGGTGTCGGTGGACCCGGATCCCCCGGAGCCGGAATCCGGGGGGCCGACGGGCCCGGCCAGGGCCAGGCTCTGCGGTGAGGCGAACTCCACCGAGCCCTGGGCCACCACACTCGCGGTCAGCGACCGGCGCTCGACCGCGACGGTGACCGGTCCGGCCTTCGGGGGCTGACGTGCGGCGGCGGCATCGGCCGGCGACTGCATCCGCGATCCGGCGAACCACCCGCCGGCTCCCACCAGCGCCACCGCGGCGACGATGATCCCCAGCTGCCTGGGACGGCTGCTCTCACGCTTCAGCCGCCGCCTCGGTGCTCGGGACGACGGTTCACCCGGCACCGGTGGATCCCGGGTTCTTGAAGAACTTCGGGAAGTAGGCGGCCCGGAAGTCCTTGCCGCACTCCAGGTCCTTCATCGCCAGGGCGATCTCCTTGGTGAGCAGCGGCAGAGCCTCCTCCTTGCTCAGGGATTCCGTGGTGGTCCCGTCGGGGTTCTCCGCGGCGGCCGCGCCCCCGCCCCCGCCACCGGGGGGAGCAGACGCGGACGCCTGGAGTTTCACCATTTCCCCGATGCTGGTCGGTTGCGTGGTCGTGACGGGGATGCCGTCCCGCTTCAGACACGAGGCGTACGACTGCGCGAGGCCGACCAGCTTCTGATCACCGTTGAGTGCCTGCGCGTTCTCCTGACTCCGTGACGACGCGTCCAGCAGCTCCTTGGGCGAGGTGGAGCCGTACACCTTCTTGTTGGCCGTTGCCAGGCAACCGGTCCAGTCGTTCTGGCCCTCCTCCGAGCCCGGGACGGATCCGAGCGCCTTGTCGTAGGCGGTCTTCTGTGCGGGAGTGAGCGTTTCGACGTATTTCGCGTTCTCCGAGGGCTCGTTCGCCGACCTGTCGCCCATCAGCTCGGGGTCGTCGGGGTAGACGGCGCGCGCGGTGTAGCCGAAGCCGTACTTCTGCCGGAACTTCTTGGTGACTTCGTAGTCCGCCCCGTCGGTGGTCCAGGTGGACGCGGGATCGATGGGGGCGACGGCGGTATAGGTGAACCCCTGCTCCGTCATGCAGTCCGCGATCGCGTTCTCCACGAGGTACTGGTTCTTGAGTTCCGCACCGGCGTCCGCGGGAACGTCGAGTTGTCCCGCCGACCCGGCCGATTGCTTCCCGGCGGAGGCGGTCTCGCCGTCCGCTCCGCAAGCCGCCAGCAGCGGTAGCAGACTCACCGCCACGGCCAGTTTCCGAACAGTGCGGGATCCAGGCATTCTCTCCATGACTTCCAGCGTGGTGACCGGAGTTGATCGCCTCTGGCCCGGATGATGACCCTTCTGTAACGGCCTTCGGGGAGGGGCTCTTTCCGGGACGGTCGCCGAACGCGATCTGCCTACACTCCCGGAGTGCCGCGAGTCCTGATGATCGAAGACGACTTGGACGTCCGTGATGCCGTCCGCCTGGCGCTGCGACACCAGGGACATGAGGTCTTCGCCGCCGGAACCGGTGAAGAGGGACTGGAACAGCTCCGCCCCTTCCGCCCGGACGTCGTCGTGCTCGACCTCATGCTGCCCGGCATTTCCGGCCTCGACGTGTGCCGGCGGATAAGGGAGCGCGGCCAGGTGCCGATCATCATGGTGACCGGCAAGGGGGACGACGCCGACGTCGTCACGGGGCTGGAGGCCGGCGCCGACGACTACGTCGTCAAGCCCGTGCACGCCCGGGTGCTCGACGCGCGCATACGGGCCGTACTGCGCAGCCACGACGCGTCGCTCTCCGACGGCGTCCGTCCCAGGGCGGAGTCGCACGGCGAGCTGGTCATCGACCGCGTCGGGCTCGCGGTGACACACCGCGGTGAACCCGTCCCACTCGCCCCCTCCGAGTTCCGGCTGCTGCTGACCCTGTCGGCCTCGCCGGGCCGGGTGTTCAGCCGCCAGGAGCTGCTGGAAGCGGTCTGGGAGCACAGCTACTACGGGGACATACGGCTCGTGGACGCCTGTGTGAAGCGCCTGCGCGGCAAGCTCGGTGAGCTGGGCGGGGACCCCCGGTACATCCAGACCGTACGCGGCTTCGGCTACCGCTTCGGTTCCCCGTGAGCGGCGGGCGGGGCCCCGGGCCGGTGCGGGTCGTCCGGGCGGTCCTGGCGCGCGTCCCGCCGGCGTGGGGCGGACTGCGCCGCCGCCTGGTGGCGGCCTTCGCCCTGGTGGCTGTGACCAGTGCCCTGAGCACCGGAGCCCTCGCCTTCCGGGAGGCGCGCACGGGGGTGCTGCAGCAGAGCCAGGACTCCGTCATCCAGCAGTTCCGCACCGGCGTTCACAACGCCGTGGCTGCCTACGCCCCGCCGGAGCCGGGCCAGTCGGACCTGCAGAGGGTGGTGGACCAGCTGCTCCAGGCCAACCAGTCACAGGGGTGGCGGGTCATGGCCACGTACGGCGGCCTCCGCGCCGCCGCGCCGAGTCCCGAGTTCGACAAGCTGAGTCCGGGACTGCTCCGGTCCGTACGGGCCGAGCGCGCCGCGGTGTTCCAGCGGGTGAGCGCCGACGGGCGTCCCTTTCTCGTCGTCGGAATGCCGGTCACGTACAACCCCGGCGAGGGCACGGAGTCCAGGCTCTCGGGGCTCGTGCTGTACCTGGTGGTGCCGCAGGACACCGAACAGGCCTACGTCGAAGCGATGGTCAGCGGCATCGAGCGCGCCACCCTGGTGACCCTGGGCCTCGCCGTCGGCCTGGCGCTGCTGGCCGCGAGCGGCGTGCTCCGCCCCGTGCGGGCGTTGCGCCGGGCCACGGACCGGATGGCCGAGGGGCACCTCGACGTCCGGCTGGCCGTCAACGGTTCCGACGAGCTGGCCGACCTCTCGCGGTCCTTCAACGACACGGCGGCCGCACTGGAGCAGTCGGTCGCGGAGTTGCGCCGTCTGGAGGCCCAGGCGCGCCGCTTCGTCGCGGACGTCTCCCATGAACTGCGGACGCCGCTGGCGGCGATGTCGGCGGTCACCGACGTACTCGACGAGAAGGCGCTGAACCTGGACCACGAGACGAGTGACGCGCTGCGGCTCATCAGCGAGGGAACGAGTCGGCTGAGCGGGCTGGTGGGAGACCTGATGGAGGTCTCCCGCTTCGACGCGGGCGCGGCCGAACTCAACCTGGACGAGATCGACCTGGCCGAGTCCGTACGGCGCACCCTCTCCGCCCGGGGCTGGCAGGACCGGGTGGAGACCCGGCTGCCCCCACCGGGCGTGCTCAGGGCGCGCGTGGATCCGCGCCGGCTCGACGTGGTGATGGCCAATCTGGTCGGCAACGCGCTGCGGCACGGGGCGCCGCCGGTGCGGCTGACCCTGGGCGTGCGGGAGGAGCGGGCGGACGTGGCGTGGGCCGTGATCACAGTGACCGACGACGGACCGGGGATCGCCGAGGACGCCATGCCGCATATCTTCGAACGTTTCTACAAGGCGAGCACCTCACGGACCCGGAGCGAGAGCAGCGGACTGGGCCTGGCCATCACGGCGGAGAACGTTCGTCTGCACGGCGGACGCATCAGTGCGGCGAATCCGGCCGGGGGCGGTTCGGCGTTCACGGTCGAACTCCCCCTGCACCGCGACTCCGCAGCCGACGCCGACGCCGCAGCCGACCCCGACGCTGACGACGCCGTCGATGCCACAGGAGGCGGCGACCGGTGAAGGGCTCGCGCGTACCGGCGCTGCTGGTCGGGCTCACGGCCGTGCTCACGCTGGCGGCGTGCGGGGTCCCCCCGTCCGACGTCATCCGGGCCGGCCCGCCGGCGAGCGGCATGGCTCCTCCGCGCCCGAAGGTGCCCAGCGTCATCCGCCTCTATTTCCTGCACGACGGCGATCTGACGCCCTACCCCCGCGAGGTCGACGACCGCGGGGACCTCGGGGTCGTCGTACGCCTGCTGTTCGGCGGACCGACCGCGGGCGAGGCCGGGACGGCCACCACGGAACTGCCCCGCCTGACGGACACACCGGACGTCGCGATCGGGGGCGATCTCACCATCTCCGTCCAGCTCCCCGAGGGCGTTCCTCCGCTCAGTCATCCGGCCATGCTGCAGTTGGCCTGCACGGTGGCTGTCACGGCCGAGCCGGTCGCCGCGCAGCCTGCGGAAGTGAACCAGGGCGACGGCGCCGTCGCGGCTCCTTCCGGCGGTGATGCGGAAACCGCCTCCGCACCCACGATCGTCCAGGTGCTCGGGGACGGATGGACGATGACTCAGTCGGACGCCGCGTGCCCCCGAGAAGCCTCCTAGCCCTCCCGGTGTCAGTCGTGCCCCCGCTCCTTCTCGGCCAGGTGGATCACGCACACCGCCACCGCGATGAGCAGCGCCGGATCCGCGTCCTCCCGGACGACGTCGACGCCGTACGTGTCCCGGATGTGCAGCCACCGCCGGGAGACGACGGCCAGCAGTTCGCCGTCGTACTCGACCGCGAACTCCCGGGCGAGGATCTTGCCGCTGACGTCGAGTTCGGTGCGGCCGTCCGCCAGGGCGACCCGATAGTGGTTGCGCAGCAGCGACAGCCGCTTGCGCCGGATGGTGGCCAGCGGCGCGCCGTCCCGTTCGATCACCATGGTGTCCCGCAGGGCGAACATCTTCTGGCGGATGTCGATCAGGACCCGCCCGCTGGTGTCCTTCAGTTCGAAGGTGTCCCGCAGCCGCATCGCCTTGCCGTCGACCAGGTACACCCTGTCGCCTCGGTCGTCCTCGATCCAGTAGTCGTCACCGATGCCGAGGAGCCGGTCGCGTACGAGGAATCTCATGTCGTCACCGGTTCCCCGGCAGCCGGTCCGAAACGCCGTCTGTAGGCCGATGGGCTGAGTCCGGTCTCGCGCCGCACGCGTGCGCGCAGGTTGGCGGCCGTCCCCAGCCCGGCCCTCGCCGCCACCACGTCCAGCCGCTCCTCGCCGCGCTCGATCAGCCGGCAGGCGAGCGCGACCCGTTCCCCGGTGAGCCAGGCCAGCGGGGTCGTGCCGAGCTGGGCGCGGAACCTGCGGTGCAGGGTGGCGGGGGAGACGGCCGCGCGGGCCGCCATCCCCGCCACCGTCAGCGGCTCCCCCAGCCGCTTCCGTGCCCAGGTCAGCAGGGGTGCCAGCGACTCGTCGGGCACGTCAGGCAGCGGCCGTTCCACGAACTGCCGCTGGCCGCCGTCGCGGTGCGCGGCGAACACCAGCCGGCGCGACACCGCGTTGGCGATCTCCGCGCCGTGGTCCCGCCGTACGACGTACAGCCCGAGGTCGAGCGCGGCGGCGCTGCCGGCGGCGGTCAGGATGTCGCCCTCGTCGATGAAGAGGACGTCGGGTTCGAGCCGTACGCCGGGATGCAGCGTGCGGAAGAGGTCGGCCCACATCCAGTGCGTGGTGGCGCGGCGGCCGTCCAGCAGCCCCGCCTCGGCGAGCGCGAAGCTGCCGGTGCACAGGCTCATGACCCGTGCCCCGCGCGCGTGGGTGCGCCGGATCGCGTCGAGGACGTCGTCCCCGCGCGGTACGACGTTGTCGGGGCGGCCGGGCACGACGAGGGTGTCCGCGTCGTCCACGGCGTCCAGCCCCGGCACTCCGGTGACGGTGAAGAAGCCGTGGTTCATCCGCACGTCGGGGGTGGGCGCGCAGAGCGTGACCGTGTACAGCGGTCCGGGCAGTCCGAGTTCGGGCCTCGGGAGCCCGAACAGTTCGGTGGCGACGCCGACCTCGAAGGGATTCGTCCCCTCGTCGACGACGACGGCCACTCTGTGCGGGGTGCGGTGCGAGGATCCTTGCGGCATGTGCGATTCCTAGCACTCGCCGGACTCCAGGGGCAGCCCCACGATGAGGGACATGACCAGCGAACCCGTCTCCCTCCCCGCCGCCCTCGCCTCGTTCACCGAGCAGTGGAGCCCCCGCATCGTCACCACCGTCAACGACTACGACGTCCGTGTCACCCACGTCGAGGGCGAGCACCTCTGGCACGTCCACGACGACACGGACGAGTTCTTTCTGGTCCTGGAGGGGGAGCTCCGGATCTCCCTGCGCGAGGCGGAGGGCGAGCGCACCGTGACTCTTCCCAAGGGCTCCGTCTTCACGGTCCCGCGTGGCATCGAGCACAAGCCGTACGCGCCCGTGGCCACCGAGATCCTCCTGCTCGAACCGACCGGCACCTCAACGGTCGGCGACCGCCACGAGGCCGTCCCGGCGCATGTGGACGCGACGACGGGTCACGCGCTCTGAGCGTTCCGGGGAGCCGACCGGGGAGTGGATTTCCCGCACCTTCTTCTCCCTGACCTGCGACCACAGCCGGCCGGGACGGTGCTGACTCCCTGAACGGCCCCCCGAAAGTGCGGGGGTCAGCGGCGGCGTGGGCGCGGGGCCAGCTTGTAGAGGGCCATGCCCGCGGCCACCAGGGTGGTGGCCGTGACGAGCAGCGCCATGCTGTTCAGCCACAGACCGGTGGCCGCCAGCGTGGCGCCGCCCGCGCCGGTGGTGCCGGCGCCGATCACTCTTCCGTACATCGTGCTTCTCCTAGCGGGATGTGGTTCGGGGTGGGTTCGGGGTGGATGCGTGGGGGGCGGGATCAGGTGGCCACCCACTTCTCCTCGCTGCGGCGCAACAGCCCCCACAGCGAGGAGAAGTAGACGGCGTGCTGGAAGAGGTCGTAGAGCATCTCCGGGATCATCAGCGCCGCGACCAGGACGGCCCTGGGCCCGGCGCGGCGTACGGAGACGGTCTTCTCGACCACGAAGATCAGGCCGATCGCCGTCCAGAACGGCGAGAAGCCGGGCCAGCCGTACAGCGTCGTGTACGTCGTCATGTAGACGAGGTAGATCAGGAACGACAGCGCGCCGAAGCCCATCAGGAACTGCTGGAGGAAGTAGCGGGCGGTGACCTTGGTCCAGCCGTAGTCGCGCAGGTTCTCCAGGGCGCCGCGCTGCCAGCGCAGCCGCTGGTGCCACAGTTTGCCCAGGCTGGGCATGACCTCGGTGGTGACCTCGCAGCCCGCCGGGGACATGGCGCGGTAGCCGAGGGTCTTGACCGCCTTGGTCATCTCGTCGTCCTCGGTGAGCGAGGCGAGGCTGTAGTAGCCGGTGCCGCCGCCGATGACCCCGGCGCGGCGGGCGGCGCGCACCTCGCGCAGGACGCGGGCGCGGAACATGGTGCCGGTGCCGGTGAGGACCTGCGCCTTGCCGCCGGTGCGCTCCAGTTCCCACGCGTAACGGTGGAACTCCATGCGCTGGAGCAGGCCGAGGAAGCCGCCGCCGGCCTCGCCGTAGAAGACGCCGCCGACGGCGCCGACCTTGCGGTTGAAGGTGGCGAGGGCGGTCTCGGCGAACCACGGGTTGAGGACGGTGTCGGCGTCCTGGACGAGCAGCAGGTCCCGGTCGTCCATGTGGGGCAGGATCCAGGCGATGGCCTGGTTGAGCGCGCCGGCCTTCTTGTGGGTGTTGCCCTCGGTGTGGAAGACCTGCGCTCCGTGGGCGGCGGCGATCTCGGCGGTTTCGTCGGTGCAGTTGTCGCAGACCACGACGATGAGGTCCGGCCGTCGGGTCTGGTCCCACAGGCCCTCGACGGCGGCGGCGATGCGGTCCGCCTCGTTGTGGGCCGGTATCAGGACCGCGAGGCGCGGTCTGCCGTCCGGCGCCTCGGGGGCGGCGTGGGCGCGGCGGGCGGCGTGTCGGCGCGCACGGCGCGGCCGCGGGCCGTGGGAGGCCGCGAGTTCGAGCACGGTGCGCGTCCCCCCGAGGTACTGGTGTGCCGGCCCGGTAGCTCCACCCCCCGGGCCTCAAGGCCTCGAAGTCTTCACGATATTCACACAAGGGCACAAGGTCCCCAGTCTTACAAAATGCTTAAAGATGTCCCATCTGTCGGGTCGTCAGACACCCTGCGGATCGTCGGACGTCGGCGGTGGCCGGAGGTCCCGGCCACCGCATCCGGGTGCCCTAGCCCTCCAGGAACGCCACCAGGGCGTTGGCCAGCAGGTACGGGTCGGCGTCGCCGCACAGCTCCCGTGCGCTGTGCATCGACAGGATGGCCACGCCGATGTCGACCGTGCGGATGCCGTGCCGGGCAGCGGTGATCGGGCCGATGGTCGTGCCGCAGGGCATGGAGTTGTTGGAGACGAAGGACTGGAACGGCACGCCCGCCTTCTCGCAGGCGGCGGCGAAGATCGCGCGCCCGGTGCCGTCCGTCGCGTACCGGTTGTTGACGTTGACCTTGAGGATCGGCCCGCCGTTGACCCGCGGGTGATGCGTCGGGTCGTGCCGCTCCGCGTAGTTGGGGTGGACGGCGTGACCGGTGTCGGAGGACAGACAGACAGTGCCCGCGAAGGCTCTCGCCCGGTCCTCGAACGAGCCTCCGCGCGCGAAGACCGAACGTTCCAGCACATTGCCCAGCAGCGGTCCGTCCGCGCCCGTGTCCGACTGCGAGCCGTTCTCCTCGTGGTCGAAGGCGGCCAGCACCGGGATGTACGGCAGCTTCTGACCGCCGGTCGCCACCGCCGTCAGCGCCGCCGTGCCGGCGTGCACCGACAGCAGGTTGTCCATGCGCGGGCCGGCCACCAGCTCCTGGTCGCGGCCCAGGTAGGCGGGCGGCTCCACGGAGTGCACCATCAGGTCCCAGCCGGTGACCTGGCCCGGAGCGAGCCCGGACTCCTGCTCCAGGAAGGCGATGAGGTCGCCGTCGCGCACGTCGTTGCCCAGGCCCCAGACGGGCTGGAGGTGGCGCTGCTTGTCGAGCTTGAGGCCGTCGTTGTTGACCGACCGGTCGAGGTGGATGGCCAGTTGGGGGACCCGCAGGAGCGGACGGCCCACGTCGACGAGGCGGGTCGAGCCGTCGCGCAGGGTCAGCCGGCCGGCCAGCCCCAGGTCACGGTCGAGCCAGGAGTTGAGCAACGGGCCGCCGTAGATCTCCACGGCCACCTGGCGCCAGCCCTGCGTGCCGGTGTCGGGCAGCGGCTTGACGCGCAGGTTCGGGGAGTCGGTGTGCGCGCCGATGATCCGGAACGGTGTGTGGGGAGTGGCGCCCTCGGGGACGTACCAGGCCACGATCGCGCCCCCGCGCAGTACATACCGGCCGCCCGACGTGCCGTCCCAGGCGTCCGTCTCCGAGACCTGTCGGAAACCGGCCTTCTCGAGGCGCTCGGCCGCGTTCGCCACGGCGTGGTACGGTGACGGGCTCGCCGTCAGGAACGTCATGAGATCGTCGGTGTGGCCGCGGTCGAAGCGGTGGGGTTCGCTCATGGTGTTCACCTTAACGACGTACGAGAGCCCGCTCCCGGCGATGGGAGCGGGCCCTCGTGAGGACGATGTGGAGTGTTGCCCGGTTGCGGGAGGGGGCCGGAGGATGAGCCTTAGAAGGCCGCCTCGTCCAGCTCCATCAGGTCGAGCTCGACGTCCGCGGCGATCTTGCGGGCCAGCGTGACGCCCGGCAGCACGTTGGCCGCGAAGAACTTCGCCGCGGCGATCTTGCCGGTGTAGAACGCCACATCTTTGGAGGACACCGCCTTCGTCGAGGCCGTCTCCAGCTTCTCGGCGGCGACCGCCGCGCCCTTGAGGAGCAGATAGCCGACGATCACGTCACCGGAGGCGAGCAGCAGGCGGGTGGTGTTCAGACCCACCTTGTAGATGTTCTTGACGTCCTGCTCGGTGGCGGCGAGGTCGGTGAGCATCAGGCCGACGATGGCCTCCAGCTCGACGGCCGCCTTCGCCAGGTGCTCACGGGCCGAGGACAGCTCCTCGCCGCCCGTCCCGAGCGCCAGGAACTTCTTGATGTCCTCGGCGAGGGAGTTCAGCGCCGCGCCCTGGTTGCGGACGATCTTCCGGAAGAAGAAGTCCTGGCCCTGGATCGCGGTGGTGCCCTCGTACAGGGTGTCGATCTTGGCGTCGCGGATGTACTGCTCGATCGGGTACTCCTGCAGGAAGCCGGAGCCGCCGAAGGTCTGCAGGGACTGCGCGAGCTGCTCGTAGCCCTTCTCGGAGCCGTAGCCCTTGACGATCGGCAGGAGCAGGTCGTTGAGCGCGTGCTCGGTCTTCGCGTCCTCGCCGTTCGCCTCCTTCACGGCGATCGCGTCCTGGACGGAGGCCGTGTAGAGGACGAGGGCGCGCATGCCCTCCGCGTACGCCTTCTGCGTGATCAGCGAGCGGCGCACGTCGGGGTGGTGGGTGATGGTGACCTTGGGCGCGGCCTTGTCGCCGAAGGCCGCGAGGTCGGAACCCTGGACGCGCTCCTTGGCGTACTCCAGCGCGTTGAGGTAGCCCGTCGACAGCGTGGAGATCGCCTTCGTGCCGACCATCATCCGGGCGAACTCGATGATGCGGAACATCTGGCGGATGCCGTCGTGCTTGTCGCCGATCAGCCAGCCCTTGGCGGGGTGCTGGTCGCCGAACGTCATCTCGCAGGTGTTGGAGGCCTTCAGGCCCATCTTGTGCTCGACGTTCGTGGCGTAGACGCCGTTGCGCTCGCCCAGCTCGCCGGTCTCGAAGTCGAAGAGCGTCTTCGGGACCATGAAGAGGGACAGGCCCTTGGTGCCGGGGCCGGCGCCCTCGGGGCGGGCGAGGACGTAGTGGAGGATGTTCTCCGACATGTCGTGCTCGCCGGACGTGATGAAGCGCTTGACGCCCTCGATGTGCCAGGAGCCGTCCTCCTGCTGGACCGCCTTCGTGCGGCCGGCGCCGACGTCCGAGCCGGCGTCCGGCTCGGTGAGGACCATCGTGGAGCCCCACTGCCGGTCGACGGCGAGCTGCGCGATCTTCTTCTGGACGTCATTGCCCTCGTCGAAGAGGATGCCGGCGAACGCCGGGCCGGAGGAGTACATCCACACGGCCGGGTTCGCGCCGAGGATCAGTTCCGCGTACGCCCAGATCAGCGACGGCGGGGCGGTGGTGCCGCCGATCTCCTCGGGCAGGCCGAGCCGCCAGTACTCGGAGTCCATGAACGCCTGGTAGCTCTTCTTGAAGGACGCGGGGACCGGCGCGGTGTTGGTCTCCGGGTCGAAGACCGGCGGGTTGCGGTCGGCGTCGGCGAAGGACTCGGCCAGCTCGTTCTCCGAGAGGCGGGTCAGCTCGTCGAGGATGCTTTTCGCGGTCTCGGTGTCCATCTCCTCGAACGGGCCGGTGCCGTACAGCTTGTCGCGTCCCAGTACTTCGAAGAGGTTGAACTCGATGTCGCGGAGATTCGACTTGTAGTGCCCCATGGCGACGGCTCCATGATCCGTAGAGAGATCGGCGAGGCACTGGTGGATCCTCGCGCTAGTTCACGTACCAACAAGTAGCAAGTACCTACGATGATGCTACCCGTCGGTAATAAGTCGCAACCCCTACTCGGCCAAGTGTGAGAAGGGTCTACCTGGCCCGGCGGCGGACCCGTCTCGGTACGCTTGCGCTCATGTACGGATACGGCCAGCCCATGGACGGGGGCGCAGCGCAGCAGCAGTACGCCCCGCCGCCGCAGCAGCAGATGCCCGGCGGTCATGGCGGGTACGGCCAGCAGCCGCCGCTCTACCCGGAGCCGTCCCCGCCGTCCCTCGCGGACGCGGTACGGGCCTTCACCACCGGGCAGTTGGCCGCCGAGGACTTCCAGCAGGTCTTCGCGACGTCCAAGGTCTACTGCCCGCGCGGCGACAACCCCGGCTTCCTCGCCCTGCACAACACCCAGCAGCCGGTGATCCCGATGTTCACCAGCCTCAAGGAACTGCGCCGGTACGCGGGCAAGGAGTCCAAGTACTTCGTGATCACGGGGGCCGAGGTCATCGACCTCCTGCCCACCGGCTACGGCTTCGTCCTCGACATGGAGGGCGAGCACCGGATGGTGTTCGACGCCAAGGCCGTCGAACAGATGGTCGAATTTGCCATGCGGCGGATGTACGGCTGAGGACCTTCCCGGGTCCGCTCCCCGAACGCTCCCGCCCCCTGGCTGTCACAGGCATGCCATAGGGTTCCCACAACTTTGTCGAGATCGGCCGCGCGGCCCGGAGGGAATGTCCTCCGGGCTTCCGTCGTTACGGGTAGCAGAAAGTTCAATGCTCAACTAAAGTGGACGCACGTCGCCCAAGGAGGTACGGACATGCCCGCAGTGACCGTCGAGAACCCGTTGACCCTGCCGCGCGTCATCGCACCGGCGGACGCCGTGGCACGCCCTGTGCTCACCGTCACGACCGCGCCCAGCGGCTTCGAGGGCGAGGGCTTCCCGGTACGCCGTGCGTTCGCCGGGATCAACTACCGTCACCTCGACCCGTTCATCATGATGGACCAGATGGGCGAGGTGGAGTACGCGCCGGGCGAGCCCAAGGGCACGCCCTGGCACCCGCACCGCGGCTTCGAGACCGTCACCTACATCATCGACGGCATCTTCGACCACCAGGACAGCCAGGGCGGCGGCGGCACCATCACCAACGGCGACACCCAGTGGATGACGGCCGGTTCGGGCCTGCTCCACATCGAGGCGCCGCCGGAGTCGCTGGTCATGTCCGGCGGTCTCTTCCACGGCCTCCAGCTGTGGGTGAACCTGCCGGCCAAGGACAAGATGATGGCGCCGCGGTACCAGGACATCCGCGGCGGCCATGTGCAGCTCCTCACCACCCCGGACGGCGGCGCGCTCCTGCGCGTCATCGCCGGCGAGCTGGACGGCCACGCCGGGCCCGGCATCACCCACACCCCGATCACCATGGTCCACGCGACGCTCGCGCCGGGCGCCGAGCTCACCCTGCCGTGGCGCGAGGACTTCAACGGTCTCGCGTACGTGCTGGCGGGCAAGGGCGCGGTGGGCGCGGAGCGGCGTCCGATCCACATGGGGCAGACGGCGGTCTTCGGCGCGGGCTCCTCGCTGACGGTCCGCGCGGACGAGCGGCAGGACTCGAACACGCCGGACCTGGAGGTCGTGCTGTTGGGCGGGCAGCCGATCCGTGAGCCGATGGCGCACTACGGCCCGTTCGTCATGAACACCAAGGACGAGCTGCAGCAGGCGTTCGAGGACTTCCAGAAGGGACGCCTGGGAACGATCCCGGCGGTGCACGGAATGGGCGAGGGCGGCCCGCAGGGCGCGTGAGTTCCGGTACGTTACGACAGGGCCCGAAGCCGCAACTCTGGTTTGCGACTTCGGGCCTGTCTTGTGTTCGGTGCTACCGGGTTACGGCAGCACGTAGAACGCCGAGCCGTCCGGAGCGCAGCCCACCTGTCGCACGCAGCCCTGCTCGACCAGCATCTCCAGGGCGTCCTGGACGCGGGCGGGCGTCAGCCCGGTGCAGACGGCGATCTCCACCACGTTGTAGTCGGCGCCGCCGTGCAGCAGTGCCGGGACGATGTGGGCGGCCACCGTGTGGATGTCCTCGGTGACGACGAGGTTCCTGGTCTTCCAGTTGATCAGGAGCTGCTCGGGCGTCAGCTCGGGCGCTTGGACAGGGCGAGAGCGGTCGTTCGGGGATCGGAGTGTCTGGGCGATGCCCTGGAGCACCTCGACCATCGCGTGCTGGGTGTTGTTGATCTGCTGCAGCAGGTTCTCCGTCCGGATGCTGCGCTGTTCGAGTGCGACGAGGGCGTCGGTGACCTGTTGCGGCATGACGTACGCCGTGCCGCCGGTGGGAGAGGGCTGCACGGCGGCCGGCTCCAGAGAGTAGGAGCCGTCGCGTTGGATGGTGGCGATGACTTCCGAGACCCAGGCCTTGAAGGGCTGGGACTCCGGCTTCGTGCAGCCGTTGACCAAGCGGATCAGGCCTGGGAGATTGACGAGATTCATGTCTCGTCGCCACTCCCGACCTGCGGGAATGCTGAGAGTGTGCTTCAGGAGCACACTCTCGATACTTGCGAAGTTGGTCGCGTCCGCGATGTTCCGCAGAGCGGATCCGACGTGTGCGTAGCCCAGGTTCCTGCACACGTCGACGGCCGGGAACCAGTGTGTGCCGTCGGGCATGGTCAGCCTCCGTACCCGCGCGCCTGTCGCCGCGTACACGAAGTCACTGATCTCGATCGCGTCCTGCTGTGCCGCCGACTTGTTCGGCGGCAGTGTGTTGTTCTGCTCGTACATCGAGCATCACCTCCGCCTCGAAAGCTAGGCATATGCAGGGGTAACGCACGTATGTAGCAAGGATGTTCATCCGAAAGGATTGATGCATCGATTCTGCATACACATGACAGAGCGTCACCCAAGCGGCCGTCCGCGCAGGACAGCTGTCGCCGCCCGTGATCCGCTGAACCCGTGCATCTGCTCCCCCTTCCCGTGCGTCGGTTCGCCGCCTGGTGTGGCGTGGTTCTGCTCGCGTCCGGCGTCGGGTATGTGGGGGTTCTGCTCTGCTCGGAGTTGCGTACCGCCGTCACTCCCGTGTTGCTCGCGTTGCTCGGGACCGCTCTGCTCGGGCCGTTGCACCGGAGGTTGGTGAAGGCGGGGGTGCCGCGGTCGGTGTCGGCCGGGCTGACGTGTGTCGCGGTCGTCGCGATCGTCGGCGGGGCCGTGTACATCGTCGTCGCCGCGCTGATCGAGACCGGGGATCAGATCGTCGCTTCGCTCAAGAACGCCGGGCAGGATCTCGCCGCTCGGTTCGGGGCCGCCGGCACCTCCGTGGACGACCTCGCCTCCAACGCCAAGGAGTTGCTGACCAAGTTCGGGGGGACGGCCGCGTCCAACGTCATCAGCGGGGTGAGCGTCGTCGGCGAGAGCCTCGCGGTGGCCGTCCTCGCGCTGTTTCTCGTCTTCTTCTTTCTGCGTGACTCGCACCGGGCCGTCGACGGTCTGCGTTCGCTCGCTCCGCGCGGCACCGGCGACACCCTGGAGGCGATGGCCCGGCGGGCGTTCCGGGCCGTCGAGGGGTTCATGCGCGGGACGACGTTCATCGCGTTCATCGACGCCGTCTGCATCACCGTCGGGCTGCTGGTGCTCGATGTGCCGGGGGCGGTCGGACTGGGCGCCCTCGTCTTCGTCGGGGCGTACATCCCCTATCTCGGCGCTTTCGTCTCCGGGGCCGTCGCCGTGCTGGTCGCGCTCGCCGACCGGGGCTTCGTCATCGCGCTGTGGGTGCTCGGGGTGGTGCTCGCCGTGCAGGTGCTGGAGGGGCATGTGCTGCAGCCGGTGATCCAGAGCCGGACCGTGCAGATGCACCCCGCGGTCGTCATGGTCACCATCACCGCCGGGGCCTCCGTCGCGGGGGTGCTGGGCATGCTGCTCGCCGTGCCGGTCACCGCCGCCGCCTTCGCGGTGCTGCACGAACTGCGCGAGCGTTACGCCCCGACGGCCGAGCCGCCGCCGCTCTCTTCCGAGTCGCCGGGTTCGTAGAGCTCGAACCAGATGCTCTTGCCGTCTCCCCTCGGCGCCACCCCCCAGGTGTCCGCGAGGAGTTCGATCAGGACCAGGCCGCGGCCCGAGGAGGCCAGTTCGCCGGGGCGACGCTTGTGGGGGAGGTCGTCGCTGGTGTCGGTGACCTCGATGCGCAGCCGGCGTTCGCCGGGCGTGCCGATGACCTCGGCGACGAGCAGGGCGTCGGCGTCGGTGTGGACGAGGACGTTCGTCAGGGTCTCGGAGACCAGCAGGACCGCCGAGTCGAGCTGGTCCTCGCAGGTCCAGTCGTGCAGCAGCTCGCGCAGTTGCTGCCGGGCCACGGCGATCTGCTCGGGCTCGGCCTGCGCGACCGTGAGCATCGAGCGGCGCACCGGCTGTGCGACCGGCGGGGCGGCGCCCGGACCGCAGCCGCCCACGCCCTGGCGGCAGAGCAGCAGGACGGCGATGTCGTCCTCGCGGCGGTCGGACAGGGGGCCGGTGGTGTGGTGCGAGGAGGGGCCGTGCACCGCCTGGACCAAGGCGTCCGCCAGTTCCTCGAGGTCGCCCTCGTGCGTCTCCAGGGTCTTGCGGATGCGCTGCCAGCCGGTGTCCAGGTCGTGGCCGCCGGTCTCCAGCAGGCCGTCGGTGCACATCATCAGCGCCTCGCCGGGTTCCAGGGCGAGCCGGGTGGTGGGGTAGTCGGCGTCCGGGTCGATGCCCAGCGGCAGGCCTCCGGCGGTGGCGCGGACCAGTACGGTCCCGTCGGCCATCCGGATCGCCGGGTCGAGGTGGCCGGCCCTGGCGGTCTCCAGGACCCCGCTCACCGGGTCGACCTCGATGTACAGACAGGTCGCGAAGCGCAGGTCGGTGCCGCCCTCCGCGTCGGTGAGGCCGTGCAGGAAGGCGGAGGAGCGGGAGAGGACGGCGTCGGGGCGGTGGCCCTCGGCGGCGTAGGCGCGCAGGGCGATGCGCAGCTGGCCCATGAGACTCGCCGCGCGGACGTCGTGGCCCTGGACGTCGCCGATGACCAGGGCGAACCCCCCTCCCCCGGACTTCGTCCGGGAGGCGCCCCCCGGCAGCGGGATCATGTCGTACCAGTCGCCGCCGACCTGGAGGCCGCCGCCGGTCGGTATATAGCGGGCGGCGAGTGTCATGCCCGGTATCTCGGGGCCGAGGCTGGGGAGCATGGAGCGCTGCAGGCCGTCGGTCAGCTCGCGTTGGGTCTCCGCCGCGCTCGCGCGGGTGAGGGCTTGGGCGAGCATCCTCGCGACCGTCGTCAGCACGGACCGCTCGTCCGGGGTGAACGCGACCGGGTAGGCGAAACCGGCCATCCAGGCGCCCATCGTGCGACCGGCCACCGTCAGCGGCAGAAACGCCCATGAGTGGCGGCCGAAGTGCGAGGCCAGCGGCCAGGTGAGGGGATAGCGCTCCTTGTACTGCCCGGGGGAGGACAGATACACGGCCCGGCCGGTGCGCACGACCTCGGCGGCCGGATAGTCCGTATGGATGGACATCTGGCTGAAGGGGCCCTCGTCGCCGGGCTCCTGCCCGTGGTGGCCGATGATCGTCAGCCGGTCGCCCTCGACGCCGAAGACGGCCAGTCCGTCCGGTGAGAAGCCCGGCATCGACAGGGCCGCCGCGACCCGCAGCACCTCCTCCGTGGACCGCGCCTCCGCCAGCGCACGGCCCGCGTCCAGCAGGAACGCCTCCCGGGAGCGCCGCCAGTCGCCGGTGACGGCGGTCCGTCCGGCGGGGGTGCCCGGGGTCGGCTCGGTGACCTCCTGGAGGGTGCCGATCAGCTCGTACACCTTCTTCACCGGGTCGAAGGACGGCTTGGAGCGGCTGCGGACGACCCGGACGACCCGCCCCTGGTCGTCCATGATCCGGATCCGGACCTCGGCGAGGGTGCCCTCGGCGACGGCGAGCTGGACCACTCCGGTGATCTCGTTCCAGTCGACGGGGTGCAGCCGGGCCCGGGTCTGGGCCTCCGTGAGGACCGTCTGCTTCGCGGGCAGCCCGAGCAGCCGGGCTGCCTCGGCGTCGACCGTGACCAGCCCGGTGGCGGTGTCCCAGTGCCAGAGACCGGTCGCGAGGGCGGCGAGGACCTCCCCCACGGCGGGCAGTGGCTCACCAGTGCGCATTGCCCCACTTTAGGAAGATGACAACGAAGAGTGCCACCGAAGACTGCCGCCTCGTCTCCTTGATCTCCTTGTGATCGCCGGGCCGGTATTGAGGGGAGGTGATCTTGGCGTGCCCGGTAGGCTGGGGTTGTTTCACGTGAAACGTGCCCGGCACGTGCCCCCCGATCCGCGAAGACTGGATGAACGACGATGCATCGGTACAGGTCCCACACCTGCGGCGAGCTCCGCGCCTCTGACGTCGGCACCGACGTCCGGCTGAGCGGCTGGCTGCACAATCGGCGCGACCTGGGCGGCATCCTCTTCATCGATCTGCGCGACCACTACGGCATCACGCAGCTCGTCGCCCGTCCGGGCACGTCCGCGTACGAGGCGCTCGACAAGCTGACCAAGGAGTCGACGGTCCGCGTCGACGGCAAGGTCGTTTCCCGTGGATCCGAGAACGTGAACGCGGACCTGTCGACCGGTGAGATCGAGGTGGAGGTCGGCGAGGTCGAGCTGCTCGGCGCGGCCGCTCCGCTGCCCTTCACGATCAACGCCGAGGACGGGGTCAACGAGGAGCGGCGCCTGGAGTACCGCTTCCTGGACCTGCGCCGTGAGCGCATGCACCGCAACATCCTGCTGCGGACGTCGGTCATCTCGGCGATCCGCCACAAGATGACGGCGCTGGGCTTCAACGAGATGGCCACGCCGATCCTGTCGGCCACGTCCCCCGAGGGCGCGCGGGACTTCGTCGTGCCGTCCCGGCTGAACCCGGGCCGGTTCTACGCCCTCCCCCAGGCTCCGCAGCAGTTCAAGCAGCTGCTGATGATCTCGGGCTTCGACCGCTACTTCCAGATCGCGCCCTGCTTCCGTGACGAGGACGCGCGCGCGGACCGTTCGCCGGGCGAGTTCTACCAGCTCGACGTCGAGATGAGCTTCGTCGAGCAGGAGGACGTCTTCCAGCCGATCGAGAAGCTCATGACGGAGCTGTTCGAGGAGTTCGGCGGCGGTCGCCATGTCACCTCCCCCTTCCCGCGGATCCCGTTCCGCGAGTCGATGCTGAAGTACGGCTCCGACAAGCCGGACCTGCGGGCCCGGCTGGAGCTCGCCGACATCACCGACATCTTCGAGGGCTCGGAGTTCAAGGCCTTCGCCGGCAAGCATGTGCGGGCCCTGCCGGTGCCGGACGTCGCCGCGCAGTCGCGGAAGTTCTTCGACCAGCTCGGTGACTTCGCGGTCTCGCAGGGCGCGAAGGGTCTGGCCTGGGTCCGGGTCGCCGAGGACGGTTCCCTGACCGGCCCGATCGCGAAGTTCCTCACCGAGGAGAACGTCGCCGAGCTGACCAAGCGCCTCTCGCTGGCCGCCGGTCACGCGGTGTTCTTCGGCGCGGGCGAGTTCGACGAGGTCTCGAAGATCATGGGCGCGGTGCGGGTCGAGGCCGCCAAGCGCGCCGGGCACTTCGAGGAGGGCGTCTTCCGCTTCTGCTGGATCGTCGACTTCCCGATGTACGAGAAGGACGAGGAGACCGGGAAGATCGACTTCTCGCACAACCCGTTCTCGATGCCGCAGGGCGGTCTGGAGGCCCTGGAGACCCAGGACCCGCTGGACATCCTCGGCTGGCAGTACGACATCGTCTGCAACGGAGTCGAGCTGTCCTCCGGCGCGATCCGGAACCACGAGCCCGAGATCATGCTCAAGGCCTTCGAGATCGCCGGCTACGACCGTGAGACCGTCGAGGACAAGTTCGCCGGCATGCTGCGCGCCTTCCGCTTCGGCGCCCCGCCGCACGGCGGCATCGCCCCCGGCGTCGACCGCATCGTGATGCTCCTCGCCGACGAGCCGAACATCCGCGAGACCATCGCCTTCCCGCTCAACGGCAACGCCCAGGACCTGATGATGGGCGCGCCGACGGAGCTGGAGGAGGCCCGGCTGAGGGAGCTGCACCTCACGGTGCGCAAGCCGCAGCCGAAGTAGTACGCCCATGGATATGGCCCGGAACCGACGTCGGTTCCGGGCCACATTCGTTTTCCACGGCAACTGACAGCTCTTCCTTATGCTCCTGACAGGTTTCGTCCCTAGCGTCCGGGCCTCATGACGGGAACTCAGAAACCACACAGTGAACAGGACTTAACGCGTCGCAAGGTCGTGGCCGTGGGCGCGGGCGGTATCGCCGCAGCGGGTCTCGGCGGCACGGCGTTCGCGGCCGACGCGCTCGGCAAGGACGGCCGCGGCGGCCGAGGCGACCGGGGCACGCCGCCGGTCGAGGACGGCGTCTGCTACCGGCTCACCACCGAGACCACCGAAGGCCCCTACTACATCGACGCCGACAAGCTCCGGCGCGATGTCACGGAGGACCGCGAGGGCATTCCGCTCTCCCTCGCCCTGAAGGTGATCGACTCGGAGAGCTGCAAACCGGTCCGGAACGCGGCCGTCGACATCTGGCACTGCGACGCGGCGGGCGTGTACTCGGGCTACGAGGACATGGGCAACGGCGGCGGCGGAGGCGGCGGCCCCGCGCCGACCGGCGAGCCCCCGACCGACGCGCCCACCGGCGCACCCACGGGCGCGCCTCCCGGCGGCGGCCACGCGGAGCCCACGGACGACACCCGCTATCTGCGCGGCACCTGGCGCACGGACCGGCACGGCCAGGTCACCTTCAAGACGGTGTTCCCGGGCTGGTACCGCGGCCGTACCGTGCACATCCACGTCAAGGTGCATGTGAACGGCGAGTGGACCGACGCCGGTTACGAGGGCGGGAACACCTGCCACACCGGTCAGTTCTTCTTCGACGAGGAGTCCGTGCTGGCCTCCGCGGTGGTGGAGCCGTACGCGAGCAACACCGCCGAGCGCACCACCCTCACCGAGGACACGATCTACGACCAGAGCGGTGTCCAGGGCGGTCTGCTGAAGCTGCGTTACGACAAGCGGGACATCTCGAGGGGCGTCCGCGGGTCGATCACGGTCGGCGTGGATCCGGACGTGACCGAGGACGGCCAGGACACCCCGCCGGCGCCCAGCGCATCGGCGTCGGCATCCCCGTCGGCCTCGGCCTCGTAGCTCAGCCGGGGGTCTCCCGCACTTCCGCGATCGCCTCCGCCAGCACCTCGCGCACCGCCCCCGCCACCCGTTCCGGCGCGTATGCCGTACGCGTCCGGGCGCTGTGGCGGCGGGCGGTGCGCCGGCGGTGGGCGGGGTCCGCGACCAGGGCGCAGAGCCGGTCGGCGACGTCCTCGGGACGGTCGTAGAGCACGTCCGGGTCGCCGTCCGTGATCTCGGGATAGGCGCCGGTGGCGGGCAGCAGCGGGCAGGTCTCGGTGGCCATGGCCTCCAGGGTCGCCACGCCGAGGCTCTCGTGGAGGGCGGTGCTGACCTGGATGTCGGACTGCCACAGGGTGCGGAAGTAGGCGTCGAGCGAGAGGTCCTCGCCGAGCGTGACCCGGCCGGGGTACCGGCGGCACAGCTCCCGCAGGGCCGTGCCGGCCGGCCCGCCGGCGGGGAAGTGCCGGGTGACGACGAAGCGGGCGGAGGTGCGGCGCAGCACCTCGTCGGCCGCGGCGACGAAGAGTTCCGGCCGTTTCGCGGGGATGGGCGCGTGGTTGAAGACAATGGTCACGCCACCGCCACCGCCACCGCCACCGCCATCGCCACCGTCACCGCTGTCGCTGTCACGATTGCTCCCCTCGCTCCCCTCGCTTTCCCCGTGCTCCGGCGGTCGGGCGGCGTCGATGCGGGCCAGGTCCAGGGGCAGGCCGACCGGGCGCAGCCGGGCGGTGAGCTCCTTCGCGGCGACCGGGCCGGCCTCGGCCAGCGAGGACAGCAGGGTCTGGTGCAGACAGTCGCTGACCAGCAGCACCCGGTCGGCGGCGAGCAGATTGCCCAGGTCGGCCCAGCGCAGCCGCGGGTAGCGCTCGAAGCGGAACAGGTCGGTGGGATCCCAGTGGGTGCCATGGGTGTAGGTGACCAGGGGGAGACGGGCGCCGGCGTCGTCGAGGATGCGGCGCAGGTCGCAGGTGAACGGCCAGAACGCGTGGAACGCGAGGACGGCGTCGGGCCGGCGCGGACCGCGCACCGCCGCGTCGAACGCTTCCAGACACCGTGCCGTCCAGGCGGTCTGGTGCGCGGTGGGCGCCACGGCGAGGACGTCGACGTCATCGCCGTGCGCGGCGAGCCCGCGGACGAGGGCGTCGGAGCAGGTCACCCCGAATCCCATGGCGTCGCTCGCGCGGGCCCGCCCGCTGCCGGGCAACTGCGTGAACGTGGGAACGAAGAGCACTCTCAACCGGCCACCTCGCAACTGACGGGGGCGCTCGCGCGCCCTTTCCGTGCGACAAGTGCCGTCTCCCGTACGGGACTTTCCGGCGGTAACCTCACGATGCCTGCGACGGGGGGAGGGGCCTTGTCGATATTCGATGACACGAACCGGGCTCGACGATCGGCAGTACGGATCTTCGCGGACCGCTATGAACTCAGTCGCCGTTTCATAGAACGGGTCAACGAGGATCCGCCGCCGCGAACGATCACATTTTATTGGGCGGTGGGCGGCGCCGGAAAGACGTCCCTGTTACGCCTGTTCGAAAGCAGATGCTGCCTGCGGCTCCCCGCCGAGCAGTGGGAACGGCTGCGCACGGTCCCGGAGGAGCACTTCGTGGACGCGATCGAGGGGACGCCCGACGCGGTGCGCATCCCGCACGCCTTTCTCGACTTCGGCGCCGCGCCGTCCGGGGAGAATCGTCCTCAGGAATGTTTCAGCGCCCTTTTCATGCTCAAACGGCAACTCGAGCGGTACGGAATCAGGACGCCCGGTTTTGATTTCGCGGCCATCGCCTATCTGCACAAGTCGGGAGCCGACGTCCGGTCGTTGATCGAGGACGTCTTTCCGCGCTCCGAGCTGGCTTTCGCCGCCGTCGTCGCGGACGCGTTGCTGCAGGTGCCCGCCTTCCAGATCGGCACCGCCCTCGTGGAGTCCGTCCGCGGCCGGCTCTCCGGCCTGCTGGAACAGCGCCGCATCCGCAGGCATGTGCCGCGGGAGGTGATCGCGGAGGTCATGGCGCTGCCGCCGGACCCCGATCTCGCCGACCAGCTGCCGCGGTTCTTCGCCCAGGACCTGCGGGCGGCCCTCGCGTCCCGGCGCGGCCCCCGGCGGATCGCGCTGCTCTTCGACACCTACGAGTCGTTCGCGGGCGAGGTCGCCCAGGCCGGCCACCCGCTCCTCGTCGACACCGCGGGCCCCCGCTGGATCCGGACCCTGCTCGGAAACCTGCCGCTGGGGGACGGCGTCCTCGTGGTCATGGCCGGCCGCACCCCGCCGCGCTGGCACGAGGCGTTGCTCGACCCGATCCCCGAGGAGTACGTCGAACTCGTGCCCCTGGGTCCGCTGCACGCCGGCTTCGCCCACCGCTATCTGGCCGAGTCCGGCGTGGACGACCCCGAACTGCGCGCGGCCCTCGTGGCATACGCCTCCGTCGAACCGGACCAGGTGCACCCGCTGGTGCTCGCGCTCTGCGCGGACGTGGCGCTGGCCGCGGCGGCCGAGGGCAGCCCGCTGCGCGCCACGGAGCTGGCCGGCACCCGCGAACTGCTGACCAAGGAACGCGAACTGGCCGCCCGGCTGCTGTCCAGGGTCGGGCCCGACGTCGTCGAAGCCGTGCTCGCGGTGGCCGCCGCCCGCTCCTTCGGCCGGGAGGTCTTCGACCACCTCGGCGCACGGCTCGACTTCCCGACCTCGACGGCGATATTCCGCCGCATCACCGGCTTCTCCTTCGTCACCCCCTACCGCGAGGAGGGCGCCGCCGGCCGGTTCGCCGTGCACGCGCTGCTGCGCAGGGCGCTGTCGCGGATGGACCCCGGCGCGAGTTCCCAGGCCCACGCCGCCCTCGCTGCCTACTATGACGCCATGCCCGCCGACGACTTCACCGCACGGCTGGAGCGGGTCTACCACCGCGGCAGGCTCGACGCGGCCGGGGGCATGGGCGAATGGCGTACGGAGATGGAGCGCGCGCTCGCCACCAGCCGCTTCGACCGCTGCCGGGCCCTGATCGTGCTGCACGGCAGCATGGAACCGGCGCCGGAACCCCTCGCCCGGGCCTGCTCCTATCTGGTCGCCAAGGGCGAGATCGCGCTCGGCCACTGGGAACAGGCCGAACAGGTGCTCGCCGGCCTTCCCCAGGACTCCGCCCACGCACTGCTGCTGAGAGCGGACCTCGCCTTTGTGCGCGGCGACTTCGACCAGGCGATGGAGTGCTCCACCGAGGCCCTGACCCGGGCCGGCGCCGGCCCGGCGCGGCTGCCCGTCCTCTACCGGGCGGGTGAGCTCCGGCTGTTCCTCGGCAGGTTCGACGAGGGGCGGGCGCTCACCGAGGAGGGCCTGGCGCTGCTCGGCGCGGACGGCGACGCCAACCAGCTCTGCCGCTGGCACGTCCTCCTCGCCGAGCTGGAGTTCTTCTCCGGCGGGATGGAGCGCGCCAAGGAGCAGCTGCGGCTCGCCCGGCAGCAGCTGGCCGCTCTGCCCGAGACGGAGTGGGACCCGGTGAGCCACGCCAATCTGCGGGTGGACGAGGCCGTCGTCGCGGAGGCGGACGACCGTCCGCTGGACGCCCGCGCCGGACAGGGCGACGCGCTGCGGATCCGCCGTGCCATAGCGGACGCGCGGGGCGCCGCCCACGCCACGAACGGGCTCGGCCTCGCCGCGCTCCAGCTGGCGGATCCCGCCGAGGCGGAGCGCTGCTTCACCGCGGCCGCGGTCGCCGCCCGCGACCTGGGCGAGGAACTCCTGCTGGCCAAGACCGCCCGCGGCCGCGCGGAGGCCGCCGTCCTCGACGGCCGGCTCGCCGACGCGGACCGGCTCGCCGACCAGGCCCTGAGCGAGTTCCACCGGCTCGGCGTGCCCTACGACGTCGTCCACGGCCGGATCACGAAGTCCCGTGTGCAGCGTGCCCTCGGCGACGACGCGGGCTGGCTCGGCACGGTCGAGGAGGTGCGCTCGGTCATCGAACACGACAGCTTCCACAGCCTCTACCTGCGCTGTCCCGAGGTCCGGCCGGCCGACGCCCGCCGTATCGCGGGCGCGCTGCGCGCCTTCGCCGCGGGGGACGCGCTGGGCGTGCCCTGGGAGGGGAAGCATCCGTCCCTGATCGAGCGGGACCGGGTGGCGGAACTCCCGGCCGCGCAGTGGGAGGGCGACTGGCCGCGCGGCTGCACATCGGACGACACGGAACAGACGCTGCTGGTGGCGGGCTATCTGACGGACGAGGCAGGGCGGGGGACGGTCTCGGCCGAGGGGTTCCTCGCCCTGCTCGCCGACCGGGCCGCGGCCGGTATGCGGGGCATCGGCCCCACGACGACGGCGGCCCTCGACCACTTCCGCGCCACCGGCCGCCCCCCGGACTCGGCGCCGTCCGGGCGACGTGGCACCAACGGGGCGGCGATGCGGGTCATGCCGGTGGGCTGGGCCGTCCCCGTCTCCCGCCCCGACCTGCGCCGCCGCCACGCGGAATCCCTGGCCAGGGCCACGCACGCCGACGAGGAGTCCATCGCCGCGGCCTGTGTGCTGGCCGCGCTGGCCGCCTGGTCCGTGGAGTCGGTGAGCCTCGACACCGTCCTGGACGCCGGCCGCGAAGAGGCCGAGTGGGCCCTGCGCCACTTCACCGGCGCGGGCGGCCTCCGGGAGTTCCTCGACGCGCTGGACGGCCGTTGGCGTCCCCCGGCCGAGGGCATCGGCCTCGCCGCCGGGGAGACGGCCGCGGCGGTGGCGTACGTACTGACGCGGGGGGAGGGTCCCGCGGGCGGCGAAGGCCTGGCCGAGGCCCTGCTGCGCGCGGTCCTGCTCGGCGGCGACACCGACACGGTGGCGGCCCTGGCCGGCGGAGTACTGGGCGGCCGGGACCCGGACGGGGCGACGGGCCTGCCCTGGTGGCCGACGGTGCGCTTCGAGGAGGAAGCCCAGGCCGAGACCCAGGCCGGAAGGCTGGCGGACATGCGGTGCGTCCGATACCGCCCGGGGACTTCATGAGCGGGGGCTCGGAGGGGGCTGAGGGTTCGGAGGGAGCCGGGGGCTCGGAGGGGGCTGAGGGTTCGGAGGGAGCCGGGGGCTCGGAGGGGGCCGGGGGTTCGGAGGGAGCCGAGGGCTCGGGGGTCCCCGGCGGCGGCACTTCGGCCCTGGGGGCGTCCGAGATGCCGGCGGTCTCCGCAGGCACGGACGTTCCCGCGGGCCCCGGGCCCGGGGTCTCCCCGGGTTCTGGGATTTCCGCGGGTTCCGCGGGTTCCGGGTTCTCCGCGGGCTCCGGGATTTCCCCGGGTTCCCCGGGTTCCGGGATTCCCGCGGGCTCCCCAGGCACCGGGTTCTCCGTGGGTTCCCCGGGTTCCGGGGGCCCCTGGAAGCCGCGGGTTGCGTCCATGGCATGGGTGGCGCGGGGGATCGTCGGGGGCGGTCGGGCCGTGGCGGTGTTGGCCGGGGCCGGGGTGTCCGCTTCGGCGGGGGTGTCGACCGGGCAGGAACTGCTGCGGGGTATCGCCGCGCGGCGGGGCGAGGACATCGACGGCGACCCCGTCGACTGGTATCTCGGCCGGCACGGCGCGTTCCCCAACTACATCCGCATGCTGCAGAGCGAGGGCGACGTCTCCCATGACACCCTCGCCCTGCCCAGCCGCCACTTCGACCGACGGCCGGACGGCGGTCCCACCCGCCCCACCCCCGCCCACCGCGCCCTCGCCGCGATGGTCGCCGACGGCCTGCTGGGACCCGTCCTGACGACGAACTTCGACCGCCTCCTGGAGACGGCGCTGGGCGAGGCCGGCGCACCGGCCGAGGTCGCCCTGGAGCTCGGCGGGATCGCGGCGGCGACGCGGCGGATCGCGGCCCGGACGCGTGGCCGCGAGCTGGTCAAGCTGCACGGCGACTACCTCGACATCCGCATCCGTGACACCTCGTGCGGCTTCGCCACCTACCACCCCGTCATCGAGGCCTTCCTGGAGACCGTGCTCGGCGCGTGCGATCTGCTGGTCTGCGGCTGGTCGGCCAGCTGGGACATCCCCCTGCGCCAGGCCCTGGAGCGGACCGCGCGACCGGACCGGCGCACGTTCTGGCTGCAGTGCGGCCCCCCGACGGACCCGGCCCTGCGCGTCATGCGGGCCCGCGATGCGCTGGTCGTCCCGGTGACCGACTCCGACGCGGGCCTGACGGCACTGGCTCAGTCGACGGCATAGAGGCCGCGCTCGGCGATGTACGCGGCGACGCCGTCCGGGACCAGGTAGCGGACGGGGCGGCCGGCGCGTACGCGGGCGCGTATCTGGGTGGACGAGATCCGCCACGGGGACGCGGGAACGTACAGCCCCGACCGGGGCAGCCGGGCCGGGTCCGGTACGTGGTCGGCCCGCCCGCACACGATCAGCCGGGCGAGCCGGGGGATCGTCTCGGCCTCGTACCACTGCGAGATGCCCTCGGCGGCGTCGGTCCCGACGATGAGGAACAGCTCGGCGGCAGGCCCGAGCGCCCGGCGGAACGCCCGGAGCGTGGGCGCGGTGTAACTGGGCCCGGGACGGTCGGTCTCGACCCGGCTGACGGAGAGCAGTGGGTTGGGCCGGCAGGCGAGCTCCGCCATGGCGAGCCGGTCCGCGGCCGGCGACACCGCGCGGGGGTCCTTGTGGCAGGGCTCGCCGGTGGGCACGAGCACGACGTGGTCGAGGCCGTGGGCGGACGCGGCGATGACGGCGTTGTGCAGATGGGCGTGGTGTATCGGATCGAAGGTTCCGCCCATGATGCCGATCCGCATGCCGGCGCACCCCCCAATGCGTCCGCTACCGCAACACGCCCTGCTCACCCGTGGTTTGACGGCAGGTCATCCTACGTCCGCCACGGGTGTCGTCCCCACCTGGAGACCTCACCGGAAGCGCACAGGGATCCCGGGGTGCGCCCACAGCGGCCTGTCGTCTCATAGGGGAAGAGGGCAGACAAAGGGCCGACAAGCGTCGACATGGGTCGGCGGGGCGAGGGAGGAAGCCGGCGATGGGATCGATGGGATCGATCGGGTCGATGGGATCCACGGGGTTCATGATCATGCTTTCGGTGCTGCTGATCGTCGGCGCGGTGGTGGGGGTGGTGGCTCAGCGGCGCGCCCGGCGCAGCCGTCGTCCGTCCGACCTGGACGCGGAGGCGGAGGCGAACCACTGGCTCGTCCGGCTGGGCGGCGGCCTGGTCCCCCCGGACGTGCGGGCCTGGGCGCGGGCGGACGAGACGGCGGGCCAGGCGCTGACCAGCGCGGCGCAGTGCCATCGCACGGCGCGAGCCCAGCTGGCGCAGGCCCGCACGGCGGCGGAGTACGCGGAGGTGACACGGGTGGCGAAGGAGGGCCTGGACCATCTCCGGACGGCGCGCGCGGCACTGGGACCCGACCCGGAATTCAGTAAGGCAAGGCTTGCCTTGGCGGATTCAATATCATGAGTCGGCCGAAAACGGGCCCCCGTCCGAAGCCTTTTTGCCTGGCCATGGAATTCCACAGGCCTTTCCCACGGGTTTGACAGGGCCGCTGCCTAGTTTCGCGCTCATGACGGGAAACATCGAGAACAACGACAACGAGCAGAGCGTCGCGGACGACCAGCAAGGCCCCAAGCACAAGCGTGATCTGACCCGCCGCAAGGTCGTCGTCGCTGGTGCGGGTGCGGCTGTCGCCGTCGGTGCGGGCGGTGCGCTCGCCGCCGGCGCCTTCGCCGGGGAGAAGAAGGCCACGGGCAAGCCCGCCAAGGCCTCGGCCAGCGCCGGTGAGTGCTACAAGCTCACCTCCGAGACCACCGAGGGCCCGTACTACATCGACGCGGACAAGATCCGCAAGGACATCACCGAGGACAAGGAGGGCATCCCGCTCACCCTCGCCCTCAAGGTGATCGACTCCGAGACCTGCAAGCCCATCGCGAACGCCGCCGTCGACGTGTGGCACTGCGACGCGCTCGGCATCTACTCCGGCTACGAGAGCCTGTCCACCGGTGGCGGTGGCGGCACCGCGCCGACCGACGCGCCCTCCGGCACGCCGACCGACGTCCCCACCGGCACCCCCACCGGTGAGCCGCCGGCCGGCGGTGGCGGCGGTGGCGGCGGGCACGAGGAGCCCACCGACGACGAGCGCTACCTGCGCGGCACCTGGAAGACCGACAAGCACGGCCTGGTCACCTTCAAGACGATCTTCCCGGGCTGGTACCGCGGCCGCACCGTGCACATCCACACCAAGGTGCATGTGAACGGCGAGTGGACCGACGCCGGTTACGAGGGCGGGAACACCTGCCACACCGGTCAGTTCTTCTTCGACGAGGAGTCCGTGCTCCTCTCGGCCACGGTGGAGCCGTACTCCACCAGCACCACCGAGCGCACGACCCTCACCGAGGACACGATCTACGACCAGAGCGGTGTCCAGGGCGGTCTGCTCAAGCTGAAGTACAACAAGAAGAACATCGCCAAGGGTGTCATCGGGTCGATCACCATGGGCGTCGAGCCCGACGCGACCCACGAGGGCACCGACGACGCCTCCCAGCCGAGCGCGTCCAGCACGGAGTCCGCGACGGCTTCGGCCTCGGCCAGCTGAATCAGCCGGCTGAGTCGCTCAGCCGATTCGCGGCAGGGGGCGTCCCGGTCACTCGTCCGGTGACGCCCCCTCCTCCAGCAGTCGTTCCGCGATGTCCGTTGACCAGGACTGGGCCCACGCCCGCAGGTCGACGATGTCGGGCTCCGTGAGTCCGTACCGCGTGAACGCCGTGTCCGGGTAGTGGTCCGTGCCCTCCAGCCGGGTCTGCAGCGTGGGCAGATCGAACGCGTCCCGCGCGTGTCGGCGGGCCAGTTCCTCCAGGTCCGGGTGGCTGAAGCGGGCCGCCGCGGCCCGGGCGTCGATCAGGTCCACCGCCAGACCGCGGTCGTACAGCGCCCGGATCTTCGTGCCCACAGCGTCCGGCAGAGACAGCGTCTCGCCGTAGACCGTCGGCACGGGCGGGCTCCACAGGGTCTCCTTGTGCAGGGCGAGATGCAGCGCGATGCCCGTCCCCGGGTCCAGGACCGTCAGCCGCGCCGACAGCGGGTCCGTGTCCTGGACGGTCGCCTCACGCCCCCGGCCCGTCAGCTCTTCCCCCAGTGTCCGGGCGATCTCCGCCATCGGCTCGGCGCTCTCCGTGGCCAGGTCCACGTTCGCGTGCGGGCGTCGGAGCAGGCCGTGGGCTTCCAGGGCATAGCCGCCGGCCAGCGAGAACGGGGCGGACGGCACGCCGAAGACGTCCACGAGGAGGCGCAGGTGCTGCTCGATGAGGTCCACCGGGCAGTCGTAGCAGACCGGGCGGCCGTACGGTCCGCAACGCCACGGGCGCGCGCCGCCGTCGGGCGAAACAGATGGAGGTCTGTCAACTGCAAAGAATCCACCTGTAGTTTCTCCACACTTCATCTGAACTTCCTCCGGACTTTCTCTGCACTTCTCAAAGTCGCTTAAGGAATCTCCAAGGCAGGGCACAGGAAGCTCTCCCATCGTCGTGTCATGAGCACCCAAACGGTCCTCGTGGTCACGGACCTCGTCGCCATCTCCGTCCTGGCCTTCGGCGTGTACTTCCCCCGCCACCACCGCCGGGACATGATCACCGCGTTCCTCGGCATCAACGTCGGCGTGCTCGCCGTGGCGATGACGCTGAGCTCCGCCTCGGTGGGCATCGGGCTGGGGATGGGCCTGTTCGGGGTGTTGTCGATCATTCGGCTGCGGTCGTACGAGATCGCCCAGCACGAGATCGCCTACTACTTCTCGGCGCTGGCCATCGGCCTGCTCAACGGCATCCCCGAGAAGGCGACGGCGCTGCCCGTCTCCCTCACGGCGCTGATCGTCGGCACGCTGTTCGTCGCCGACCACCCCCGCCTCTTCGCCCGGCACCGCTCGCGCAGCCTGCGTCTCGACTCCGCGTACACCGACGAGGACGCCCTGCGCGCACACCTCGAAGTGCTGCTGGGCGGGCGGGTGGTGAACCTGTCCGTCAAGAGCATCGACCTCGTCAACGACATCACCCAGGTCGAGGTCAGATACGTGCTGCCGGGCAAGGCGCGGGCCGCCGCCCCCTCGGCCGTGGAGTCCGCGCGGCCGCGGCCCGGGGTGCGGGCGTGACCGCGCTCGACTCCCTCGGCACGGCCGTCGGCGCCCTGCGACCCGTCGGACTCGACGAACTCGTCGCACAGGCCGAGCTGTTGACCCGCCTGGACCGCAAATACGTACTCCCCCTCCCCGACCTGCCGTTCGTGCTCGGCGGGCTCGACACGGACGTACGGGTCCTGGAGATCGCCGGGGAGCGCGACTTCGGGTATCGCTCCCGCTACTTCGACACCCCGCAGCTCGACGCCTACCTGGGCGCGGCGCGCGGTCGCCGCCGCCGCTTCAAGGTGCGGATCCGCAGCTACCTCGACTCCGGGCTCGACTTCCTGGAGGTCAAGACCCACGGACCGCGCGGAACGACCGTCAAACAGCGGATCCCGTACGAGGGCGACGAGGGCGACGACCACGGTCTCGACGGCGCCGGCCGTGCCTTCGTCGACGCCGTCCTCGCCGCCGCCGGCATCGACTCCCGCGGCTTCCGCCTCCGGCCCGCGCTGACCACGACATACCGGCGCACGACCCTGCTGCTGCCCGACGACGGCAGCCGGGTGACCGTCGACACCGGGCTGCGCTGGGCCCTGCCGGACGGATCCCGGGCACTGGGCGCCGCCGACCGGGCCGTCGTCGAGACGAAGGCCGGACGGGCCGGGTCCGGCGCCGACCGGCTGCTGTGGTCGCTCGGCCACCGGCCCTGCACGGTCTCCAAGTACGGCACCGGCCTCGCCGCCCTGCGCCCCGAACTCCCCGCCCACCGCTGGCTGCCGGTCCTGCGGCGCCACTTCCCCACCGCCCTCGACGGGAGCCCCGGATGAGCATCAGAACAACGGTTCGGCGGAAGTCGGCCGCCGGCCTCGCCTCCGCCGCCCTGGCCTCCGCAGCCCTGGCCTGCGCCGCGCTCGTCGGCTGCTCGTCGGGCGGCTCCGAGGAGGCCGACGGCGGTTCCGGGGCGTCCGCGTCGAGCTCGGCGGGCGTCGCCGTCGACGGTACGCAGAGCGCCGCCGCCGTGCTCGCCGCGAACAAGAAGGCCCACGACGCCGACGCCGATGTATCGGGCGCCGTGGACATCACGCTCGACGGCGACTCGGCCACCGTCGGCGGCGCGGGCGCCAAGGCCGACGGCTCCACGGTGACCATCACCGCGGCCGGCGTCTACCGGCTCAGCGGCACGCTCACCGACGGGCGGATCGTCGTCGACGCGCCCGACGCGACGGTGAAGCTGCTCCTCGACGGGGCGAAGATCTCCAGCTCCAGTGGTGCGGCCGTCGCGGCCACCGCGGTGGACGAACTGGTCGTCGTCCTCGCCGACGGCAGCGCGAACACCCTCTCCGACGCCGACTCCTACGCCGACGACGCCGAGGTCAACGCCGCCCTGTTCAGCGCCGGCGACCTGACGCTCGCGGGCGCCGGCACGCTCACCGTGCGCGGAAACGGCGCCGACGGGATCGCGAGCAAGGACGGGCTGGTCCTAGCCTCCGGGACGGTGCGGGTCACCGCCGCCGACGACGGCGTCCGGGGCAAGGACTACCTGGTCGTCCAGGGCGGCACGCTCACCGTCGACGCGGGCGGCGACGGGCTCAAGGCCGACAACGCCGACGACGCGGACTCCGGATACGTGTCCGTGGCGGGCGGCGCGGTCGACGTCACCGCCAAGGGCGACGGCGTCGACGCGGCCACCGACCTCGTCGTCTCCGGCGGCCGGCTGACCGTCGGCAGCGGGGGCGGGAGCGGCGCCGAGCCCTCCGACGACGTCTCGGCCAAGGGGCTGAAGGCGGGCGTCATCGACGTCCTGGCGGGCGGGACGATCGCGGTGGACGCCGCCGACGACGCCGTGCACAGCGACGGCGCCGTCCACTTCGCCGGGGCCACGGTGTCGGCCGCGAGCGGCGACGACGGGGTGCACGCCGAGGGCGACCTCGTCATCGACAAGGGCACGTTGAAGGTCACGAAGGCGCAAGAGGGCCTGGAAGGCGCCGACATCGTCGTGAGCGGCGGGGCGGTCTCGCTCGTCGCCAGCGACGACGGCATCAACGCGTCCGGCAGCAGCGGGAGTTCCCAGGAAGGCGGGGGTGGCGGTCCGGGCGGCGGGGGTGGCGGGGGCGGCGGTGAGAACGTCGGCGCGTTCAAGCTGACGGTCACCGGCGGCACGCTGCTCGTCGACTCCGAGGGCGACGGCCTCGACTCCAACGGCACCGCCGAGATCAGCGGCGGCACGGTCGTCGTCAACGGCCCCCAGCGGGGCGGCAACGGCGCGCTCGACGTCAACGGGGACTTCCGCGTCAGCGGCGGCACCCTGCTCGCCGCCGGCAGTTCGAGCATGGTCGTCGCCCCCGACGAGGACTCGGCGCAGGGCTGGCTGTCGGCGACCCTCGACTCCTCCGTCCCGGCGGGCACGACCCTGCACGTGGTCGACGCCGACGGCAAGGTCGTGGCCACGTACGTCACGTCCAAGCAGATCCAGAACGTCGTCTTCTCGTCGTCCGCGATCACGTCCGGGAAGGAGTACCGGATCTACTCCGGCGGAACAGCGCCGACCGGTGCCGAAGGCGCCGACGGCACGGGCGGCCTCGCGGCGAAGCCGGGCACGCTCGGCTCGGCGCAGCAGATCGGCACGGCGACGGCCGGCCAGGCCCCGGAGGGCGGCGGGTTCGGCGGGGGCGGCGGCGGTGGCGGTCCGGGCGGAGGCCGCCAGTGACACCGGCGGCCCCCGCTCCCTGAAGGACCGGCGCTACTTCTCTGCTTCTCTACTTCGCCACGAACTGCGTGAGGATCGCCTGCACCTCGTAGATGTCCACGCCCTTCGTGAACGTCTTCTCGATCGGCACGGACGAGCCGGAGACCCAGATCTTCAGCTCCGCGTCCAGGTCGAAGGTGCCGGCGGTCTCCACCGCGAAGTGGGTGATGCTGCGGTACGGGATGGAGTGGTACTCCGTCTTCTTGCCGGTGATCCCCTGCTTGTCGACGAGGATCAGCCGACGGTCCGTGAACATGATGGTGTCCCGGATCAGCAGGAAGGCGGCCTGGACCTGCTCACCCTGCCCCAGCAGCCGCGCGTAGTCCTGCTGGGCCTGCGCCGGATCGATCGGGTGCGCGTTCCCGAAAAGTGCCATGGATGTCCCCCAAGTTCGTCCCCATGGGCGGCGTTTGCCCCCCTCGCGGCACCTTAAGGGGCAGGTGAGGGAATCGTGAAGGCGTTTGAGCGGGCGGCGCACGAGTCGGCAGAAAAAATTCTTGACGGGCGGCAACTCTTCACACGGCGGCGACCACTGACAGGACGTAAGCCCGCTCCTCCCCGTAAGGATCCCCCGTGGCAGTTACCTCCCACCGCCGGTCCCTCCGCTCGCGCCGCACCCTCGTGATCTCCGCCGCCGCGGTGGCCGCGGCCGTCGGCGCCGGCGTCGTCGTGATGAACGCGAACGCCGGGACCGTCGACCTGTACCACCAGACGCTCGCCGCGAAGGACGGCTGGGCCTCCTCCGGCACGGGCACGACCGGTGGCGCCAAGGCCGACGCCGCACACACCTTCACCGTCTCCACCCGCGCCCAGCTCGTGAAGGCGCTGGGCTCCGCGTCCGACACCACCCCGCGGATCATCAAGGTCAAGGGCACCATCGACGCCAACACCGACGACGCGGGCAAGGAGCTGACCTGCGCCAACTACGCGTCGGGCACGGGCTACTCGCTCTCGGCCTACCTGAAGGCGTACGACCCCGCCTCCTACGGCACCTCCAAGCTGCCCTCCGGCACCCAGGAGAAGGCGCGCGCCGCCGCGCAGACCAAGCAGGCGAAGAACATCGTCTTCAAGGTGCCCGCCAACACGAGCATCGTGGGCGTGCCGGGCACGGCCGCCGGGATCTCCGGCGGCATGCTCCAGATCCAGAACGTGGACAACGTCGTCGTCCGCAACCTGACCTTCGGCGCCACCGAGGACTGCTTCCCGCAGTGGGACCCGACCGACGGCGACGACGGCAACTGGAACTCCAACTACGACTCCGTCACCCTGCGCGGCGCGACCCACGTGTGGGCCGACCACAACACGTTCACCGACGCACCCCACCTGGACAGCGCCAACCCCAAGTACTACGGCCGCGAGTACCAGATCCACGACGGCGCCCTGGACATCACCAAGAGCTCGGACCTGGTGACGGTGTCCCGCAACCAGTTCACCAACCACGACAAGACGATGCTGATCGGCAGCAGCGACAGCGAGCCGGCCGGCAAGCTGCGGGTGTCCATCCACCACAACATCTGGAAGGGCATCGTCCAGCGCGCCCCGCTGGCCCGCGTCGGCCAGGTGCACATCTACAACAACTACTACGACGTCACGACCCTCAACGGCTACGCGACGCAGTACAGCATCAACTCCCGCGCCAAGGCCCAGGTCGTCGCCGAGAACAACTACTGGAAGGTGCCGACCGGCGGCAAGATCGCCAAGCTCCTCAGCGGCGACGGCACCGGCTCGGTCAAGGGCTCCGGCAACGTCGTCAACGGCACGGTCACGGACGTCGTCGCCGCGTACAACGCCGCTTCGTCGAAGGACCTGAAGACGACGGTCAACTGGACCCCGACCCTCACCGCGGGCCTGGAGACGTCAGCAAAGAACCTGCCGACGACCCTGTCCACGACCACGGGCGCAGGCGTCCTGCAGTAACCCCAAAATCGCGCGAGGGCCGGGAGACCACGAGCCCCCGGCCCTCGCGTCCCTGCCGGAAGCGACGCGCGAACACGATTCACTCGCCCGCCCCGCCTCCGTAGCGCGGCAGGTTCTGGGTCGAGATCGTCCAGTCGGCGATGGTGACGTCCTCGCCGTAGACGAAGTCCTTGCGGGTGGCGTAGCGGGGGCCGTCGGGCGTGGAGTGGATGTCAGTGAGGACGGCTCCGGTGCCGGTGGGAGGCGCCCTGCTGCGCGTTGTCCGAGGCGGTCATGGCGCCCGCTCCTTGTCTGCGCAGTCGCGACACAGTCCGGGCTCGGCCGCGCGGATTCCCCGGTCACAGCCGTCGCAGTTCCGGAGCCGGTGCCGGACGGTCGGTGGCGGCTCGGGGGCGCGGTACGGCGGGAGTGGTGGGAGCTGGGCGGTGGGCCAGGAAGGCGACCGGGCGGTGCAGGGGTTGGAGCTGCTGACGCTGGAGTGCGTTCAAGAGTGTTCTGGTGAGCGGGAGTGAGTGTGGGTGGGCGGTGTCGTGTCGTGTATCTCGGCCGTGGGGTCGCTGTTTTGGCGGGGAACTGACGTTCTCGCCTCGAATGCGTGACCTTCCTGGGTGGTGCTCGTTTGCCATGGCGACAGGGTTCTTCGGTGGTATCGGGCGGGGGTGACGGGGTGGGGGAGCCGTTCGTCGCGTCCGGTCCGAGCGGTGTGGCTGTCCGGACCCGCCTCAAGCAGCTGACACCGGACGATGAGCAGGTGTTGCGTCTGGTGGGTGCACATCTGGGGTCGCTGGCCTCCAAGGACCTCAAGGCGCGTTGCCGGGACGGCCTGTCGCATTCCACCGAGGCGTGGGCGGTGCGCAAGCGGGAGCTGACGCCGTTGTCGTCGTCGCGGTGGGCGGGCAGCATCACCAAGGCCACGCATGACCAGTGGGCACTGGCCCGCCGCTGCCAGTTGGCGCACATCCAGAACCTGGAAGCGGGTGTTCGTACCATCGAGGGCCGGCTGTCGCTGCCGGTCGGGCAGAAGGGGACGAGGAAGGCACCCGGGGGTTACCGGTCCTCGCGGGAGTGGCATGCGAAGTCGCGGCGGGTGCGGGTCCTGCAGGACCGGCTGGCCGGTGCGCGGGCCGACCGTGAGGCCGGACTCGTCCACGTCGTACGCGGCGGCAAGCGTCTGGCCCGCACCCGCCACCACCTGGACGCCGCCGGGCTGACCGAGTCCGGATGGCGGGGGCGGTGGGAGGCGGAGCGTTGGTTCTGCCAGGCGGACGGTGAGTCCGGCAAGCGCTACGGCAACGAGACGATCCGTATCAGCCCGGACGGCGAGGTGAGCATCAAGCTCCCCGCGCCGCTCGCGTATCTGGCGAACGCCCCGCATGGCCGCTACGTTCTGGCCTGCCGGGCCGTGTTCGCGCACCGGCGCGAGGAGTGGGCCAACCGGGTCGCGGCCGACAGGGCGATCGCCTACCGCATCCACCTCGATACCGGCCGGGACCGCTGGTATCTGACCGCCTCCTGGCAGATCCCGCCCACTCCCGCCATCCCGTTGGAGGCCGCGCTCGCGCACGGCGTGATCGGTGTGGACATGAACGCCGACCACCTGGCCGCCTGGCACCTGGACACCCACGGCAACCCGACCGGCGCCCCGCGCCATTTCTTCTACGACCTGACCGGCACCGCCGGACACCGCGACGCCCAGGTCCGCCACGCCCTGACCCGCCTGCTGCACTGGGCCCGGGCGTGCGGTGTGAAGGCGATTGCGGTGGAGGACCTGGACTTCGGTGCGCAGAAGACCCGGGAGAAGCACGGCCGCAGGAAACGCTTCCGGCAGCTGATCTCCGGCATGCCCACCGGCAGACTCCGCGCCCGGCTGGCCTCGATGGCCGACGCCACGGGGATCGCGATCATCGCCGTGGACCCGGCCTACACCAGCCGCTGGGGCGCCCAGCACTGGCAGAAACCCCTCACCAGCACGACTCGTCAGACCACCCGCCATGACGCTGCCGCCGTGGCGATCGGAAGGCGCGCCCAGGGACACCCGATCCGGCGACGGACGGCACCGCCCCCACCACACCGGAGCGATGCGGTGGGGCATCGGACCGTCCAGGCCGGACCAGGCTTCCCCGGGCGTGAGGGAACCCGCCCCCGTATCCCCGGACCACGGACACGATCCGCCGGCGCCGGACGCGGAGCGAACGCGGGCAACCAGAACGCCCAACACCGTCCGGGGCGTTCGGCCGAGCACGAGACCTGGCAACAGGACTCACTCCCGCTCAGTCTTTAGGGACGGTTTCTTTCTCCCAGTGGTTCTTAGAAAAGACCGCCGGTCGCACCGGAGCGCGGTTCCTTGTGCTCCGGTGTCTGAAGGCTCAGTTCGGCCCAGACGGTTTTGCGGGGGACCGGGCCGGGCTCCACGCCCCAGCGGTCGGCGAGGGCCTCGACGAGGAGGAGGCCGCGCCCCGAAACGGCCTCGGGGGTCGGGGGTTGGGGGCACGGGAGGTCGTCACCGCGCGTGTCCGCCACTTCGATGCGGAGTACGTCGGTGGTGGCGTGGAGGGCGAGACGGAAGCTGCGGCCGGGGAGCCGGCCGTGGGTCGCCGCGTTCGAGGCGAGCTCGGCGACGAGGTGTGCGGCGGTGTCGGTGAGTCCGGCCGGTAGATCCCAGGTGCGTAGCCACTCCGTGGCGAGGAGACGGGCGAGGCGGGCACCGCGTGGGGTGGGGGACAGCAGGACGCTGAAGTGACGGGTGCGGGGGTGGAGTTGGGTGGAGTTTTTCTGGTTCACATCACTGAGCGTGGCGGCGTGTGCTTACCGTGAGGAGTGACTCAGCCGGTCCGTACCGTGACTGTCCGGAGTTTGTCCGGTGCTGTCGGGGCTGTCGGCGCGGGCTGTACGGGTACGGGGCGTTGCGGCGCGTACGGACGACGGAGGGCGCGGAATGCAGCAGGTCAACGGCGACACGGGTCGGCTCAAGAGCGAGGCGGACGAGCCGGGCTGGGAGGTGGACCCGGACGACGACTGGGGTGTGGCGGTCGTCGCGACGGTGGGGCGGCAGTTGAAGCTGCGTCGGGAGGCGAAGGGGATGCGGGCCGCCGAGTTCGGGGTGGCGGTGGGGTACGGGGAGGACATGGTTTACAAGATCGAGGGGGGTAAGCGGATCCCACAGCTTGAGTTCCTGGACAAGGCGGACGAGGTGTTGGGGGCGGGTGGGCTGATCTCGGCGATGAAGGAGGACGTGAGGAAGGTCCGGTATCCGAAGACCGTTCGAGACTTGGCGAAGATGGAGGCCAAGGCGGTCGAGCTTCTCTCGTACGGAAGCCATGCTCTGCACGGCCTGTTGCAGACTGAGGAGTACGCGTGGGCGTTGTTGCGGACGCGGCGGCCTTCGCCTCCGGAGCAGGAGTTGGAGCGGGCGGTGGCTGCACGCATGGCCAGGCGGGACATCTACCAGCGCTCACCGGCTCCCGAGCTCAGCTTCGTCTTGGAAGAGGCGACGCTGAGGCGGCCAGTCGGAGGCAAGATGGTGAGGCGTAGGCAATTCGAACGTCTGCTGGAGCTGGCGCAGTTGCGGAACGTCGAAATTCAGGTGATGCCGATGGACCGCTGGGACCACCCTGGTACAGGCGGACGGATCCAGGTGCTGAAGTTCGGGGACGGAACGGCGGTTGGTCGCATGGACGACGAGTTCGGCGGCCGTCCCGTCTCCGACCCAAGGCAGCTCAGGATCCTCGAACTGCGCTATGGCATCATCCGGGCCGAGGCTCTGACCGCACGGGAGTCAGTGGCCTTCATCGAACAACTGCTGGGAGAGACATGATCCGCGAGGCTTCTGCCGGGGACCCTTCCGAGCTGGCGTGGTTCAAGAGCAGCTACAGCGACACCAGCAACCCCAACGACTGCGTCGAGGTTGCCACCACCCCCCGCATAATCCACGTCCGCGACTCAAAGAACACCCAGGGCCCCCGCCTGGGCTTCGCCCCGGAAGCGTGGGCGGACTTTGTGACGTACGCGTCGGGGAGCTGACCTCAACTGCTCGTGGCCCGAGCCTGGTTGATGCCGCAGGCGTCCTGCAGTAGCACGTGCTCCCGCTCACCAGGTGGCAGTAGTCCGATCGACGCCGTCCAGCCGTACGCCATCGAGGCCGGCGCCGGTGAAGATCGCGCCCTTGACTACCGTCGCCGGGTGGGTTTCGTCCTTGCTGAGGTCGGCACTCGTAAGGTAGGCATCCGTCAGATCCGCGTTCGTCAGGTTCGCGCCGGTCAGTTCAGCCGATTCAAAGTTGGTGCGGGCGCCGTCCTCCGAGGCCTGCGCGTGCGCGCCGATGAGGATGGCGCCGGTCAGATTCGCCCTGTAGAGGTACGCGCCGTCCAGCCAGGCTCCGCTGAGATCTGTTCCGATGAATTCGGCTTCGGTGAAGTTCCCGGAGCTCAACAAGGTCTCCTCCATGCGCGCATTGTTGAACCAGACATACTGGAACTCGCATTCCCGCATGTCGGCCCTGCTCAGGTCCGCGCCCTGCAGATCCGCGTCGGCGAAGTCGAGGCCGTAGAGGTCAGCGCCTACCAGGAAGGTGTCGCGCAGGTTGATGAAGGGCTCCCCGTCCACGACCTGGGTGCGTGACCCCAGCACGTCGAGTGCTGCCTGTACGTCCTCGGCGGCGTGTGTCTTCGGATCCTTGCGCAGGCGGTCGGCCGTGGCCTTGACCGGCATCTTCGCGCGCTCCCTGACATAGGCGCTCAATATCTTGACGATCGCCGGCTGTTCGCTCGGTGACTCCCGCATGATGCGCTGCAGCGCGTAGATGCTGCTGATCCTTACGTCGACCGAGTCGTCGCCCAGGCTGGAGACGGTCTCGCTGTAGGTGGTGGCCACCTGGTCTCGTCTGGTGAGACCAAGCGTCTCACTGGCCTGGCTGATCGTCACATAGGTGAAGACGAGCGCCAGCAGGGCCGGAACGGCCGGCATGGCCGTGGCGATCCACATGTAGCGCTGCCAGCGACCGGCGTCGGCAGCGGGTGCGGCCGCGGCCGGCGATGGGGGCGTCGGGGCCGGGGCGAGCTGGGCGGGATCGAGCAGGACGAACCACCGGGAGGCGTGCAGCCGGTCTTGGACGGTGGCCAGCAGGTCTACGAGGGCGGGCAGAGCCGTGTTCCCGTCCCGCAGGACCTGCCCCGCCGCCTCTCCCAGGGCCTCGCCCACGCGAGCGACGTGTTCCTCCAGCTCGGCCCGCCGTTGTGCGGCGAGAGGCAGGCCGTCTACCGCGAAGTCCTGTAGGGCGGCCCGCAGTTCGGACAAGCGCTGGTCGAGGACGGTCGCTTCCGGTGGCGGCACGCGCAAGGCATCGCGGCAGGCGGTCAGGACGTCCAGGCAGACGAGCAGGGGAGGCTCCTGCCGTGCCCAGAGGTCGAAGCTGCGGAGCGCCGTCCGCCGGATGCGCCACGCAGCCACGGGCAGGGACAGGGCGAATCCGAAGAACAGCCCCGACTCGGCACCGTCCCACCAGGGCTCACTGCCCTCTTCGCACCCGGTCAGCAGGGACCAGGAGGCGCAGGACTCCCTGTCCGTGTACCAGCCGCCTGAGCCGAGGAGCCTGGCCAGGACGGAATAGAAGCTTGGCATCTCCATGAAAGGACCGTCGCGGAAGTACTTGGAGACGATCATCCAGGCCCCGAGCAGGAGGCCGCAAAGCAGCAGCGTGAGCGGGACCGCCACACTCCACACTCTGCGGCCTGCCGACAGCACACGGTCCGAGCGGTCCGCCTCCACGAGACGGCGCAGGAGCTGGTCGGACGGGGTCGCTGCGGCCACTCCCAGATACCGGCGCAGGGCCAGCGCGGCACGCAGTCTGCGACGGACGTCCTCGGTGTGCGGGCGGGCGGCACGGCGCGGCACGAGAGCGATACGGCGCCCCGTGTGCCGGTGCGGGTCGCGGAAGGCTGCTGCCCGTACGACCAGCGGCCAGGCCGCCATCGTCACGGCGTATGCCGTCACCGCGCCCAACGCTGCGCGTATCCAGTCAGCCCAGGATGTGAAGTCCATAGCGTTCTCTCGCCCCCGCGATCACCGTCGTCGAACCAGTGCTCGTGGAGTATGCCCGCTCAGGTGTCGTAGGTGCCGTTCCACGGGGGGCCGAAGGCGAGGCGGTCGGGGTAGAGCTCTGCCCAGTCCTCGTCCTCGGTCTCGTCGTCCTTGCGGATCACGAGGCCGAACAGGACGTTCTCGTAGGTGAGTTGGAAGGGGCGGACGGCGATGTCCGTGTAGGAGCGGCGGGGCAGGCTGCGCAGCAGGGTCGCCAGGCGGACCCGGGCGCGGGTGAGGACCGAGTCGTCGCCGTGCGGGTTGCGCTGCTGCTCGGCCCAGGTGCCGGCGCACCAGATGTCCGAGTCGCGGTAGTGGCCCGCGGCGTCGAAGGTGTGCAGCACGGTGTAGAGGCGTTTGTGCTCTTCCCAGCCGTCGTCGAGACGGAAACCCTGGGGGAAGGCGTACGTGACCGACGCGAGGAACTGGCCGTCCGCGTACCGTCCGATGGACTCGGTGCGGTGCTTCGGCTCATAGGCGATCGGAATGACCTCGGGGACTGCCATGGCGGAAACCATACGGCTTGGCGAGAACATGCCGAAGCCGGGGGAAGACCTTCGTCTTTTCCTCTACATCTTCTCCGTCTTCGTTTTCCCTTCCCCGCCAGGTCCTTGCCTGGCGGGGCTTGCCGGGAAGACGTCAGCCCTCGGTGCCGCCGAAGCGCTCCTTGTACGCCTCCAGGTCCTCGTCCGTGAGCTTGGCGAAGAGGACCGGGGGGACGGTGAAGGGGGTGCCTGCGGGGACGGCGGTCAGGGCTCGGGCCTCGTCCGCAGTGATCCAGGTCGCCGTGTCGTCCGGCAGGGCGAAGGCCTCGCGCATGGTCTTCGCCGTCGACGGGATGAACGGCTCCGAGACCACCGCGTAGAGGTGGATCAGGTTCATCGCCGTGCGCAGGGTGAGGGCCGCGGCGTCCTTGTCCGTCTTGATCTCCAGCCAGGGGGCCTTCTCCTCCAGATAGGAGTTGCCGGCCGACCACAGGGCGCGCAGGGCGGCAGCCGCCTTGCGGAACTGGAGGGACTCCATCTGGGACTCGTACTCCGCGAGGAGCTCGGCGATCTGCTCGCCCAGCTTCGCCTCCGCCTCGCCGGGCGCGTCGCCCGCCGGGACCTCGTCGCCGAAGCGCTTCTTGGAGAAGGACAGGACGCGGTTGACGAAGTTGCCCAGGGTGTCGGCAAGGTCCTTGTTGACCGTGGCCGTGAAGTGCTCCCAGGTGAACGAGGAGTCGTCCGACTCGGGGGCGTTGGCGATGAGGAAGTAGCGCCAGTAGTCCGCCGGGAGGATGTCCAGGGCCTGGTCGGTGAAGACGCCGCGCTTCTGGGACGTGGAGAACTTGCCGCCGTAGTACGTCAGCCAGTTGAAGGCCTTGACGTAGTCGACCTTCTTCCACGGCTCGCGCACGCCGAGCTCGGTGGCCGGGAACATCACCGTGTGGAACGGGACGTTGTCCTTCGCCATGAACTCCGTGTAGCGGACGGTGTCGTCCGCCTCGTACCACCAGGACTTCCAGTCCCTGGTCTCACCGGCGGGCGCCGCGTCCGACCATTCCTTCGTCGCCGCGATGTACTCGATCGGGGCGTCGAACCACACGTAGAAGACCTTGCCGTCCGCCGCCAGCTCCGGCCAGGTGTCGGCCGGGACCGGGACGCCCCAGTCCAGGTCGCGGGTGATGGCGCGGTCGTGCAGGCCCTCGGTGAGCCACTTGCGGGCGATGGAGGAGGCCAGCTGCGGCCAGTCGGCCTCGTGCCGGGCGACCCATTCCTCGACCTCGTGCTGGAGCTTCGACTGGAGGAGGAAGAGGTGCTTGGTCTCGCGGACCTCGAGGTCCGTGGATCCCGAGATCGCCGAGCGGGGGTTGATCAGGTCCGTGGGGTCCAGGACGCGGGTGCAGTTCTCGCACTGGTCGCCGCGGGCCTTGTCGTAGCCGCAGTGCGGGCAGGTGCCCTCCACATAGCGGTCCGGGAGGAAACGGCCGTCGGCGGGCGAGTACACCTGGCGGATGGCGCGCTCTTCGATGAAGCCGTTCTCGTTCAGGCGGCGGGCGAAGTGCTGCGTGATGTCCACGTTCTGGGCGGAGGAGCTGCGACCGAAGTAGTCGAACGCGAGTGCGAATCCGTCGTAGACGGCCTTCTGCGCGTCGTGCGCCTGGGCGCAGAACTCGGCGACCGGGAGCCCCTGCTCCTTGGCCGCGAGTTCGGCCGGGGTGCCGTGCTCGTCCGTCGCGCAGATGTAGAGGACGTCGTGGCCGCGCTGGCGGAGGTACCGGGAGTACACGTCCGCCGGGAGCATGGACCCCACCATGTTGCCCAGGTGCTTGATTCCGTTGATGTACGGAAGGGCGCTGGTGATGAGGTGTCGAGCCATCGGAGGCTGCTCCCAGTCGGTCGTTTTTGTGAGGCTTGAACTTGAAATCGTAGCCGACATGGGTGGGCCGCCCGCCTCCCGTTTTACGGGGTGGGAGACGGGCGGCCACTGAGCGGGGGCTACGGGCGCCAGTTCGCCAGGATGCCCTCGTAGACCTCCGTGTCCGTGAGCTCGCGCGGGGTCTCGCCGGCGAGGAAGTGGGACGTGTTGGCCAGCTTCAGCTTGCGGAGGTAGTCGAACGCCTTGTTCTCCGGGTCACCGAAGGCGACGAAGGAGAAGAACACCGCGGGGTGGGCCTTCGCGGCGTCCGTGAGGGCCTGGGTGGCGGGGGTCTTCGCGTCCGGGGCGCCGTCGGTCTGGAAGACGACCAGGGCCGGGGTGCCGGGGGCTTCCTTCTGGTGCTGGGTGAGGACGTCCTCGACGGCGGCGTGGTAGCTGGTGCGGCCCATGCGGCCGAGCCCTGCGTGCAGGTCGTCGATCTTGTTCTCGTGGTCGGCGAGGGTGAGTTCGCCGGTGCCGTCCACCTCCGTGGAGAAGAAGGTGACGTGGACCTTCGTCTTCTCCGGGCCCTCGGGGTCGAGGTGGGCGGCGAGGGCGAGGGTCTGCTCGGCGAGGGCCTGGGCGGAGCCGTCCTTGTAGTACGGACGCATGGACGCTGAGCGGTCGAGGACGAGGTAGAGCTTGGCTCGGGCGTCGGTGAGGTGGGTGTTGGCGAGGGTTGCTGCTGCGGCTTCGTAGGCGGTGGCGAGACCGGGGGGGAGGTCGGGGGTGTTGCCCGCCACCCCCGCCTCGGCTCCGCCCTCGGCCCCCGCGCTCCCACCCGCACCACCCGTGACGCTTTCGTCGTCGGGTGCGGGTGGCCCCTGTGGGGCGTCCCCGCCATCGGCGACCGCGGCGACGGGGGTGGGGGTGGGGACGGAGGCGGGTGCGGCCTCCGCATCGGCCTCGGGCTCCGCCGCCTCGGCGACGGCGTTCGCGACCGGCTCGGCCTCGGCCTCGGCGGCCGGCGCGGGAACGGGCTCCGCCTCTGCCTCCTCGGCAACGGCAGCCACGACCGGCTCGGGCTCCGCCTCTGCCTCGACGACCGGCTCGGCCTCGGGCTTCGCCTCGGCGGCGGCGGCAGGCTCGGGCTCCGGGTCCGGCTCAGGGGCGACCTCGGCCTCGACCTCGGGCTCGGCGGCTGCTGTGGCCTCCGGAGCGGCCTCGACCTCGACCTCTGCCTCTGCCTCGGGCTCGGGAGTGGTCTCGGCCGTCGGTTCCGGCGCGGGCTTCTCCGCCTCGGGCTCGGCCGCCGGCTCCGCCGTCTCCACGACCGGCTCGGTCTCGGGCTCGGCGACCTCGGCGACGGGCTCGGCGACCGGCGTGGCTTCCGCCTCGGGCTCGGCGACCTCGGTCGCCGTTTCGGACGTGGGCTCCTCGGACGCCGCCGCCTCTGCGGTCGCCTCCGGGGCGGCTTCCGCCTCGGGCTCCTCGGCCTCGGCCACAGCCACAGGCTCGGCCTCAGCCTCGGAGTCAGCTGTCGGCGCCTCGGCCTGAGCCTCCGCTGCCGGCTCCTCGGCCGTCGCCTCGGCTTCCGCCTCAGCCGTCGGCGTCACCTCCGCCTCGGCTTCCGCCTCAGCCGTCGGCGTCACCTCCGCCTCGGCTTCCGCCTCAGCCGTCGGCGTCACCTCCGCCTCGGCTTCCGCCTCAGCCGG